>NZ_CP050965.1:1418000-1772500 GCF_012273215.1 Gemella haemolysans | reverse complement strand
TGCTTTGCACGCAGGAGGTCAGCGGTTCGATCCCGCTAGGCTCCACCATTTTTGAACAATGAAAACTGAATATATATATTAGATCAAAAATAATTTTCTATAAATTAAAAACAGATTTACAAAACCGAGAAAAGTAAGTAAGTTGTAAAACTTATTCACAAAGAGTTCAAGGAAAAGAACGAAGCGTAAAAGCTACACACGATTAAGTAGTAAAGGGCGCACGGAGGATGCCTTGGCACTAGGAGCCGATGAAGGACGTGACAAACGACGAAATGCTACGGGGAGCTGTAAGTAAGCAAAGAGCCGTAGATATCCGAATGGGGGAACCCACCGCTTTTAAAAGGGCGGTACGCGAAAGCGAGGTAACGCAGGGAACTGAAACATCTAAGTACCTGTAGGAAGAGAAAGAAAAATCGATTTCCTTAGTAGCGGCGAGCGAAAAGGAAGGAGCCCAAACCAATGTGCTTGCATATTGGGGTTGTAGGACTCTCAATAAATCGTATGACGAAGTATAGTAGAACAAGCTGGAAAGTTAGACCGTAGAAGGTAAAAGTCCTGTATACGAAATGCTAAGTTGGCGAGAGAGAGCACCTGAGTACGGCGGAACACGAGGAATTCCGTCGGAATCTACCAGGACCATCTGGTAAGGCTAAATACTACCTAGTGACCGATAGTGAACCAGTACCGTGAGGGAAAGGTGAAAAGAACCCCGGGAGGGGAGTGAAAGAGAACCTGAAACCGTGTGCTTACAAGTAGTCAGAGCCCTTTCGGGGGTGATGGCGTGCCTTTTGTAGAATGAACCGGCGAGTTACTTTATCATGCGAGGTTAAGTGGAAGACATGGAGCCGAAGCGAAAGCGAGTCTTAATAGGGCGAGATAGTATGATGGAGTAGACCCGAAACCAAGTGATCTACCCATGGCCAGGTTGAAGTTTAGGTAACACTGAATGGAGGACCGAACCAGGACACGTTGAAAAGTGTTTGGATGAGCTGTGGGTAGCGGAGAAATTCCAATCGAACTTGGAAATAGCTGGTTCTCTCCGAAATAGCTTTAGGGCTAGCCTCGTTGTGAGTTTACTGGAGGTAGAGCACTGTTTGGACTAGGGGCCCATCCCGGGTTACCGAATTCAGACAAACTCCGAATGCCAGATAAATATCAACGGGAGTCAGACTGCGGGTGATAAGGTTCGTAGTCGAAAGGGAAACAGCCCAGACCGCCAGCTAAGGTCCCAAATTGTATGTTAAGTGGAAAAGGATGTGATGATGCACAGACAACCAGGATGTTGGCTTAGAAGCAGCCACCATTTAAAGAGTGCGTAATAGCTCACTGGTCGAGTGACATCGCGCCGAAAATGTACCGGGGCTAAACATACAACCGAAGCTGCGGATATAACTAATGTTATATGGTAGGAGAGCGTTCTAACATCATAGAAGCTGAGCTGTAAGGCGAGGTGGAGAGGTTAGAAGTGAGAATGCCGGTGTGAGTAGCGAAAGATAGGTGAGAATCCTATCCACCGAATGACTAAGGTTTCCAGAGGAAGGCTCGTCCGCTCTGGGTAAGTCGGGACCTAAGGTGAAGCCGAATGGTGAAGCCGATGGACAACAGGTAGAAATTCCTGTACCACCAAATATCGTTTGAGAGAAGTGGGGACAGAGGAGGCTAATTGATCGTCCTGATGGAATAGGACGTCTAAGCACAAAGGTTGAGTAGTAGGCAAATCCGCTGCTCATAAGACTGAAGTGTGATGGGGAGCGAAATATAGTAGCGAAGTCAATGAAGCCAAACTCTCAAGAAAAGCCGCTATCGAGATAAGAGGTGCCCGTACCGCAAACCGACACAGGTAGTTGGGAAGAGAATTCTAAGGTGAGCGAGAGAACCATCGTTAAGGAACTCGGCAAAATGACCCCGTAACTTCGGGAGAAGGGGTGCCTACGAGAGTAGGCCGCAGTGAATAGGCCCAAGCGACTGTTTAACAAAAACACAGGTCTCTGCAAAACCGTAAGGTGAAGTATAGGGGCTGACGCCTGCCCGGTGCTGGAAGGTTAAGAGGAGTGCTTAGCGTAAGCGAAGGTATGAATTGAAGCCCCAGTAAACGGCGGCCGTAACTATAACGGTCCTAAGGTAGCGAAATTCCTTGTCGGGTAAGTTCCGACCCGCACGAAAGGCGTAACGATTTGGGCACTGTCTCAACGATGGACTCGGTGAAATCATAGTACCTGTGAAGATGCAGGTTACCCGCGACAGGACGGAAAGACCCCATGGAGCTTTACTGTAGCTTGATATTGAATTTTGATGCAGTATGTACAGGATAGGTAGGAGCCTAAGAATCATGCACGCCAGTGTATGAGGAGGCGTTGTTGGGATACTACCCTTGCTGTATTGAAATTCTAACCCTCGGCATAGAAAACCGGGAGACAGTGTCAGGTGGGCAGTTTGACTGGGGCGGTCGCCTCCCAAAGAGTAACGGAGGCGTTCAAAGGTTCCCTCAGAATGGTTGGAAATCATTTGCAGAGTGTAAAGGCACAAGGGAGCTTGACTGTGAGACTTACAAGTCGAGCAGGTGCGAAAGCAGGACTTAGTGATCCGGTGGTTCCGCATGGAAGGGCCATCGCTCAACGGATAAAAGCTACCCTGGGGATAACAGGCTTATCTCCCCCAAGAGTCCACATCGACGGGGAGGTTTGGCACCTCGATGTCGGCTCATCGCATCCTGGGGCTGTAGTCGGTCCCAAGGGTTGGGCTGTTCGCCCATTAAAGCGGTACGCGAGCTGGGTTCAGAACGTCGTGAGACAGTTCGGTCCCTATCCGTCGTGGGCGTAGGAAATTTGAGAGGAGCTGTCCTTAGTACGAGAGGACCGGGATGGACGTATCAATGGTGTACCAGTTGTCACGCCAGTGGCATAGCTGGGTAGCTAAATACGGAAGGGATAAGAGCTGAAAGCATCTAAGCATGAAGCCCCCCTCGAGATGAGATTTCCCACGGATATTAAGACCCCTTGAAGACGACAAGGAGAATAGGTTAGGAGTGTAAGCACGGTAACGTGTTCAGCTGACTAATACTAATAGGTCGAGGACTTAATCAAGTGAAAGTTCTTTGAAAGTAACTGTTGACAAAAAGAAAAAAGATGATATAATATGTATATGAAGTTTTCGTCTGGTGGCGATAGCGAAGAGGACACACCTGTACCCATACCGAACACAGAAGTTAAGCTCTTTAGCGTCGAATGTAGTTGGGCTTACGCCCTGTGAGACTAGAACGTTGCCAGGCAACAGTGAGAGCTTTCCTTTTGGAAGGTTCTTTTTTTTATTTGATTTTTATTAATATGAATAAAATAGTATATAAATTTAATTGATAAAAAGAAGAACTACCTAACATGTGTTTGTTAAGTAGTTCTTTTATTTTATTATTTTTTTGTTCTATGGATATATGGTTTTCGTTCAGCTGGTTTAATCTCACCCATGATTGAGTAAATATTGTTATTAGTGGCTAGCAATGCATGTCCACAAGGTGCTTCGAAAGGAATTTCTCCTAATTGATACCAGCGATTTTCTTTCAAGTTATATACTAATTCTTTTTTATTCCACTTATAATCACTTACAGGACGTCTGAAGTATGCATCGCGATATTTTGCGTGATCTTCACCTTGTAATGTTGTTAAGTTAAATACTGCGTCTTTCCAAACATCTTTATTGAAACCACCGATTGCTAGAAGTTCATGGTCGTTTAATGGAGCCCAATCAGCACCTAATAGAGATACTTCTTCATTATCGATTAATACATCAGCTAGCTGAGTCCATTCTTTTGTTTCTAAGTTAAGTTTAAAGCCATCGTTATAAGTTTCACCAGCACCGCCACCGTATACATAAAGTTCATTATTGTATACGTAGCTTACAGCTTGATTACGTAATTTCCCAGGAAATTCTGAAATTACTTCAAATTTCTTAGTTGCTAAATCATATGCATAAAGTTCATTATTATTTGATCCGTTAATAGATCCAATACCAAAGTATAGTTTATTATTGTAAACTTTTGCGATAACATTTTCTACAGTAAGTGGAAGAGTGTCGACTACTTCAACTTTTAATTTGTTATAAACAACAGTGAATGCTAAAATTTCTGATGATGTTTCAGTTTTATTCGCGATGTAGTATAAAGTGTCGTTATGTACTGCACTTGGTCCATATGCTAAAGGATAGTCGAATTGAATTTGATCTAATAGTGTTACTCCTTCAGACGTTTCTTCATATAGATATACATCTTTATGATTTACTTTGACTCCTCCATCTACAGGTAGTCCACCTGGGAAGTTAGCTCCACCACCGAAGATTAGTTTATTACCTAATACTCCTTTAACTAATCCTGCTGTACCTATATTATTTTCGTAGCCTTTTTGAGCCGCTACAGTAGCTATATTTGTCCAATTTAATTGTGTACACATATTTTGTACCTCCCTATTTTAAATTTTAAAATCAAACGCTTACATCGATGTGTTTATTTTAGTGGGAGGGTTCGACTAGAGATGATAGTTTAGTCGACAGCCACTCCCACTTTATTAATTATTTAAAGTCTGCTTCTTTATCTACTAGTACATAAACACTAGGGTGATTTTTTAGAACGGTACAAGGAATATTTTCAGTTATTTCCTCACCTTCTATTAAACTTTTTATCGCTTGTTGTTTTGCTTTTCCAAACGCTAATAAGATAATATGTTTTGCGCGCATAATGTCTTTAATTCCCATTGTTACAGCTTGTTTTGGTACTAGGTTAATATCGTTATTAAAGAATCTAGAGTTTGCTTCGATTGTTTCTTGTTTTAAATCAACAACGTGTACTCCAGCTTCAAATGATGTTCCTGGTTCATTAAAACCAATGTGTCCATTAGATCCAACACCAAGGATCTGGACATCGATTTGTGTGTTATTTAGCTCTTCTTGATATGATTTAAGAGCTTTTTCTAAGTCTTCAGCACTAGCATCAGGAACGTGTGTATTTTCTTTATTTATATCAACATGATCGAATAAATTAGTATCCATGAATTTATGATAACTTTCAGGGTGATCATAGCTAATTCCAACATACTCATCTAAGTTATAAGATTTAATATTTTTATAGCTAAAGTTTCCAGCTTTATAATCAGCGATCATCTCTTCGTATAAATCTGTTGGAGTTGATCCAGTCGCAAGTCCTAATGTTGAATTTTCATCTATTAAACTTTTAATAATTTTATATGCTTCTTGTGAAGCTTCTTTTTTAGAATTAAAAACTAAATATTTCATATTGTTACTCCTTATTTATTAATCTTCTTTTTTATAAACTTCTTTACCACGCGCGAATGTTGTTAGTACTTCGTATTCAGGACTAATAACAACAACATCAGCATCGTAACCTACTTTAAGTTTACCTTTACGATCGGCAAAACCTAACATTTCAGCAGGGTTTTTTGTACAAGAGTTAATTGCTGCATCAACTGGTACTAAAGCATCTTCTATTAAGACGCGTAGACCATCGATAACTCTAAGTGTAGAACCTGCAAGACGACCATCGTCACGGTGAGCACTACCATCTTCATATATTTCCATATTTTCTCCACCGAAGATGTAAGAGCCACGGCCACAACCTTTTGCACAAAGAGAGTCAGTAATCATAATTCCATGATCACGCCCTTTTGCTGTGAAATATGTGTTAAGAGCATCTGTAGTAGAGTGGATACCGTCGCAAATAATTTCTCCATATGCATCACGCGCACGTAGAGCAAATCCTACTTGACCACCATCGCGGTGATGGAAACCAACCATACCGTTATAAACGTGAGTCTGAGATGACGCACCATTGGCGAATGCAAGATAACTTTCTTTATAATTACAAGCTGAGTGACCTAAACTTACACGAATACCTTGGTTTACTAAATATTTAGTAAGCTTATAATCAACATCTTTTTCACAAGCGATAGTAATAAGTTTAATTAAGTTTTTACTAGCTGCTTGGAATTTTTTAAATTGTTCAACACTTGGTGTTTGAATACAACTTAACGGTTGAGCACCACGTTTTTCTACATCAAGATAAGGTCCTTCGAAGTGAATACCTAAGATTTCAGCTCCTTCATATCCTTCTTCGTATACTTTAGCAACATTAGCGACAGCTTTTAGAAGAACTTCTTCAGTTTGTGTAATTGTAGTAGGTAAGAATGATGTTACACCTTCAGAAACGACATTTTTTGTCCAATTACGAAGTCCCTCTTCATTAACATCATTAGTATCATAACCGTAAGCACCATGTGTATGAACATCTATAAATCCAGGTAAAACACGGTTAGTTCCAAAATCATAATCTACTTTTTCGAATGCATTGTAGTCATAAACGGCAGTTATTTTTTTATCTTCTATTTCTAAAATAAGAGGAAGAAATTGTCCGCTCGACCAAACTTTTTTACTTTTTATTAACATAATAGCACCCCTTTATTCATAAAAATCTATCCTTTAAATTTAATGTGTTAAATTTCGTTAACTTAATTTTAACACTTTTTAAATAGGTTTGTAAAGTGTTAAAGTAAAAGTTTTCAAAATTAATTTAAAGGTGTTTTTGATATTTTTTATAGAATGATGAGTGTGTGTCGTTTAAATTAAATAATTTAAGGTGTTATATTGAAGTGAAAGAAGAAAAAGGTATTGTATACATGATTTCTGCATTATATTAAAATAAATTATATAAGATACTTACTATTGACTTTCTTCACAAGAGGAATATAATAATATGTGAGAATTATATTACTGATTTTATAGAAGTGATATAATTTCAATTATTTATAAGAGGGTATAAAAATGGATAAATCAAGATTGACTTTTCTTGGTGTAATAATAACTATTGGAATAATATTTGGAGACATAGGGACCTCGGTACTTTATGTAATGAAATCATTCGTCCGTAGTAGTGATGCTATGATGAGTGAAAATCTCGTATTAGGATTCGTTAGTTTAATATTTTGGGTAATGACCTTACAGACGACGACTAAATATGTATTAATCGCATTAAAGGCGGATAACCATGGTGAAGGTGGAGTATTCTCATTATTTGCTTTAATAAAAAATAAAACTAAACGAGGAGTTGTTCTCTTAGCGATGATAGGCGGAGCAACACTTCTTGCGGACGGAATAATAACACCAGCAATTACAGTGACATCAGCTGTTGAGGGATTACATGATATAATCCCAGCTATAAACACAAATGATGTGATAATTCTAGTATTGATAATTTTTATCTTTATCTTTTCATTTCAAAGATTTGGAACGAAAAAGATAGGATCGCTATTTGGTCCTATAATGAGTTTATGGTTTTTATCTCTATTTTTCTGGGGAATAAAATCAATAGGTACTAGACCAGAAATATTAAAAGCTATTAATCCAAAATACGCATTTAATTTATTAATTACATACCCAGGAGTATTCGTCTTATTAGGGGCGGTATTTTTATGTGTATCAGGTGCAGAGGATTTATATGTGGACTTAGGTCACTGTGGACGAAAAAATGTTAGAATGGCTTGGTTTGCGGTTAAAGTATGTTTACTTGCGAATTATTTCGGTCAAGCAGCGTATTTATTATCGACAAATTACAGTTCAGAAAAAAATCCATTCTTTGCGATAGTTCCAGAGAGTTTTGTAGTATTTCAAGTAATACTAGCAACATTAGCTGCGATAATAGCGAGTCAAAGTTTAATAACAGGATCTTTCACATTAATCTCAGAGGCGATAAAACTAAACCTATTCCCAAAATTAATAATAAAATATCCGACAGAATTAAAAGGACAGGTTTATGTATCTGCGGTTAATATAATACTATTTATCTGCAGTAGCTGTGTCGTAATATTCTTTAGAACAAGTAGTAATATGGAAGCAGCGTACGGTTTAAGTATTAGTATAACAATGTTTGTAACTACATTATTATTAAGTATTTACTTGTACAAAGTTAAAGCTAAAAAAATATTTGCTGTAATCTTCTTAATGTTTTTTGGAATAGAAGAATTATTCTTCTTATATGCGAATAGTTTAAAATTTGTAAATGGTGGATACATTACGGTATTCATAGCGTTACTAATATTTATAATTATGTTTATCTGGTATAGAGGAACAGAGATAAAAGAGAGAGAAAGTCAATATTTAACTGTGAAAAATTATACAAAACAATTACTTCAGTTAAGTATGGATAAAAGTGTACCGAAATATGCAACAAACTTAGTATACTTAACAGGTGCGAAAAGAGAAGAAGATGTGGATTATGCAGTATTGTACTCTATATTAAACAAACAACCGAAAAGGGCGAATGTCTACTTTTTCGTACATATTAACGTTATAGATAAACCATATAAAAGAGAGTATAAAGTTACTAAATTTAGCGACAAAAAAATACTTAAAATCACTTTTAACTTAGGATTTAGAGAACACCAAAGAGTAAATATGTTTATGCATCAAGTAATAGATGATTTGTTGATGAATAAAGAATTAGAACTACAACCTACTAAGTACAACTTAAGAGGTAAAGCTGAGACGGTCGGAGACTTTAGATTCGTACTGATTGAAGAGGTACTAGGTAATAGTAACGGTTTATCATCATTCGATAACTTCATTATGGGACTAAGATTAAAACTGAAAAAAATAACGGTAACCCCGGAAAAATGGTTTGGATTAGATACTAGTGTTATAACGAAAGAAGCGGTACCGTTAAATGTAGTGCAGACTAAGGTGAAAAGATTAACAAGAATTCAATAATAAAAAACAGACTTAGAGTAAGTAAATGTAAAAAAAGAATTACATTACTTATGAAAAGTCTGATTTTTTGTTTTACTTTTGTGTTAGCCTCGAAAAAGGAATATTGTTAATAATTTTCTTCTAATTTCCTAAACTCGTCTCTAGTATGTTGGGGTAAACTTTTACCATAGTCCATCATAAGGACGATGTCTTTAAATGCCGCTTTTGGAATAGCTAAGCGCTCTATATCTTCAACACCAACATCCAGATTTATATCTTCTATATGATTTGCTTTTAGTTTTTCAACGAAATCTGGTTCTGCAACAAATGGAGAAGATAAACCAATCATATCAGCATGTAAAATTGCAACTTCACATTTTTCCACAGTGTTGATTCCACCTGAAGCGATTAATGGTATTCTTCCATTTAAGTGTTTATAGACTATTTCGTTAATAAGTCTTCCTTGATGTGGACCTTCTGCTCGTACTGTATTTAGATAAATATTTTGTCCCCAGCTTGCGATTGCCATGTATGATAGTGGTACTCTTTCTAATAACCAGTCGGTAAGCTGATTAAATTCTTCTACAGTATAACCAACTTCTTCACCGCGAGTTTCTTCAGGTGTTGCACGATAACCGAAGATAAAGTCTGCTGGAGCTTCTTTTTTAATTACTTCATATACTTCTTCAAAAACTTCAAGGATGAAACGTGAGCGATTTTCTAGTGTATCTACTCCGTATTCATCGTGGCGTTCATTTGAGAAGGTAGAAAAGAATGTTTGTAGTAAAAGACGTTGAGCACTAGATATCTCAATACCATCGAAACCAGCTGCGATTGCACGACTTGCTGCACGCTTATAGTCTTCTTTTATTTTTTGTATATCTTCTATAGAAAGAGGATAAACGATGTGTTCTACAGGCGAGTTTAATTCCATATAACTTGGACCGACGGCGCGTTTGTTAGTAGTAACATAGTGATTAGCGAAACGACCTGCATGAGTAAGTTGCAAGATAGCTTTTGCTCCACCAGACTGCATAGCCTTCGCCATTTCAGTTAAACCTGGAATACATGCATCATCATGTACACTAAAACCATATTCAAAAAGTTGTCCTTCTAGATTTATATAAGCAGCGCCGGTAATTTGTAAGGGGGCTGTATTTTTTCGTCTTTTAGCGTAAAGAAGATCTTCTTCTGTAATGAAGCCTTCTGCGGTAGATGAGTTTGTAGTCATCGGAGAAAGAACAAAACGATTCTCAAGTTCTATTCCATTAGCCAGTTTAACAGGTGTTAATAATTTTGATTCCATAAAAAATACCTCTTTAAGTAATGTAAATAACATACAACTATACCAAAAAATATACAACAAGAAAAAATAATATAGAAAATAAACTGCTGATATTATCTAAAATTATGTAAATTAAAGGTAGATTCAGTAGATTAAGTTACCATAATTTTTTTATAAAAAATTTAAAGTAGTGGTGCTAGGTATGTGTACTTTTTCTGAAAATATGATATAATAAGTTCGTAATTTCAGAAAAGGTTTTCTTATAATTTATTATATCAGATTATTAAGTATATAAAAAGGTAAAAATAAATTGAAGAGTGTGAAATAAAATACTAAAAAGAAGAAAATAGATATTTGAAGTTATATAAAATAAGATAAAATATAAGAGGATAATACTATGAAACTTAGTATTTTAGATTATGCTATTGTGGATGAAGGGAAAACTGCATTAGAAGCTATAGAAGAGAGTACAGAATTAGCCCGTTTAGCTGAAAAACTAGGTTATAGTCGTTTTTGGATGGCTGAACATCATCAGGTACCAGCACTTGCGAGCAGTAGCCCAGAACTACTTATGTTGCACCTTTTACAAAATACAGAAAAAATACAAATAGGTACAGGTGGAATAATGATTCCTCATTATACACCATATAAAATTAGCGAATGGATTAAACTTCTTAGTGCACTATATCCAAATAGGGTGAATCTAGGAATAGGTAATAATCCTGGAACTAAAGTAGTTCAAAAACTGATGAATACGATGCCTATAACACGAGATGAATACAATGAAAGTTGTACAGAATTACTGGAGCTTCTTACGGGAAATGAAATATTAGTGCAACCACCAGAAGCAAAGGTTGGTCTAATGTGGTTACTATCAACTAGTGAGAAAAGTGCGAATCTAGCCGCAGAATTAGGGCAAAACTATGTTTATGGTCTATTCTTTAATCAAGCTGTAGATTATATAGAAACAGCAAAAAGATGTTTACAAACTTATCGTACTAAGATGATTGATCAACAAAAAACACCACAAGATATTGTCGCGGTATTTATAGCGATTGGAGAAGATGAACAAGAGGCGAAAGACTTGGTACGTTGTTTAGATGTATGGCTTCTTGGTAAGAAAGAATTTACAGAATTCGACAGATTTCCTAGTATAGAAACAGCAAAAGAGTATGAAATTGCTGAAATTGATAAAGAAAAAGTAGAAAAGAATAGAACACGTTTAGTTTGGGGTACGAAGGATGTTGTAGTAGAAAAACTTAGAGATTTAGCTACAGAATTAGAGTTGGAAGAACTTATGTGTATACCTTTAGTACCAACTATAGAAAGAAGAAAAAATATTATAGAGATTTTAGCAAAAGAGCTAATGGAAAAAGAGGAGAAAAATTAATGACTTGGAAGGCGATAGAGTTAGAAGAAAACAATGCCGAAAAATTAGCACAGTTAATAGAAGAAGCTGAGGCGATAGTCATAGGAATAGGAGCTGGAATGTCAGCTGCCGATGGATTTACTTATATTGGAGAAAGATTCACGAGTAACTTTAAAGATTTTGTAGAAAAATATAAATTTTTAGATATGTTACAGGCGAGCCTATTTGATTTCCCTAGTTCACAAGAATATTGGGCTTTTCAAAGTCGTTTTGTCTTATTAAATTACTTTGATCAACCTGTTGGGGCAAGTTACACTGCCTTAAAAAATATTCTAAAGGATAAAAACTATCACATTATTACGACTAATGCGGATAATGCGTTCGATGTTGCGGGGTATGATATGGATAAAGTTTTCCACATTCAAGGGAAGTACGGGCTTATGCAGTGCAGTAAACACTGTCATGCGAAGACATATCAAGATGAAGCATTAATGCGTAGACTTGCTGTGGAACAAGAAAATATGGAAGTTGACTATAGGTCTATTCCATTATGTCCAGAATGTGGAGCACCACTTGAGGTTAATAAGCGTAATGCTGAAAAGGGAATGGTAGAGGATCCAATCTTTTTTGAACATCTAGATAAGTATAATGAATTTTTAGAAAAAAATCGTGATAAGAAAACATTATTTATCGAAATAGGAGTAGGATTTACGACGCCTCAGTTTATAAAATATCCATTTTATAGAGAACTTGATAAAAATCCACAGGCGTTGATGATTACTATGAATCAGAAGAAATACCAATTCCCTGAAAGAATAGCTTCTAGGGTATTGTGGTTTAATCAAAATAGTAAAGATTTAACGTTAGAAGTGGAAGAGTTGTTGGAAAAAAGGAGGTGACTAAAAAATCGTGATTTCAAGAAACAAGATTTTGTCGAGTCACCTCCGTACAGTTTATTACATATCTAAAAAGCTTTTCTAAAGCGATTTTAGATATCAATAAACCACTGCGTCTATGAGTTTCCATATACACTTTGTTAAAATTTAGGTATTTTGGGTCAGCCCCGTAATAAATTTTCGGGTAGTGCGCATCAAGTGTATAACATAGGCTGTGAAGAAAATTCACTATGAGATTTTGTGATATTGCGGACCAAATTATATGAAAACTACAATAAAATATATTATTAGCTAAAAAATACATTAACAAAAATTAACAAATAAAGGAGAATAAATTATGTATTTAATAGAACCGATTAGAAACGGAAAATATTTACCAGATGGGGCTTTAGTAATGGCGATGCAAGTTTACGTGCTTAACAACATCGATATCGATGAGACTGTAATCTTCCCATATTACTGCGAACCAAAAGTAGAAATCGGATTATTCCAAAATGCTGAAACTGAAGTAAATCATGACTACATGAAAGAAAAAGATATTATCTTAGTACGTCGTGATACAGGTGGTGGTGCTGTATACGTTGATAACGGAGCTGTTAACGTATGTTTCTTAATGCCTGGGGATACAGATGTATATGGAAACTACAAAAAATTCTACCAACCAGCAGTAGACGTACTTCACAGCTTAGGAGCTACAGAAGTTGAACAAAGAGGACGTAACGACTTAACTGCTCGTGGTAAAAAAGTAAGTGGAGCTGCGATGACACTAGTACGTGGTAAAATTTACGGAGGATATTCATTACTTCTTGATGTAAACTACGAAGCGATGGTTAATGCCTTAACTCCAAACCGTAAAAAAATTGAATCAAAAGGTATTGAATCAGTAAGAGCGCGTGTAATGGGTATGCGTGAATTATTAAAACCTGAATATCAAAATGTAACAATCGATGAGTTCAAAAACTTAATCATCTGTGGATTAATGGGAATCGAAGATATTAAAGATGCGAAAAGATATGAACTTACTGATGAAGACTGGGCTGCAATTGAAAAATTAGCGGATGAAAAATATCGTAACTGGGATTGGAACTATGGGAAATCACCACGTTATAATTACAACCGTGATGCTCACCTTGCAATCGGAACTGTTGATTTCAGCTTAGAGGTTGAAGAAGGACGTATTACAAAAGCGAAAATCTACGGAGATTTCTTCGGAAAAGGAAATGTAGTTGATGTAGAAGAGAAATTAATCGGAGTAAGAGTTAAAGAAGAAGATTTACTAGAAGCATTAGGAAGCATTGATTTAACTCACTACTTCGGAAATGTAGAAGCGAAAGAATTAGTAGACTTAATCTTAAGTTAGTTTTACAAACTATGTAAAAGAGGTGTGAGTTTGTGGAAAAATTATTAACTCCCATAAAACTAGTAAACGGTGTTCAGTTAGAAAATAGGTTCGTGCTGTCGCCGATGACGACTAATTCTTCTACAAAAGATGGAATTATCACAAAAGAAGACTTGGATTATGCATTAAGACGTGCTAAGTCAGCACCACTACAGGTAACGGGTGCGGCTTATGTCGATGTTGATGGGCAGTTGTTCGAGTTTGGCTTCGGTGCACATGATGATAGTTGCATACCAGGACTTACTAAAATGGCAGATGCTATGCAAGATGCAGGAGCAAAGGCTATTTTGCAACTGACTTATTCAGGAGCGGGTGCTAATTACTACGGGGTACACCATAAGGTTTATGGACCGAGTAAGTTGAAGTTGCATCTTCCGTTTGAACATGAGGTAGAAGAGTTGTCTCATGAAATGATCAATGTGATTAAACAAAAATACAAAGATGCGACGAGAAGAGCGATACGCGCAGGCTTTGCAGGGATAGAAATATCAACCGCACAAAAGCTAATGCTACAGACCTTTTTCTCAACGGTATCGAATAAACGTCATGATGAATATGGTGTAGATTCATTGGAAAATAGAGCTAGGTTCATTCTTGAAGTGTTTGAAGCAGTGTATGAAGTTATAAAAGATGAAGCACCTGAGGATTTTATTCTAGGATATAGAGCAACCCCAGAAGAAACACGTGGTGCGATAATAGGTTATACTGTGGAAGAATTTAACCAACTTACAGATTGGATACTAGAAAGAGTGCCGTTGTCTTACATTGCGATAGCGAGTTGGGGGCAAAATATTTATCAAAATAAAGTTCGTGCTGAAGGACCTAACGAAGGTCGTTTGATAAATGAAGTAGTTCATGAACATCTTGCAGGGCGTGTTCCTTTGATGGCGACTGGTGGAATTAATAGTATAGAAAAAAGCCGTGAAGCTATTATGCACGCTGAGATGGTAGGTTTATCTAGCGTCTTTGTAGCTGAACCGGATTTTGTAGCTAAATTCCAAGAAAATCGTGAAGAAGACATTAATCTGGATGTAGGGGTGGAAGATATCGAAAGATTAGCGATTCCGAAAGCTGCATTTAAAGATATCGTGCTTATGATGGACTACGGTAAGAGTCTGCCAGAACACACGAGAGATGAATTTAGGAAATTAGAAGAAAATTACTAAGAAGATCGCCGCGATGTAGGGATGAAGTAGTAATTAAAGAATAAAAGACTATTAAGATGAAGCGGCTACTATTATCTAAGGGTTAACTTGTATAATAGTAGTCGTTTGTATTATGATGCTTTAGAAAATGAGGAGTGCTTATGTATTTAATAGAGCCGATAAGAAACGGACAATATATTTACGATGGGGCGGTAGCTTTAGCGATACAAGTACATGTTTTGAATAAATTAAACTTAGATGAGGATATAATATTTCCTTATTGTTGTAAACCAAAAGTACAGATTGGTCTTTTCCAAAATGCCGAAAAAGAGATTAATCATGAGTATATGAAATCTCATGGCATAACCCTTGTTAGACGTGATACAGGCGGGGGAACGGTATTTTTAGACGAAGGAGCTGTAAATATCTGCCTTATTATGAGTGGTGATAGTAATGTCTATGGTAATTTTAAAAAGTTCTATGAACCAGCGGTAAATATCCTCCGTGATCTAGGTGTGGGTGAGGTTGAACAAACAGGACGAAATGACCTTGTTGTCGATGGAAAGAAAGTAAGTGGAGCTGCGATGACTCTTGTTAATGGAAAAATTTACGGGGGATATACGCTACTTCTAGATGTCGATTATGATGCGATGGTCAATGTACTAAGACCTAATCGTAAGAAAATTGAGTCAAAAGGAATAGATTCGGTAAGAAGTAGAGTTACAGGTCTTAGAGAGCATTTAGATGAGGAATATAGAAACTTATCTGTAGTAGATTTTAAAGATTTATACCTATGCCGCCTGTTCAACTACGAGAAACTAGAAGATATAAAACGTTATGAATTGACAGAAGACGATTGGCGAGAGATTGACGAGTTGCTCGTTAAGAAATATCAAAACTGGGACTGGAACTACGGGAAATCACCACGCTATAATTACAATAGAGATGCTCGTCTTGGGATTGGGACTGTTGAATTCAATTTGGAAGTAGAAGCGGGACGAATTATAAAAGCTAAAATTTACGGAGACTTTTTTGGAAAAGGTAATGTCGGTGATGTCGAGGAGAGATTAATCGGGGTAAGGGTAAAAGAAGAAGACTTACTAGAAGTATTAGAAAGTATTGACTTAGGTCATTATTTCGGAAAAGTAGAAGCACAAGAATTAGTTGAGTTGATATTGAGTTAAGAAATAATAGCTAATTAAAAAGGTCAAGTGAGGATTAGCTTAGGTAATTTCTTGACATTAGAAGAATTATAATATTAAAATATAGATAAGTGAATTGGATGAGTATATTCACATATAAACACGAAAAGCAACTGAATTGCCCTTCAGTTGCTTTTTTATATGTATTAGCGTACTTGTTTTAGTAGGATAATAAATATTCATACGTAAAGTGAACTACATATGTCGTGCCTAAATAAGACTACTTGTTCTTGGGAGTGACTCAAAAATCGAGATTTCGAAGAAATAAATCGATTTTGTCGAGTCACCCCCGCACAGTTTATTAGATTTCAAATGAGCTTGTGTAAAGCGATTTTTGAAATCAATAAACCACTGCGTCTAACTATGAAATTAAATACTTTGTAAAAGTCTGTACTTGGTACAAGTAGTCTAGTACTATCAGTTTTGAAAGTAAAGGATAGTATTAATTAGTTTTTATTAAACTAATTGAAAGTTAATATCACTTTTATTATTATTTTAGTTGATTTTTAATCTTGTAAAATGTATAATATACCCTTGGGTAAAAATCGGTGACGAAATAAGGTCATCGATACTTAGAAAAAATTATAAAATATAGAAAGAGGTTGTAAAATGAAAAAATTAGCAAAAGCTTTATGGATTGAAAAAAGCGAAGGTGTATACATTATTGGACCAACTGCAGAATTACAAGATGATGTTGGTACTGTAGGATTCGTAGAATTCTCAAGAAAAGAAAAATTAGAAAAAGATGATGTTATCTTACGTTTAGAAGCATCAAAAACTGTATTGGACATCAACACTCCATTAGCAGGGGACGTTATAGAATACAACAAAAAAGCTGAAGAAGAGCCAACAGTTTTAAACTCAGCTGATCCAAAAGAATCTTGGATTGTTAAATTAACAAACGTTGATGAAGCTGAATTTAACAAATTTGTAGAATACAAATAATAACTTTGGTTATACAATAGATTCGAAGTATGAGGATTTCCTTATACTTCGAATTTTTTGTTTCGGCAAGGCTGAGCCCCAATATAACCTTTTGAAATAGCTATTAGATAGTACGTATTAGAAATTATATTTTAGAAAATGAGTTAATAAGAAGATAGGTGAAAAAGCTTAGTCAGAGCTTGAAAAAATAAGCTAAATATAGTAATATAGAGTGGTATGTAATAACTTTCTGGCTATATTGTAGCGAGGAAGTTTTACTAAAATGGAAAATATTTATAAAAAGAAAGAGAGATTAAAAGACTATGGGTCGTAAATGGAATAATATTAAAGAAAAAAAAGCGGCAAAAGACGCTAACACTAGTAAGATTTATGCTAAGTTTGGACGTGAAATTTACCAAGCGGCAAAAACTGGAGAACCAGATCCAGAAAGTAACAGAAATCTAAAAGTAGTTTTAGAAAGAGCGAAAACTTACCGTGTTCCTAAAAACATTATTGACCGTGCTATTGAAAAAGCAAAAGGTGGAAGTGAAGAAAACTACGATGAACTACGTTATGAAGGTTTCGGTGTAAGTGGAACAATGGTTATTATCGATACACTTACAAATAACGTTAACCGTACAGCAGCTGAAGTACGTACAGCATTAGGTAAAAACGGAGGTAACTTAGGTGTTACTGGTTCTGTTAACTACATGTTCGACAACACTGCAGTTATCGGTGTTGAAGGTAAAAGTGCAGATGAATTATTAGAAATTCTTATGGAAGCTGATATCGATGCTCGTGATATTATCGAAGAAGATGAGTTAACATTAGTATATGGTGAACCAGAAAACTTCCACGAAATCCAAGAAGCTCTTAAAGCAGCTGGAATCGAAGAATTTGAAGTTGCAGAAATTTCAATGATTCCTCAAAACGAAGTAACATTAAGCGAAGAAGATAAAGCTAAATTTGAAAGAATGTTAGAAATGCTTGACGATTGTGAAGATGTTCAACAAGTTTACCACAACGTTGACTTAGAAGCCTAGGTGAACTATGGTTAAGAAAATAAAAAAAAATAGTTCATACAGCTATAATGATAGAAATATAAAACCAACACTAAGCGATGCTTCAGCGCCGGTTGAAACACCATTATTGGATGTTTATGGAGAAGAAGCTTCACCTGTAAAACGTCTAATTGCTTATTTAATCGACTTAGCAATCTACTTGCCAATAGCGATTATTTTCCAATATTCTACTGTGAACTTACGTGCACAAGGTGGAGCAGAAAATGAAAGAAACGCATTATATATGACACTTTCAATAGTTATTTTCGCAGTTCTGTTATATGGATACCTTCCACATAAATGGCAAGGACAAACTATTGGGAAAAAACTTCTTAAAGTACGAATAGTACCTACAGATAACAAAAAAATTGAATTTTCTAGATATTTAATTAGAGAATTTTTAATTAAAGTTACTATTGGTTGGGGAGCAGTGCCAATCTCTGCAATATTCTGGTTATATGAGAAATATGTACTTAAACGTAAGAACCCAATAATGCTATACGATAAGCTTCTGAATATGCGAGTTGTCGCGGCTACAGAACAACCAAAAGTAGAAAAAGTAAAAGAAGATAAAGAAAAATAATGAATAAGAACTAGTTGTTTGAGGGCTGCTATAGTCTAAAAGCAGCTAGTTTTTTGTTTTTATGTTAGATTTAACGTTCGTTTTGATAGTTGTTTTATGTTTTCTGTTTTATATTTTCGAAAAAAGTGTTAAAATATAAATGTTAAATTTATTATTTTAGAGTGGAGAAAAAATGTTAAAAATAGACAGACATAGTTATATCTTAAATGAATTGAAAAATAAACATTTGGTACGCGTTAGCAATCTTGCTCATGACATGAATGTTACAGAGATGACGATTCGCCGTGATTTGCAAGAATTAGAAGATTATGGGCATCTTACTAGAATACACGGTGGAGCGAAGTTAAAACCGAAAAACTTCTATCAAGAGGATAATTATAATAAGAAAATTTCTGTAAATGTTGAAGAGAAAAAACAAATTGCTAGAAAAGTATCAGAGCTTATAAAAGATAATGAGACTATTTTTATAGGACCAGGAAGTACTACGAGTTATTTAGCAGAGTATCTTCAAGATAGAGATATCAATATTGTGACGAATTCATTAACAGTATTCGAACAGTTTAAAGACAATCCATCTTGCGATCTTATTTTTATCGGAGGAAGATATCGTCAAAAAACAAAAGGATTTATCGGGTACTTCACGCAAGATGCACTTAGTAAAATTAGTGTAAATAAGGCGTTTGTTGGGGTAAATGGAATAGATTTAGAGAAGGTTACTATCTCTGATGAAGAAGAAGGACGTTGTAATGAAACGATTCTTAATAATGCGACTGAACGTTATGTTCTTGCGGACCATAGCAAATTTTCAACACATGCATTTTACACATTTTTCCAACTAAAAGACCTTACAGCAATTATCAGTGATGATGTCCTTGATGAAAATATAAAAGAGCAGTATAAAAAAGAAGTGGAGATATTATAATTAATATTTTTAAATAAAGTATTTTCTAAATAAAAACTTTTATAAAAAGACAATTCCAAAAAGGATGTACCGACCTCCCAAAAGTTAGTAGTGTAATTAATTTCTCTTGACAAAAAAAGAGAGGGATGCTAAAATTTTATTGATTATTCATATTTTAGTAATTTTAACTCATATTTCAGTAATTTTGGAGAGTGCTAATTGTTAGATATCATGAAAATCACGCTGATTTTCTCTATAATTTTATCAAAGAGAGAATCGAGAACTTTGAAAATTTAATAAATATATATGGAAGAGAGGGCAATATATGCAAAAAAGCAAAATAATACTGAAATTATTTTCAAAAATTTCAGCAGCAGTGATATTACTTTTATCATCTGTATCTATTTCTCTAGGTACAGTAAAAGCCAATGATACAACACCAAAAGAATTAACACAAGTTATTTCAAATGTTGAGCTTCTTGATGCTTCTGACACGAAACAAAATGTTGATTCTGAGGGGGATTATAATCTACGTACAGGTACCGCATATAAACTTCGTGTACCGTTTGATTTAAAAAAGTATAACGAAAATTTAAATAACGGGGATTATTTTACTTTTGATATTCCTGAACCAATGACAGTTTACTCTGATACACAACCATTAGTTGATCCAAATACAAATATTGAAATTGGAACAGCTGTTGTTACTTCAAATGGAATCAATAAAGGCGGAAAAGTAACGGTTACTTTGAAAAATTTGGATAAATATTTAGAAAAAACTGGTGGAGATAAAGTAAAAGATGTCTCAGGTAATTTTTCAGCTTCTTTCCGTTTCACTGAAGATCAAAATAAAACTCCAATTATTTTTAATTCTACAGCGATGCAACAAGAAGTTAGGCATACCTATAATACTAAGACAACTACAGGTCCAAAAATTGGTACTGAAAACTATGCAAAAGCCGGAGGGCAAAGTTCACGTACAGAATGGGATTCTCCAAAATTAGCAGCGATTGGTTCAACTAGTAAAGGAGATGTAGTTTCTAATTGGAGAGTACGTGTAAATACTGAAAAAGAAGATTTTGGAGAGAATATTATTCTTCATGATATAATCCCTAACGACGATCCTTCATATACTCCAGCACAGTATATCCCAGAATCTTTAAAGATTTATAAGGCAGATATCACAGGTGGAACGTCTGCTGTTCCAGCAGATGCAGAACTTATGGTTGAAGGTAAAGACTATACGGTTGCTTGGAATGAAAACTATACTTCTTTCGATGTAATTATTAAAGATGGAAAATCTTCTTATTTTATTACATATAACACTACTGCTCCGAATGATGGTACGAAAGTGGCAAATACAGTTGCTTTATCTAAAGCAGATGGAACAAAACTTGCTCAAAATACTAGTCGTCCAGGAGCTCTTAGTATGAAAGCTGAGGCAACTTCATTAATTTCTGGTACAATTGTAGCATCTACAGCTTATCAAATTAAAATTAATAAAACAGATGCTTTCACGCTAGCTCCTGTTTCAGGCGCTGTTTATACTGTTACTGCTGTAGATGATCCAACGGAGACTACAGAGGTAACAACTAACGAAAAAGGTTTTGCATTAACTAAAACTTATGATCAGAAATGGGAAGGTAAAACTTTCAAGATAAAAGAAAAAACAGCTCCAGCTGGATATACACTAGATGAAAAAGAATATACTCTTACATTAGGAGCGGCAGGTTCTACAATAAACCTTAAAGATAAACCAATTCCAGCACCTGTTAATATAACAGCTAAAAAAGTTGTTTCTGGACGTGAAGGAGAGCTACCTAAAGCAGATGAATTCACATTCAACCTATACTCAGCAAATAATTTAACTACACCTATCGCAACAGCTAAAACAAAAGCTGATGGATCTATTACATTTGAAAATATAGAAGTGAAAGGTGTAGGAGTTTACAATTATGTTATCAAAGAAGATACTACTAATGCAGTTCCAGGAGTGACCTTTGATGAAACAGCTAAAGAGGTTACAGTAAAAGCTGAATTCCAAGGTACTACTCTGAAGGCTTCTGTGACTTCACCTGAACAAACTTTTACAAATACATATAAAGCAGCTGAAACAAAAGCAACTATTACAGCAACAAAAGCACTAAACGGAAGCACACTAAAAGATGATCAATTTGAATTTGAACTAAAAGAGGGTGCTAAAGTAGTAGGAACAGCTAAAAACAAAGCAGACGGAACAGTTACTTTCGAAGATATTACATATACAGAAGCAGGAGTGCATACATATACTCTAACAGAGAAAGAAGGAACAGAAGGTGGGGTTACGTACGATAAAACTTCTCACGAAGTAAAAGTAGAAGTTACTGACAATGGACAAGGTAAATTAGTAGTGGCAGTAACAGGAAATAACCCAGCATTCACAAATACCTATAAAGCAGCTGAAACAAAAGCAACTATTACAGCAACAAAAGCACTAAACGGAAGCACACTAAAAGATGATCAATTTGAATTTGAACTAAAAGAGGGTGCTAAAGTAGTAGGAACAGCTAAAAACAAAGCAGACGGAACAATTACTTTCGAAGATATTACATATACAGAAGCAGGAGTGCATACATATACTCTAACAGAGAAAGAAGGAACAGAAGGTGGGGTTACGTACGATAAAACTTCTCACGAAGTAAAAGTAGAAGTTACTGACAATGGACAAGGTAAATTAGTAGTGGCAGTAACAGGAAATAACCCAGCATTCACAAATACCTATAAAGCAGCTGAAACAAAAGCAACTATTACAGCAACAAAAGCACTAAACGGAAGCACATTAAAAGATGATCAATTTGAATTTGAACTAAAAGAGGGTGCTAAAGTAGTAGGAACAGCTAAAAACAAAGCAGACGGAACAGTTACTTTCGAAGATATTACATATACAGAAGTAGGAGAACATGAATATACTGTAACAGAAAAAGCAGGAAATGAAGCAGGAGTTACATATGATTCAAAATCTTATACAGTAAAAGTAAAAGTTACTGACAATGGACAAGGACAACTTGAAGCAACAGTAACTGATAATAATCCAACTATTACAAATACATATAAAGCAGCTGAAACAAAAGCAACTATTACAGCAACAAAAGCACTAAACGGAAGCACACTAAAAGATGATCAATTTGAATTTGAACTAAAAGAGGGTGCTAAAGTAGTAGGAACAGCTAAAAACAAAGCAGACGGAACAGTTACTTTCGAAGATATTACATATACAGAAGCAGGAGTGCATACATATACTCTAACAGAGAAAGAAGGAACAGAAGGTGGGGTTACGTACGATAAAACTTCTCACGAAGTAAAAGTAGAAGTTACTGACAATGGACAAGGTAAATTAGTAGTGGCAGTAACAGGAAATAACCCAGCATTCACAAATACCTATAAAGCAGCTGAAACAAAAGCAACTATTACAGCAACAAAAGCACTAAACGGAAGCACACTAAAAGATGATCAATTTGAATTTGAACTAAAAGAGGGTGCTAAAGTAGTAGGAACAGCTAAAAACAAAGCAGACGGAACAATTACTTTCGAAGATATTACATATACAGAAGCAGGAGTGCATACATATACTCTAACAGAGAAAGAAGGAACAGAAGGTGGGGTTACGTACGATAAAACTTCTCACGAAGTAAAAGTAGAAGTTACTGACAATGGACAAGGTAAATTAGTAGTGGCAGTAACAGGAAATAACCCAGCATTCACAAATACCTATAAAGCAGCTGAAACAAAAGCAACTATTACGGCGACAAAAGCACTAAACGGAAGCACATTAAAAGATGATCAATTTGAATTTGAACTAAAAGAGGGTGCTAAAGTAGTAGGAACAGCTAAAAACAAAGCAGACGGAACAGTTACTTTCGAAGATATTACATATACAGAAGTAGGAGAACATGAATATACTGTAACAGAAAAAGCAGGAAATGAAGCAGGAGTTACATATGATTCAAAATCTTATACAGTAAAAGTAAAAGTTACTGACAATGGACAAGGACAACTTGAAGCAACAGTAACTGATAATAATCCAACTATTACAAATACATATAAAGCAGCTGAAACAAAAGCAACTATTACAGCTAAAAAAGTATTAGAAGGTAAAGTTTTAGAAGCAGACAAATATGAGTTTGAGCTAAAAGAAGGAACTAAAGTAGTAGGAACAGCTAAAAACAAAGCAGACGGAACAGTTACTTTCGAAGATATTACATATACAGAAGTAGGAGAACATGAATATACTGTAACAGAAAAAGCAGGAAATGAAGCAGGAGTTACATATGATTCAAAATCTTATACAGTAAAAGTAAAAGTTACTGACAATGGACAAGGACAACTTGAAGCAACAGTAACTGATAATAATCCAACTATTACAAATACATATAAAGCAGCTGAAACAAAAGCAACTATTACAGCTAAAAAAGTATTAGAAGGTAAAGTTTTAGAAGCAGACAAATATGAGTTTGAGCTAAAAGAAGGAACTAAAGTAGTAGGAACAGCTAAAAACAAAGCAGATGGAACAGTTACTTTCGAAGATATTACATATACAGAAGTAGGAGAACATGAATATACTGTAACAGAAAAAGCAGGAAATGAAGCAGGAGTTACATATGATTCAAAATCTTATACAGTAAAAGTAAAAGTTACTGACAATGGACAAGGACAACTTGAAGCGAAAGTAACAGGAGATGGAGATAATGTGACGTTTATAAATAAATATAATAAACCAACCCCAGAAAAACCTGTAGATCCAAAAGATCCAAAAGATCCAAAAGATCTAAAACCTAAGAAACCATTACCAAATACAGGAGCTACTGATTCACCAGTATTACCAGGTCTTTTAGGATTTGCACTTATGGCAGTATCTTCATTCTTATACCGTGCTAAAAATAATAACTAATAAACAAAAAAGAGAGAATAAAAGTTCTCTCTTTTTTTAGGTTAAATAAAAATATAGAGGCTAAACCTATAAAAATGATTTATTATTGACTTGAAGTAAAAAATTTGATAAAATATGAATGAACATAAAAATAAATTCATTCAAAAAAAGAAAGGGGGGAAGAAATTGGATAAAAAACAATTATTAAAGCAAGCTGCTTATAATGTTTTTTCTAATAAAGGCTATAAAGCAACAGTAATTTCAGAAGTTGCCAAACAAGCTGGTATGGCAGTAGGTTCTTTCTATAATTACTATGAAAGTAAAGAAGAAATTTTTCTAGATGTTTATATAGAGGAAAATAATCGTATTCGACAAGTTATAATGAATGATATTGATTGGGAAGGGGATGTGGTTGAACTTATAGGTCAACTTTTTGGACAATCAAGAAGTTTGATTTCATCTAATAAAATTTTAGCAGAATGGTATAATCCTGCTATTTCTAATGAGTTGCATAGCTATTATTCTTCAGAAGAAGGTAAAGCTTCAAATCCATTCCATCAGTTTTTAATAGAAACCTTTACTAAACGTATGATGATGGAGGGGTACTCTCAAGAAAAAATCCAAGAGGTTTTAGAAGTTTATCATCTTTTTTACTATATAGATATGAATATTACAGAAAAAGATATACCCAACGTTAATCAGACAATAGAAACACTAGCAACTTATTTTGTAAAAGGATTATTTAAATAAAGAATGACAATTCTTTATTTTTTAAACATATATGAATGAATAACAAATAATATTCATTCATATTTATAAAAATAATATATTTACAACTATATAAAAGTATTTTATTAACTATAAAACTGTTCTTGATTTAGCTTTATAATTTTTTAAAAAAAGATAAACGCATATATTATTAACTATAAAATTTTTGAAAGAGGAAGAAAATGAAAAGAGGTAAAAAAATGTTAACTATTATTCTTATTACAACAGTGGCTCTAGGGCTAACAACGTGGGGAGTATTTGCGTTTCTTGGCCGCAGTCAAACTTTATCGGTCAAATCAATAGAAAATGATAGTGATGATCTATATGTTGTTCGATTGGAAAAACCAGATAATATGACTTGGGAACCAGGTTCTTATGTGAAAATCACCATACCTGAAGTAAAGGATAGCAAGCAAAATAACAGATGGCTTACTATTGCATCTAATCCTGAAGAAAAAGAGATTATGATTTTAACACATAATAGAGGAAGTGTTTATAAGAAAAACTTGACTAGCTTGCAGGTGGGAGCGAAAGTTGAGGTGAGTTGGTTAGGTGGAAACTTAGAGATTGCAGATAATCAAGAACCTATTATTTGTTTTGCATCTGATGTTGGCGTTGCAGCAATGAGACCGATTGTTAAAGAATGGAACTCTAAACGTACAATTATACTTAACCATCTAGATAAAGGGGTAAATATTTTTAATAACGAACTGATAGAGTTATCAAGTAAAGGAAAAGACTTTATTTATGAAACTAGTGAGAGTATAGAACAAAGTCAAGAAAAACTAAAAAAAGCAGTGGGTATATACGGGAACAATGCTATATATTTATTATCAGGTCAACCTGATGATGTTAAAACTATGGAAAATTTTTTAGAAAATAACGGAATAAATAAGAAAAAAATAAAAACAGACAGTTTCAGAGGTCTGAAGTAAAGATTATAAAAAACTCCCGAAAACTTGTATATTGAGTTTTCGGGAGTTTAATATATTTAAAATATAGATTCTATTTTATTTAAAAATAGAAGTTTTAAAGCTATTTGTTTGTTGAAGAAGTTTTTTGTATAGTTTTTCTTTAAGTGCAACAGTGTTGTCAGATTTAACTGATCCATTTTTAAGAGTAGCTTTATCTTTTTCAACAGCTGCAGCAAATGCATTCTTCAAGTCTTCATAACTACTGTATGTAGTACCGTCGATTGTAACAGGGTTAAATCCTGATTTAGCTTTATCCACAACTTCTTTGAAGTATGCTTTCTTCCAAGCTTCTAGAGAAGTGAATTTACCATCAGAAATTTTCTTGATGATGAAGTCATCACCTAAAGTAGCGTTACCAGCTTTTTTAGATTCAGCTTTTAACATATTTGAAGCGTAGTTTAGGAATCCTTTTTCGTATCCATAGTAACCCCAAATTCTGAATGTGTTATGTTTGAATGACATTGCTCCTGGAGCACCTTCACTTGTGTTACCTCCGTAGATACCTGCAGTTATAGGTACAGTTACGTAGGCAGTTCCAAATCCAGTTGGATCGTATGTATTATTACCTGGACCGTGTTTAGTCATGAAGTTGTGATCTACTAAGTCGTCAACAGAGTTTAATGCATAACCTTTTTCTTCTTCGTTAAGATTTCTAACTTCATCGTATTGGTTCTTTGTATTAGCTCCACGTAATTTCTTAGCAACTTTCTTGAACCAAGCGTTGTTTAATTCTTTGCTTCCTTTACCAAGTACGGCTTCTCCTTCAAGGTAATCAAGAAGCATTAGAGTATCGTTGAAACCTTTCATGTAATGATCGATTTCTGCACGAGATGCAAGATCGTTTGGATTAGTGTTATACCATTGGTTTCCGTCGTTTGGACGTTCGTATGCCATGTTTAATCCAAGTGCTTTAAAGTCACCGTTTGGACTTGTTTCAGCAGGAGATTGTAACATACCTTGTGCGAATGCTTCTAAGTCAGTTCCTTCACGGTGTCTTGAACCACCTAAGTAAACCATACGGTCATTTACGTGAGTAGTTTCGTGAGTGAATGCAGAGATACCGAAGTCACTAATCATACTAGTAACCATGAAGAATACTGAATCATCTTTGTAAGGGTTACCGTAAACACGAGCTACTGCTCCCATACGCCAGTCAGTTGCGTGATAACGACCTGTTGGTCCATATAGTTCGCGAACTGGAGCAATGTCTTTACCGCTGTTAGTGTGACCGTATTTGTCAGTACCTTCTGGATAGTTTTGGTTATCTAGTACTGGTGTTGGTACCATGTTATTGCTCTTAAGTAGTTGATTACGAACTTTATCTAATGATAGACGAGACCAGAAGTCTAGGTAATTTTGTTGAGCTTTTGCTACTTTATCGATTTCTTTCTTGAATGCTTCACGTTCTGCTTCAGTATTCTTACCATATTTTTCAAATGAACTGTAAGCCATAGTATTATACGTTGAGATTAAGAACATATGAGCATCTTTTAAGTTTAATAGTGGAAGGATCATCTTACCGTGAACATCATTATTTAATCCTTCATAAGCTCTGTGTTTCTTATCTGCGAATTCAGGTGTTGTTGTTTTCGGTTCGACAACATATACATTATCTTTAGTTGCTTTTATGAACCAATCGTTTAAGTCAGTATCACTTGTGAATAGACGCATGTTATAGTCTAAGAAACTGTTTAACTCACCTATACCAATAGTTCCACCGATAGTTTCGCGATAAGCTTCTAAAGTTCTATCACCTTTAATGTTACTTTCTTTAGAACCAACTTTAATCAAGAAGTCTAAGACGTTAACGTTCTTACCGTAGAAGTCAGGTTTGAATAACATTAACTCTTTAATGTTAAAGTCATCGAATTTAACACCGTAGTAACGGTTTAGGTAAGCTAATCCAAGAAGAACTGCAGCCTTATTGTCATCAATTTTCTTAATTAATGCACGTTTAGCAGCTTTATCAGTGTTAAGTTGATGATCTTCATTTTGAACTAACTTAGTAACGAATTTGTTAAGGTTATCTTTAACGTACTTGAAGCTTTCTTCTAAGTAAAGATCCTTAATTGCATTTACTTTGTTACCACCTGTTCTTCCTAAGTGTTGATAAATAGGGTCAGATTGTAATTCTATTGGACTTAATTTGCTTTCAATAGCACTGATTAAATCGCTACGCTCTTTATCAACGATGTTAGGAGTGTAAACTATTTCTCCAAGTTCAGCGATGCTATATTCTTTAACTTGTTTCACTTGAGATTCTTTAGGTGAGATGTTAAAGATTTCTTTTGTCTTATCAGCGTAGTGGACGATGATGCGGTTGGCATCACCAAGTTCAGTTACGAATTCATTATCTTTCATTGCAGTAACAGATAATACCGCTGTAGTTAATAATTTAGAACCAGCTGGAATCTTGTTACCTTGGTTAACAATCCACTCTTTATTGTAGAATGGTTGAAGTTTTTCAATGTTACGGTAAGCAAGTTCGCGCTCAGCGTTGTAGTCTTCTGTATCTTTATAAGTGTCAGCTTTTGGTTTAATGTTGTTAAGAGTATTAACTACTGGTTCGTTAATTGCATATTCATGAGCAGTGATTCCCATTTTAGCGAATTTTTCTAATGCTTGAGCTTCTGTAATACCTTTAATTTGTTTAGATTTGTTGTATGAAGATAATCCTGTAGCTACATCAGTTACATAAAAGTTATTCTTGAAGTTATCGAATCCGAAGTATGAATCTCCAGTGTCAACTGAACTTGCTCCATACATGATTTCTCCGTTTGTAACTTTCATCATACTAACGTTGTTTTCAACCCATCCCCAGTCATAGTTTTCGTGGATTAAACCACCACTTTGACCGTGGTTTTTAAGTGTCATAGTACCTTTAACAAATGAATTTGTTAATCTACCACGTTGTTTGAAATCGTTAGGGTTTCCACCGTGGTTAACTTTAGCGACAAGTCCACCGAATTTAGAGTTGTTACCTACAATATCACCATCGAAATAGACGCTATCTGTATTACTTCTCCAGCTTTCACTTACAAGTCCTCCAGACCACCAAGATTTATCCCCAAGGCTGTTAATCTTCCCGATAAATGCAACGTTACGCATATTTGATTCATCAAGTTTGTTAACCATACCGGTAACATCGTTGTTACCTACAACATTACCTGTTACCTTAATATTTTCGATATTTGAGTTTTTGAACATTTCACCAAGAGGTGCAACTTTATTTTCTCCAGGTAAATTAATATCTACATTACCTAAGTTAATATCATGAACATGGGCATTTTCGACTCTACCAAATAGAGGGCGTGCTAAGTTGTGGATAGTAAATCTACCACCATCATTACTTAGTAGTTTACCTTTGAATGTTGTAGTTACATAAGATTTTCCGTTAGGTTTTACGTTTGCTGCATTAAGATCTGCACCAAGTTTAAACTCTCCAGTAGGGTTAGCTTGTATGTCTTTTACAAGTTCGTTGAAGTTATAGTAAACATTACCTTCTTTTAATTTTTGTTTTTCGAAGTAATGAACGTACTCATTTGCTAATTTAGAAGAATCTGTGTGTTGAACTAAATCAGGAGCTGTTGCAGTAACTTTGTATAAAGTTTTTCCATCTTTAACTACTTCTTCAATCTTATCAACAGAAAGTCTTGTTACTTTATTATCGTGAGTTGTAACTCGTAGGTAAAGTGGAGCAACATTTGCTGGTTTTTCTGAAAGTAGACTGATGTCCGTTTCAGCCCCCGCATCATCAACACTTATTAAACTTGTTTCTTTAATATTTTTAATTTCAACTTTTTTAAGATCTAATTGAATTGGTTGATCAGCTAATGTTTCAGTTTCTTCACCATTACCTCTATCGTAAACCATAGTAGTAGATAGAGTGTATTCTTGATAGTATTTCAGATTATCTAATAAAGCATTTAGATTATCTTCTGTTAGATTTACAGCCTTAACAACTTGTCCATCTTTTTTCAGAGTAGCTGTGATTGATTTGATTTTTGTCTTAGTTGGATTTTCCAGAGAATACTTAGCAACTACTTCTTTATCTAATACTTTTTTGTCAGTATCTACGAATTTTAGTATTGGTTTCTCAGTTAATGGAACTAAGTTTTTGATAGCTTCTTCTAATTTTTCAGTAGCTGCATTTACTTTGCTTTGAGTAGTAGCTTCAACTGCATTTATAAGGTTTGCTGCTGCAAGTGCTTCCTCTAAAGCTTTCAATGTTTGAGTAGTGTATTCTTCTTTACGTTTGTTTTTAGCTGTGTTAATAGCAGTTTGTAATGCAGTTTTATCTACAGCAAGAGCTTTAATAGCATCTTGAAGAGCTTTAGTAGCGGTATCTATTTCACTTTGTTTAGGAAGTGGAGTAGTTTGGTTGTTGATTTCTTTAGCTTTAATTTCAGCATTTTTGAATTCATTCCAAGTTGTAGGGCTATAGTTAGCTTCTTGTTTAGTGGCTGCATCTTTTATTTGTGATTGTAATTTTGTTTTGTCAACATTAAGAGCGTCGATAGCGGCTTTAAGTTTTTTAGCTGCCTCATCGATTTGAGCTTGAGTAGCAGTAGCATTGTCTTCTACTGCTTGAGCAGCTTTTTTCGCTTCTTCTAATGCAGACCAAGTTGCAGGGCTGAAGTCTGTAGAGACTTTAGAGTTAGCATCTGCTAGTTGTTTTTCAAGTTCAGTCTTATTTGTGTTTAATCCTGCGATAGCGGCTTTAAGTTTTTCGTTAATGTGATCAACTTCGCTTTGTTTTGCTGCAGGGTTGTTTGTAACTTTTTCAGCTTCAGCTAATACAGATTGAAGGTTTGTCCAAGATGCATCACTGTAGTGTTCTTTAGTTTTTGATTTTGCATCAGCGATAGTTTTGTTTAAGTCTGTTTTGTCGACATTAAGAGCATCGATAGCAGCTTTAAGTTTCGCTGTTTCACTGTCTACTTCAGGTTGTTTAACACTATCAGAAGAGTAGACGTTTTGTGCAGCTTCTAAAATTGGTTTAAGAGCGTTGTAGCTTGCAGCTGAATAATCAGCAGGAACAAATGCAAGAGCTCTATCGATTTGAGCTTTTAGTGCTGTTTTGTCAACTTTTTCCTCGGGTTTTGGAGTTTCCGGCTGAGGAGTGGGTTTAATTTCCACAGGTTTTGGAGTTTCCGGTTGAGGAGTAGGTTTAGTTTCCACAGGTTTTGGAGTTTCCGGCTGAGGAGTAGGTTTAGTTTCCACAGGTTTTGGAGTTTCCGGTTGAGGAGTGACTTCTTCCTTAGTTCCAATGGCGATAACCTTGTTTACAGGTTGTTTTGTAATTGAAGTTTTGATAACTTTTCTAGATTGTTTACCATTAACAGTAGTTACTTCGCTGAATACGATTTGTTCACCGCTAACTCCTTCTTGAACAACTTTAGTTTGTCCTTTAGGTAAAGTAGCATCAGGTTGCTTGATAGTTTGGAAAGGAACAACTTCAGTAGTAGATTTAAGTTCAGGTTTGTTTTCAACTGTAACTTTAGGTGTTTCCTCGGTAGGTGTCTTGTGATCTACTGTAGGTGTTGGAGTTGGTTGTGTTGGTTTTGGAAGAACTTTTTGTTCAGCTTGAGGTAAAGCACCTAAATCGCTAAGAGTAAAGTATCCAACATAGCGATAGCCATCGATGTTGATTACACCGTTCGCAAGCTCTGCAGAATTAGCTACTGTTGTTTGTGTGTTGTATTGCACTAATTCTTTGTTTTCGAAGGCGAATGATTGGTAAGGCATAACGATGCTTTGTCCCATAGCCCCGATTAACACAACGCTAAGAACTTTGTTTCTGTGTTTTTTCGACATTAAAAGAACTACTAATATTGCAGTACCGATTCCAAGTCCTGCTACAGGAAGTGAACTTTGTCCAGTATTTGGTAATGATTTTAATTCTGTAGGTTTAGTAGAAGTTTGTGCTTCTTTTTTATAAACCATGTAGTATGTTTCGTTGTTTTTTATATCGTTCGGAATACTTCTTTTAATTAAAGTTTTCTCAGCTTCGGTCAATTCATTTTCAGCTAGATAAGTATATTTAACACTTGTGTTGTTTTCGTTGGCAAGTGCTTCGCTTGGTGCATGACTTCCAAAAAATAAAGCCCCGATAACGACCGGTGCTGCACCAAGAGATAATTTTCTAATTGAAAACTTTAAAATTTTATTATTATTTTTATTTTTCAATCGCATGAAATTATTTTCTCCTATATATTTTTTAGTTACCTCTTAATTTTATCAAAAAACCAAGTTTAAAGCAATTAATAGAGCTTGAAAAATAGTGTGTAAAGTGCATTAATTTTATATTTCTATAACAATTTCAGTATAAAAATATTAGATTCTCACATGATAATAAAACAAATATAACACCAAAAAACAACTGTACTAGTACTGCGGAACAATAACTAGTAAAATATAAATATAATTAATTTTATTTTTTAAGAAATTATTTAGGAAAGATATCTTTTGTAGATGTTGTTATGGAAAGGTTGGGTTGAAGTAAGTTTGTTTTACGTTGGAAATTTTATAATAGTAATTTAGTTTAATTAGTTTCAGGATTGTTGAAATAGTTGCAAGGATAAAGAATCTATGATATAATATTTACATAAGTTGTATTAGTACAGTTTAAAATATGTAAACTTTTGAATAAATTTTTAAAATAAAATCAGAAAGGACGATTTTTATGGGTAAGGATACAACCAAGAAAAAGAAAATCAAACAAAATTCAGTGGTAAAAAAAGCAATAAGCCTAGAGACATTTGTCTTCCTAGCTATATTTTTCCTAATATTTGGTCTAATGGCTAGAAAAATGGGAACACCACTTATGTTTAAAACGATGATGGCAACAGCCCATGATTTACTGCTTAATACAGTATTTTTCATTATGGCAATGGCCGTTATCGCAGGTGCTATTAGTGCGCTTCTATCAGAATTTGGTGCAATAGCATTAATTAACAAGATTTTTGCACCTCTTATGAAACCACTTTGGGGAATGCCTGGAGCGAGTGTTACAGGTGCGGTAGCTACATATCTATCAGATAACCCAGCTATTATTCCATTTGCGAAAGATAAAAGATTTACCTCTTTCTTTAAAAAATATCAAGTGCCAGCCCTATGTAACTTAGGAACAGCTTTTGGTATGGGACTTATCGTAACGATGTTTATGATGGGACAAGGAGAAGGATTCATCAAAGCAGCGATCATCGGTAATGTTGGAGCAATCCTAGGTAGTATTATAAGTGTTCGTTTAATGTTAATAGAGACTAGAAAATACTATGGTGAAGAAGCAGAAGAGCCAGCGATTGAATTAGCTGAAGGTGATGATAGACCGGATAAAGTAAGAATAGTACGTGATGGAAATATGTTCCAGCGAGTGCTAGATACTGTTTTAGAAGGTGGTAAAACAGGGGTTGAAATGGGTCTAGCAATCATTCCAGGGGTGCTTATAGTATGTACTTTCGTAATGATGTTAACATTCAAAATGCCAGCTGGAGGATATACAGGTGCGGCATATGAAGGTGTTGGATTCTTACCTTGGTTAGGAGAGAAACTAACATTCATTCTAGAACCGCTATTTGGATTCCATTCTGCAGAAGCAATTGCCTTCCCAATTACAGCCTTAGGAGCAGTAGGAGGAGCAATCTCATTAGTACCAGAATTCTTGAAGAATGGATTAATTGGAGCGAATGATATTGCGGTATTCACAGCGATGGGTATGTGTTGGAGTGGATACTTAAGTACTCACATCGGTATGATGGATGCTCTTGGAGTGCGTAAATTATCTTCAAAAGCGATTGTATCACATACAATAGGTGGTCTAGCAGCGGGAGTTATAGCTCACTACTTATTCGTATTGTTAGGGTAGTAAATAAAAAATAACAGATTGAATTAAGAAGGCGTAACATTTTTGGTTGCGTCTTTTTTATATCTAAAATAAATTATGTGACTTAAGGAGTATATTTAGCGGTTAAGTTTATGATTATAGTTGCGAAAATATACTAAGTTTGCTATAGTATAGTTGATTATAAAATTAAGAATTTATGGAGAAAAATAATGAAGAAAGAGAATTTTAAAAAAAGACAGAATTTCTCAATAAGGAAGTATAAGATGGGAGCTTGTTCAGTGTTATTAGGAACAAGTTTGTTTTTATCTTTAAACTATACTGATGAAGTAAAAGCGGCAGAAGTGCAAGAGGTTACCACTCACGCGGTAGATAAGGATAGTTTATCAGAACAAATAAAAAATCAATTGAAAGTTTTTGAAGAAAATAAAATAGAAGTAGAAGAAGGCAAAGAATATTATTTTGTTTATAGAAAAAATAATTTATTACCGAATACTGGTCATATTCCAACAGGAACGTTAGCTCTAGGTGGAGCATTGTTATTGGTGTGTTTAACGTTGATTAAAAAGAAAAAAGGGAAATTGATCTTTTTAGTTAGTATGTTAACTGTCAGTGGTAATTTAAGTCAAGTGATGGCTTTTGAAGATTTTAAAGAAATCCAACCAGTGATGATAAAAACTTCAATAGGTGGAATGTTGCCAAGTCCAGAGGAAATACCTGGTTATAGTTTTACGGGTTACTATTTTGAAATAGGGAAAACATATACAAACAAAAGTAGTTCTATCAAGATAGGAAAACAAGGAGAGTTTACTCCTGGAGTAGTAGAGGAAAAAATCGGTGTAGAGGAGAAAGTTGTAGTAAGTGAGAAAGGAGAACCATTAGTACAGCCTGAGAATCCGATAGGTGTAGTAAGCGAGAAAGGCGAACCCTTAGTACAACCAGAGAATCCGATAGGTGTAGTAAGCGAGAAAGGCGAACCATTAGTACAGCCTGAGAATCCGATAGGTGTAGTAAGCGAGAAAGGCGAACCATTAGTACAGCCTGAGAGTCCGATAGGTGTAGTAAGTGAGAAAGGCAAACCTTTAGTACAACCTGAGAATCCAGAAGCAGTAGTAAGTGAGAAAGGAGAATCTTTAGTGCAACCTGAGAATCCAGAGTTAGAGGTAAAACCAACTCCGGAACAACCGATACCAGATGTAAAGCCACTGCCAGATGAAAAACCAATTCCAGACGAAAAACCAGTACCGGAGGAAGAGGATAAAGTAGACGTAAAGCCGACTATACCAAATCCAATAACTACCGAAAAAGAACTGGACTATAAAACAATTTATAAAGCATCGTCAGATCTAAATTATACTGGGCAACAAGAAGAAACACCAGGGGAAAAAGGTAAGGAAGTGACTACTACTTCATATACTCTTGATAAATCTACTGGAAAAATAGTAGAAAATATTTCTACAAAAATAGAAAAACAACCAGTAAATAGAGTTGTTAAAGTTGGGAATGTTGAGAAAATAGTAAGACCTATAGAAATCACTGAATTGAAAAAAGACGATTCTGAGCTTCCGAAAGGAAAAGAAGTTATTAAAGAAGTAGGAGAAGAAGGTGAAATAACAACGACTAAAACTTATGAAGTTAATCCTGAAACTGGAAAATTAACTAATTCAACAGAAAAAACTGAAACAACTAGAGCTATGCGACAAAAAGTAATCTTAGTTGGAACTAAAGAAAACAAACCGCATTTACTACCAGTTAATAGCGAATTAGAAAATGCAGTGAATGTAACAGAAGCTAGTTCTAGAATGAAAACTATAAATTTATTAACGGATGAAAAATTAAAATCACAACTAACGCCATCAGATACAGAAATAAATCGAGATTTATACTTGAAACGAAAAGAACTACAAAAAACTAATCCAGCTATAACTGATGCAGAAGTAAAAGAAGTTTTACGAAAAGAGTATCTAGAAAAATTATCAATTAAAGAAACGTTAGAAGAGACTAAAACAGATTTAGATGCTAGGTTGAAAAAAGTTGCGGCGCACACGTTGAGCATTATTGGAGACACTCCACAAAATAGAGAAAAAGTAAAACGTGATATTGAAGATAATAAAGAGAAAATACTATTAGGATTATCATATATAAATAGATTTTATAATATTGATTTTGGTGATACTAATATTCGTGATATATTAGCGTATAACCCAAGTTCGTTTGGTAAGAAAAATGTTACTTCTCTAGAATGGTTAAAACATCTTGGATCTATGAGCTATGATGAACTGAAACTTACTAATAGTCCAAAAACATTTGAGAAATATTTCGAGAAAATCACAGACAAACCAACATTATTAGAATTCTTAGATTACAATAGAACTACATTTACTAATATGGATGGGGACACGTGGTTGAAGAAAGCTAGTCGAGCTATTGTAGTTGAAAAAACTTCGAAACAAAAATCTGATGAAAAGGTCGGGTTATATACTAAATTAACTACTGATCCTGAAAAGTATGGAGCTGAAGGACTTCAAATAAATAATAGAAAACAACAAAATATTGCTACATTGTTAGGTTTGGTGAACATTAAAGAACCAAGCGTGTATGCTATAACTAATATAGCGACGGTAACCTACGGAAACATCGGAACATATATGGATACTTCTTTAGAGAAAACAAATAAAGCTAAGTACACCGAAGATCTTAATAAGGTTAAAGAATTGATAGAACTAACAGCGACAAGACAAGCTAATTATGTTGATACTTTATATAGAATAACAAAAGCAGAAAATCGCTCGAAACTAATTACCAATAGAGTGATTGTAGATACGATGAAAAAATATACGCCTAATGAGTTTGCTGGAATAGCGACAACATGGTCTAAAGAATCAGGACCAACAGCAGATAAAGGGGTTAAAGATTTCATGACTCCTCTAGGGCTGTACTCACCATCACAAATTGTAGGTGCAGAAGCAAACGGTGTGGGTGTACGTTACTTCATAGATAGAGTTCTAGATGATAGGGGATCAGCGACTTATTCTCATGAAATGACGCATTTGTTAGATAGAACGGTATTATTCAATAATCATGGTCGTCGAGATGGTACAGCTGCGGAATTTTATGCTCGAGGAATCTTCGAAAATTCGTATACACCAGAAAAAGATACATATTTCAACTTAAACTTCGTTTATGATGAAAGTAATAAGAATGGATTTTATAATAAAAAACCAGATAGATTTAAGACGGATGCAGATTTGAAATCTTATATGCATGGAAGTTTTGATGTACTATATAGTTTAGATTATCTAGAAGCGGAAGCGACAAGTAAGCTTTCAGTAGAAGATAAAACTAAATACTTCAAAAAAATAACGCCGATAAAAACAACAGGGGTGAGAACACCTGTAACATATGCAAATCCAGCAGTTCAAGCTACGCATAATAGTGAAAGAATCTCAGAAATCACTTTAGATGAAGCAAGAAAGCTATCGGATATCAATAGTCTAATTGACAATAACATTCTTGTGAATCGTTATATTATAAATGGATTTAATGGCAAAGGTGATGTAAAAGCTAATGGATATTATTTTGTAGATATGTTTGATACGATTTTCGGAGTTAGTGAAAATGATAAAGGTATGAGTGGGGATATTACATTCAGAAAACAAGCCTTTGAACTTATGGGAGCCTTAGGCTATTATGAAGGATTTGTACCTTATGTATCGAATCAATATAAAAACCAAGCTGAAGCAGCAGGTAAACCGTTATCTGATAAATATATTTTCGAAAAAATCTTAGGAAAATCATATGTAGCCTTCAAAAAAGATCAAATTAATGAACGTGTTGCAAAATTAGATAGGTTGAAATCTATTACGATAAATTACAACGGAAGAGAAGAAGTAATAAACAGCCCAGCGAAACTAAAACAGCTTATGGAGCAGGCTGTTCGTGATGAAGTAGCTCAAATAAAAGCAGGAAACACAACAGCGGCGAAACTTTCGTATATAGAAACTCCAGTACAAAAACTTAAAAAAGAAATATACAAAGCATACTTAAAACAATCACAAGACTTTACAGAGTCTATTTATAAAAATTAAAGAAAATAGCCAGGAAGGTGGATTTAAAATTTATCTTCTTGGCTAATTTGTTATTTAAAAAATAAGTGTATGTTTAAGTGAATTTCTTAATATTTTATCTTTATTCTGAGGTTATAAAGTATTGTTTATGAGAATTTGATTATTTATTGAACATCTTCTTTTAGTAGAGTATAATTAAACTATAAATAGTTTTTATTTAGATAAATATACAAAAGGGGAAATCTCTTATGGAAAGATTCAAGAGTGTTAATTTTTATTATACCTTAGGTATAATGTTGATTATTTCGTTAGTAGCAAAATATCTTGCTCAAGTACCTGCATTAAAATTGTTTGGACATTTGGTAATAGCACTTGTTATCGGTATGTCATTGCAAGCGTCAAAAGGATTAAAAGAGCAGGTTAAGGCAGATATTCCGTTTATAAGTAATAAATTTTTACGGCTTGGAATAATTTTATTAGGATTCAAGTTAGCGTTAGATAGACTTCTATCAGAAGGTAAAAAGACGTTGATTGTAGCGTTCTTTATCGTGTTATTCATGGTAACTTTAACTTACTTTATGTGTCGAGCTTTTAAAGTGGATCATGAACTTTCATTGCTTTCTTCATGTGGTTGCGGTATTTGTGGTGCTGCGGCAGTTATGGGGGTAAGTGGACAACTTCGAGCGAAAACAGATAACAGCGTTCTTGCGGTTGCGGTTGTTGCGATACTAGGTACAGTATTTACTTTAATAGAAGTAACCTTACAACCATACCTGGGGCTTGATACTTACAACTACGGAGTATTTACAGGAGGGAGCCTTCATGAAATAGCTCACGCAGTTGCGGCTGGAGGAGCAGGTGGACAAGTGGCGCTTGATGCTGCAATTCTTACTAAATTATCACGTGTTCTTATGCTTATTGTTGTTGTAGGTATACTGATTGTAGTTAACAAAAAAACTCAAGATGAAACAAAAGGAAAAGTTCCAATGCCGTACTTTATTCTAGGTTTTATCTTTATGAGTATTTTAGGAAGTTATGTTACTTTCTTAAAACCGTTAGCTCCATTTTTTGTAGATGCTGCATATGTATTTTTAGGTATGGCGATGGCAGCTTTAGGGATGAGTGTTAACTTCAAAGTTATTAAAGAACGTGGTGTAAGAGTATTTACAGCGTGTTTATTATCGTCTGTTATTTTAATGGTAGTTTGTTACTTTGTAGCTAGATTTATCTTTTAGTAGTAGATTAAAGAAGGTTTAAGAAATAATAAAAATATATAGAGGAGAAAAATTATGACGATTACAAAATTATTAGGGATAAAGTATCCGGTATTTCAAGGGGCTATGGCTCAAATAGCTAGATATGAACTTGTTTCAGCGGTATCGAATGCAGGGGCGTTAGGTATTTTAGCTTCAGGAGGAGTAAGTCCAGAAGAACTTCGTAAAGAAATTCAGCAATGTAAAATACTTACAGATAAACCTTTCGGTGTTAACCTTATGCTTATGATGCACAATATTGATGAAATAATAGATGTTGTTATCGAAGAAGGTGTAAAAATTGTCACAACAGGAGCGGGTACTCCGAGAAAATACATGCCACGTTTAAAAGAAGCAGGAATAAAAGTAATTCCTGTAATTCCTTCGGTAAAAGCTGCGGTGAAAATGGAAGAATTAGGTTGTGACGCGGTTGTTGTAGAAGGTATGGAAGCAGGAGGACACGTGGGAACTAGTACTACGATGGCACTGTTGCCACAGGTGACAAGTGCTGTAAATATTCCGGTTATTGCAGCTGGAGGGATTGCGGATGGTCGTGGAATGGCAGCTGCATATTGTTTAGGAGCAAGTGGAGTCCAGATGGGAACTGTATTCTTAGCTTCTGAAGAGTGTCCAATCTCTACAGAGTATAAAAACATAATCTTAGAAGCGGTTGACACATCAACTACGCTAACAGGAGAAAAATTCAGAGCACCTGTCCGAGGTATTAAAAATGAACTTACGAAAAGATATCATGAATTGGAAGGAAAATCTTCAACACTTATGGAATTAGAAGAATTGACACTAGGTTCATTAAGAAGAGCGGTTTATGATGGAGATGTTGAAAATGGTTCTGTTATGGCAGGGCAAATCGCAGGGTTAGTAAGTGAACTTCGACCAGTTAAAACTATAATAGAAGAAACTGTAGAAGAAGCAAGAGAAGTTTTGAGAAAAACAGAAATATAGAATATAACTTAAACCTTAGGTAATAAAAAATCTAAGGTTTATTTTGGTGAAAGGCAGTGTAGCTGAAAAGGAAGCGTAATGTAAAATATAGTGTAGAATTAACATTTATTTGAATTCCTAAAGGTTGTAAAATTACAGAGAATAACCATATTTCAATTGACTATAGTTACTCTTTATTATATTATAGTTATATAATTTATCTTTATTACAATAGGAGGGTTTTATGATAGACCAAAGACGTAAACATGTTACTTATGGTTCTTCTTTTAAAGACTTCTTTAAAGGTTTCGTGGACTTCACAGGTTATACATCTGTATCTGGACACTGGTTTCCTGTAGGGAGTATTTTAGGAGGACTTATCTTACTAACAGTTATAGTATTCCAAGGTATGTTTTCTTCACTTACTAGTATTGGTAGAAAATCAAGCCGCAGCTCAGATTACCTACTTAGTGGAGGAGCGTTAAGTGATGGAGTATCTACTCTTCAAACAGGATTAGCATTCGGAATATTTATTATTATAGCTGGACTTATTTTAATTTTACCTCTAACTGCAAGTTTTACAAGAAGGCTACGTGATGTAGGTTTTGCAACATGGGGAATTGTTATTTTAATAGCTTTATATTACATTTTAAGTTATTTCTCAGTGTATTTATTAACTCCGGTTTATGCTATTGTATTCTTCTTTGTGTTAATGTCACTACCGTCAAATGCGGTAGAAACTAACTCAAACAATGAGTTTGCTAGATTTTTCTTAAGACAAACACCGCAAGCTCAACAATACTATAGCCAATTTGCAAATCCATTTGGACAACCAGTTCAATATGATCAATTCGGTAATCCAATTCCGAATCAACCACAATTTAATAATGGTATGAATCAAGGATTCCAAGGACAAGCACCACAAGGATTCAATCCAAACGCACCACAAGGACGCCCGCAACAAGGCTTCCAAGGACAAACACCACAAGGATTCAATCCAAATGCACCACAAGGACACCCACAACAAGGCTTCCAAGGACAAGTACCACAAGGATTTAATCCGAATGCACCACAAGGACGTCCACAACAAGGATTCCAAGGGCAAGCGCCACAAGGATTCAATCCAAACGCGCAACACGGAGGACAACCACAAGGGTTCAATCCAAACGCGCAATACGGAGGACAACCACAAGGGTTCAATCCAAACGCGCAACATGGAGGACAACCACAAGGATTCAATCCAAATGCGCAACATGGAGGACAACCACAAGGGTTCAATCCAAATGCGCAACACGGAGGACAACCACAAGGGTTCAATCCAAATGCACAACAAGGAGTACAAGAACAAGCTGTTGTGAATGAAGTTCAAGAAGAACAACAAGTGCAAGCTTCTCAAGAAGTGAATGTTGCACCAGAACAACACGTAGAGGTAGCGCCACAAGTGGAAACTGCGCCAGTAGTAGAAACTCCAACTCCTCAAGTTGAAGAAACTCACCAAGTAGAAACTGTAGCAGTTGCTGGTGGAGCAAGAAGTAGAAGACTTCAAAAGTTGAATAGAGCTGAAGAAGAAGTTGCCTTTAAAAAAAGAAGATAAGAAATGATCTAATAGATCGAAATTAAGAGGTTTAGGTAGAAATACTTGAATCTCTTTTTGTATTTGGGGTGATTTTAATTATATAGCTATGTCCTGAATTGTAACTGAAGAAAAGTCTTCATTTTATAGTTTTACTACTTTAGAGTATAATACTCACGAGTAGTAAAAGTTCAAATGAATAGAATTTTGAGAACTATTTATCGATCAAGTAGAATAATATTATTAAAACGTTCATTATTGATTTTTTTGAAATAAAGAATTGAGATGATGAAAATCTTTTATTAGCAGTGATTATGAAAAAATTTTGGAAACAACTTTGAAAAACAAAACGCTCATCATTTAGAAAAACAATCAAATAAAAAAATACAAGCACTCATTTTAATCGATTATTTTGATTATTTATGAGTGTTTTTGCTTGAAATTGATTGAATAGCTATATTATATTGTATATAATAATCTTGTGAGTTAGGAGAGAAGAAATTGGTAAATGAAAGATGGAATAAAATTTTAGATTTGTTGGATAAAAAAGGATCTTCGAATATAAGAGAACTTATGGAACACTGTAGTGTATCGGAAGCAACTATTAGACGAGATCTTACAAATTTAGAAGAACAGAATTTATTATATAGAACTCATGGTGGTGCGATGAAACGTTCTGCAGCTCGTGGTAGTGAAGAAAGTGTTCAAGTAAAGCGCGCAGAATTTCTACAAGAAAAAAGAGAAGTAGCAAAGTATATTTGTGAAAATATCTTAGAATCTGGTCAGACGATTTATCTCGATGCGGGGACGTCAACATATGAAATGATTGATTATCTTCGTGATAGGAGGATAACGGTCGTTACAAATTCAACGTATCATCTGCCGAAACTTATTAATAACAAAATCCATACTATTATACTAGGTGGAACGATAAAACATTCTACTCAAGCTGTCATAGGTTCGGTCGCTATCGAGCAACTGAAAAAATATAGCTTTGATATATGTTTTGTCGGTTGTAATGGAATAGATGAAACTTTTGGTGTTACGACTGCTGAAGAAAATGAAGCTTTTATAAAAGCTACGGCGATAAAAAATAGTAAGAGAAAATACATCCTTGCTGATAAGTCGAAATTCGGACATAGAAAATTCCAAAAATTTGCTGAGTTAGATGATGTAACTATCGTATCGTATGAAGTTCCAAAAGAGTATAAGAGGTATAAAAACATAATAGAAGTAAAAAATCTAAAGGAGGACTAATAGTGTATTATACAATTACTTTAAACCCAGCTGTTGATATGCTGACGACGGCGAACAATTTCGCACTTGGAAAATTAAATAGAACACAAGAAGCGAAGTACGTGGTAGGTGGAAAAGGAATTAACATCTCAATATTACTGAATAATGTTGGTGTTGATAGTAAAGCTTGGGGATTCGTTGCTGGATTTACAGGGTATTTTATAAAATCAGAACTAGATAAACTAGGTGTAAAACATGATTTTGTAGAAACAAGTGGAGCTACTAGAATCAACATGAAGTTAACTACAGAAACTGAGACTGAAATTAACGGTCAAAGTAGTAGTGTAAACCTAGATAACGTGAGTGACTTCTTTGCGAAGTTAGAAGTATTAACTGAAGAAGATGTAGTATTTTTATCTGGTAATGTTATCGCGGGAATGGGTGTAGAAGACTTCAAAGCTATTGCGAAGAAAGTATCGGAGTCAGGTGCTACGTTAGTAGTAGATAGTAATAAAGAATTAGTGTTAGACACACTAGAGTACAGACCATTTGTAGTTAAACCGAATGAATTTGAACTTGGAGAAATGTTCGGTGTAACTTTAAATAGTATCGAAGAAATCTTACAATATGCTGAAAAATTACAGGAACGTGGAGCGAAAAACGTACTTGTTTCACGTGGAGCAGACGGAGCTTTATTACTAACTGAGAACAAAGAAGTATTCGAAGTTAACGTAGCTAAAGGTAAGATAGTGTCTACTGTTGCGGCAGGAGATAGTATGCTTGCGATGTTCGTTGCGAAATACAACGAAACAAAAGATTACCAAGAAGCTCTGCGTTATGCATCAGCTGCAGGTGGTGCAACATCATTCTCAGTAGGAGTAGGAAGTAAACGATTAATAGAAGAATTACTACCACAGATTGATGTTAAAAAATTAAAATAAAATTTCAATAGGCAATACCGGGAAAATTAGAAATCGATCCCTCGAACGAAATAAAAACAAATTATTTGAAGAAAAATAAAATATTTCCTCGGAAATATGAAATTAACAAAGGAGAAAGAAATGAAATTAACAGATGTTCTAAATTATGACTTAGTTCAGTTCGGATTCAGAGCTGCTGATAAAAAAGAAGCTCTGGACAAACTAACAAGCATGTTAGTGGAAAAAAATATTATTGCAAGTAAAGATAATTTTTTAAACGCATTACTAGCTCGTGAAGCTCAATCAACTACAGGAGTAGGAGAAAACGTAGCTATCCCTCACGCTAAAAGTGCAGACTTCGACAGAGCGATGATCGTTTATGCAAAAAGTAACGAAGGTGTTGAGTGGGAAAGTTTTGACGGACAACCTGCAAAACATATCTTTATGATCTGTGCACCAGACGGAGGAGCAGACGAACACCTTAAAGCTCTAGCTTCATTATCACAAGCTCTTATGGATACAGATGTAAAAGCAGGATTAGATGCAGCTACAACTAAAGCAGACGTAGAAAAAGTATTCGCTGACTTCGTAGCGAAAACAGAAGCTCCAAAAGAAGAAGAAAAACCAGCTGTTCCAAGTGGAGAAAAACCATATATCATTGCGGTAACAGCTTGTCCAACAGGTATTGCCCACACATTCATGGCTGCTGAGAAAATCAAAGAAACAGCTAAAGCGATGGGGCTAGATGTTAAAGTAGAAACAAACGGTCAAATTGGTGTAGAAAATAAACTCACAAAAGAAGATATCGAAAGAGCAGTGGGAATTATCGTTGCAGCGGATAAAAAAGTAGAAGTTGCGCGTTTTGATGGACGTCCAACAATTATGACAAAAGTAGCTGACGGAATTAACAAACCAGAAGAACTTATCCAAACAATCTTAGATGGGAAAGCTCCTATTTACAAACACGACGGAGCAGCAGAAGCTTCAGAAGATTCTTCAGCAAATGAAAGTATCGGACGTCGTGCTTACAAACACCTAATGGAAGGTGTAAGTAACATGCTACCATTCGTAGTAGCTGGTGGTATTCTTATCGCGTTATCATTCATCTGGGGTATTAACTCATTTGATCCGAAAGACCCATCTTACAATAAAGTTGCAGAAGTATTATTCTACTTCGGTAAAATCTCATTTAGTATGATGTTACCAATCCTAGCCGGATTCATCGGTCGTTCTATCGCTGACCGTCCAGGATTTATCGTTGGTATGATCGGTGGTATTTTAGCAGACCCAAGTATTTTAAGTCTGAAAAGTGATTTATTAGCATACACTCCTTCAGGGTTCTTAGGAGCGTTAGTAGCAGGGTTCTTAGCTGGTGGAATTATCCACGCATTAAAAATTGCATTCAGCTGGATGCCTCGTTCATTAGATGGTATTAAACCAATCTTCTTATTCCCTATCTTAGGTTCACTAATTATGGGACTATTAATGATCTTCCTAATCAATGCGCCGATGGCAAGTGTTATGGAAGGATTAAAACACTTTATCGAAAGTCTTAACGGAAGCGGTAAGTTCATACTTGGATTCGTAGTAGCTGCGATGATGGCTATAGACATGGGTGGTCCAATTAACAAAGCTGCTTACGTAACAGGTACAGCTCTACTAACATCTGCAGGTTCAGCAGGAAGTGATGTAATGGCTGCGGTTATGATCGGTGGTATGGTACCTCCATTAGCAATCGCTGTATCAGCAACAATCAACAAAAACATCTGGCCAAAAGCTCAACGTAGTGGAGCGATAGTGAACTACGTAATGGGGTTATCATTTATAACAGAAGGAGCTATTCCATTCGCAGCAAGTAATCCAGCGCGTGTTATTCCACCATTATTCATCTCAAGTGGTATCGCTGGAGCTTTAAGTATGACTTTTGGTGCTGTATCAAAAGCCCCTCACGGAGGAATCTTTGCTATCGCTGCAGGTGCTGTAAGTAACCCACTTATGTATCTATTAGCTTTAGTAATCGGAGCAGTATTAGGTGCATTACTATTAATCGCATCATTAAGTTTTGGGAAAAAGATAGTAAAATAAGATTTTAAATTAAATATAATATAGTAGAAAACACTACTTCGGTGCAAACTGAGGTGGTGTTTTTTAAAAACTGTAATAAATTATAAAAAATATTTTTAGAGAATGTGTATTTATAGAAGAAAATTACAGATAAAATAAAATAAAAAACGTTTTCTTTTAAAATTTAAATTATATTTAAAGAAAAAATAAAAAAATATTTATCATTAAATAAAAAGGAAGTTATAGTTTTACAGTTTTATTTCCATAATTTTCAATATAATACAATTCAAATCACAACTTAAAACAAACTTAAAATTCACTGGTAAAGAAAAGTTTTGCAGTGTTTTATTATTTTAAAGTTATTGGTATAATAGCATTTTCTTTGTGTTTTGAAATGAAAACATGAAATTTAAAAATATATAAAATATGATTGAAATTTTAGGTAAGTTTAAGTTAAGTTATGTAGAATATCTCTTGTAGTCAGTATGATTTATATTTTATTCAATATTATATTTAAAAGAAAAAGGAGACGATAATGTTTAGTAAAAACAACACAACGATGAATAATAAAAAACAATATGAAAAAGTTAACCACTACGGTATCAAAAAGTTCAACGCAGGAACAGCATCTGTTCTTATTGCATCTGCTTTTATGTTCTTAGGTGGTGCAGCGCAAGCAGCTGATACTAACAAACAAGAAGCTACAGTAGCAGCTACAGAAAAAATAACTGCAACTGAAGAAAAAGTAGAAACAGCTAAAGTTGAAACACCAGCTGTAGCTCCAAAAGCTGAAGTTAAAGAAGAAAAAACAGAAGAAGCAAAAGCTGAGAAAGCAACAGCTAAAGAAGTAAATAAAACAGCTCTTCAAGCTAAAATTAACCAATTAGATAACTTATTCGTGTCATTAGCAGGACAAGAATTATCAGAAACAAAACAAGCACAAACAGTAAGTGCTGCAGTAGAATTAAACAAAGCTAAAGACTTAGTAGCGCAAGCATCAGCTACACAAGAACAAGTAAATGCTCAAGTAGCAGCATTAGAAGCAGTTATCAACAACTTAAGCAAAGTTGAAAAAACTGCAGACAAAAAAGAAGAAGCTAAAAAAGAAGAAAAATCTGAAACTAAAGTAGCTAAAGAAAACTTAGAAAAAGCAGTTTCAGAAGCTAAAGCAGTAAACCGAGCTGCAACAACATTCGAAACAAAACAAGTAAAAGAAGAAGCTAAAAAAGTAGAAATCAAAGCAGCAGTAGCAACATCAGAAAAAGAAATCGCAAAAGCTCTAGACATCTTCAACTCAGACTCTTCAACAAAAGAAGCTGATCAACAACGTAAAGAATTAGAAAAAGCAATTGAAGCAGTTTACGTAACAATGCAACGTGCTGGACACCGTGGTAAAGTAGAATCTATCTTAGCGGATGCAGCAACTCAAGATCAAAAAATCGTAGGTAAAGATACTGTTAAAGATGGAACAAAAGTTAAATCTTTAACAAACGGTTATATTACGATGAATGCTGATAATACAACTCCTAAAGCATGGGGATTTGATTCAACAATTGATACTGCAGATTTACAAGCAGGTACAATTACAAAAATCGAAGTTACAAACTTAGCTGAGTTTGGTGCTGCCTTCCCTGCAGGGAAAAAAATTACAGCAGCAGATCGTACTGTAATTGGTAAAGTTAAGTCTATCGACTATAGAACATCAACAGGAAACAACAATAACAAATCTGTTCCATATTGGGCGCAACGTACACAACGTGGTATGACTTATGATCAGCGTGTTGCTGAACAACCAGCTGTTGCTAATGAAACTGGTACATACACTTACAACATTGAGTGGAATGAGAAAGTGAAAGATTATCCTATCGTTTCATTTGGTGCTGAAAACTTATCAGGTGGTGGATACTTAGCTCCACAAATTTCGAAAGACACGCCATATAAAGCTACTATTAAGATCGATGGTAGAACAGTTGTTGAACATACATATACACGTAAAGGTCAACAAGCAAGTTTTTCAAAACAAGCAACATCAGCTTCATTAAGATCAAATAATGGTTTAGGATATGTTTCTAATGAATTAAAAGGTAAGAGTGACACTTTAGAAATTAATACAGACTCAGATATTCGATATGGAGTAGGTTCTAAGTTTACTATTAAATTACCTAATTCTGAATTTACAGAATTCAAAGAACTTGCAGGAAGTACTAACTTTGTAAATGGATTAAATACAGCATCGACTATTAATCCTAACAAAGGAGACAGTATTACTTATCGTCTTGCCAACCGTTGGGCTAACGTTAAAGCAAATGAAAACAATGTTTGGATTTTACAAGATGGTCGTGAAGGAGGATTTACATTAACTCCAAAACTAATTTCTCCAACAGAGTTAGAAGTGACGGTAACAGAAGGATACATTCAAGAAGGTTCTAATATCTCGTTATCTCTTCAATCTTTAGGAGTAGAGAAAGTAATTAAAAATAAAACTTTAACAAGTGAATTTTCTAACGTTACGTATAACGAATTTGGGATTATTACAGGTGGTACAGCAGGTAATAATAAAACTGCTGCTACATTAACAGTCTCAGGTGGAACATCTATTAACGGTGAAAAAGAAGAAGTTACTACAACAGTTGCAAATGGTTGGGAAATCAACGCATCTGGATCACCTTTAGGAGAACCACCAACAGGAGCTGTTGTAATAGGTCTTAAGGAACTTGAGACTGGGAAAATTATTGGACATGCGACAACTAAATACGATGGAAATCGTCCTTTAAATGAAGATGGAACAAAAGATAATACAAACGTATTAGGTAAGAAATATGATGTATCTGGGTTTATTCCTGAGATAATAAAAGAAGTGGACGGAGAAGAGTACGTCCTTGCTAACATTCCTACAACTGGAATTGAAGGTACACTAAGTGTAACGAATACAAGAGTACGTGATATTTATTCAACTGAAGAATTGAAAAAGAATGGGCTTAATGCTTCAGCTTATGTTACTCCAGTAGAATACAATTATGTTAAGAAAACAAGAGTGGAAGAAGTAAACCGTACAATTAAATTTGTGTACGCTGATAATGTTGCTAATCTTGCTGGTACTGATGTATTCCCATCACAAACTCAAACTGTAAGTTATAAAGGAACTGTTAAAACAAATGCCGAAGGTAAAGCAGAAATAGATTCGAATGATAAACCAATCTATATCAACTGGAAAGGTATTGGAGATACAAATCTTCCAGAATTAGCAGTACCTCAAAAAGAAGGATTTGTAGCAAGTGTTGAAAAAGTACCAGTACAAGCAACAACAGCAACTGATAAAGATTACGAATACGTAGTAACTTACACAGCTATCCAAAGAGCGAAAACAACTTTCGTAGATGAAAAAGGACATGCAATTCCAGGAGTAGATGCGATCACTGAACAAGGTGGATCAGAAGCTCCATTAACAAAAGAAGCTGACGTTAAAGCTAAAATTGCAGAACTTGAGGATAAAGGATATGAGTTAGTATCAAACACTTACCCAGAAAACGGTAAATTCGATAACGATACGAATACTGATCAAGAGTTCAAAGTAACATTGAAAGAAAAAGAAGTTACAGTAACACCAGATCAACCAAAAACACCAGGAACTCCAGTAGATCCAAATAACCCAGAAGGACCTAAATATCCAGCTGGATTAGAAGAAAAAGATCTAAATAAAACAGTAACACGTACAATTACATATGTTTACGCAGATGGAACTCCAGTATTAAATGAAGACAAAACTCCAAAAGTAGTAACACAAGAAGTTAAATTCACTCGTACTGCTAAAGTTAACTTAGTAACTAAAGAAGTTACATACGGAGATTGGTCAGAAGCACAAGACTTAGCTGAAGTTAAATCACCAGTAGTTAAAGGATTCTTAGCTGATAAAGCAAGTGTTGCAGCAGTGAACGTAACAGGTAATTCAGAAGACATCAAAGAAGTAGTAACATACACACCACTAGGATCATGGGTGCCAAATATCCCAGGACAACCAACAAATCCAATTAAATATCCAAACGATAAAGATAACCCAACAAAACCAGGAACTGATAAACCAGTATTACCATACGTACCAGGTATGACTCCAAAAGATGGAAATGAACAACCACTTAAACCAGTAGATCCGCAAGATCCAACAAAAGGATATATCATTCCAGATATTCCAAATGATCCAAGTCAAGACACTCCAATCAACTACGTAAAAGATACTCAAAAAGCTAAAACAACATTCGTAGATGAAAAAGGAAACCCAATTCCAGGAGTAGAAGGAATTACAGAAGAAGGTGATTCAGATGCACCATTAACAAAAGAAGCTGAAGTAAAAGCTAAGATCAAAGAACTTGAAAACAAAGGATATGAATTAGTATCTAATACATACCCAGAAGGTGGAAAATTCGATAAAGATAAAGACACTGATCAAGAGTTCAAAGTAACACTTAAAGCTAAAGAAGTTACAGTAACACCAGATCAACCGAAAACACCAGGAACTCCAGTAGATCCAAATAACCCAGAAGGACCTAAATATCCAGCTGGATTAGAAGAAAAAGATCTAAACAAAACAGTAACACGTACAATTACATACGTATACGCAGATGGAACTCCAGTATTAAATGAAGACGGAACTCCAAAAACAGTAACACAAGAAGCTAAATTCACACGTGAAGCAAAAGTAAACTTAGTTACAGGAGAAGTTACATACGGAGACTGGACACCAGAACAAGATTTAGCTGAAGTTAAATCACCAGTAGTTAAAGGATTCTTAGCTGATAAAGTAACAGTACCAGCTACAAAAGTGACTGCAAACTCAGAAAACACTACAGAAGTAGTAACATACAAACCAATCGGATCATGGATTCCAAATATCCCAGGACAACCAACAAGTCCAATCAAATATCCAAACGATCCAACAGATCCAACAAAACCAGGTAAACCAACAGAAACATTACCATATGTACCAGGATATACTCCAGAAGATAAAGATGGAAATCCACTTAAACCAGTAGATCCGAAAGATCCATCAAAAGGATACATGGTACCAGATATTCCGACAAATCCAGGTGAAGATACACCAATCAGCTACGTAGCAAACAAAGCTAACCTAGTAGTTAAATATGTAGATGAAAATGGAAAAGACTTAGCTCCAGCAGAAACAACAAAAGGTAAAGTAGGAGATGAGTACACAACAACTGGAAAAGTAATTGACGGATACGTATTAGTGCGTGTAGAAGGTGATGCTAAAGGTAAGATTGGAACAGAAGGTTCAACAGTAACATATGTTTACAAACCATTAGGTTCATGGATTCCAAACATTCCAGGACAACCAACAAACCCAATTAAATATCCAAACAATCCACAAGATCCAACAAAACCAGGTAAACCAACAGAAACATTACCATACGTACCGGGATATACTCCAAAAGACGGCAATGGTCAACCACTTAAACCAGTAGATCCACAAGATCCAACTAAAGGATATATCGTACCAGATATTCCAACAGATCCAGGAAAAGATACAGTAATTAACTATGAAGCAAATGACGCTAATCTAGTAGTTAAATATGTAGATGAAAAAGGAAAAGACTTAGTTCCTGCAGAAACAACAAAAGGAAAAGTAGGAGATGACTACACAACAGAAGGGAAAGTCATCGAAGGATACGTATTAGTACGAGTAGAAGGTGATGCTAAAGGTAAGATTGGAACAGAAGGTTCAACAGCAACATACGTTTACAAAGAACTAGGTTCATGGATTCCAAATATTCCAGGACAACCAACAAGTCCAATCAAATATCCAAACCATCCAACAGACCCAACAAAACCAGGGCAACCAACAGAAGTATTACCATATGTACCAGGATTCACTCCAGAAGATAAAGATGGAAATCCACTTAAACCAGTTGATCCAACAGATCCATCAAAAGGGTATGTAGTACCAAACATTCCAACGGATCCAAGTCAAGATACAGTAATTAACTATGTTGCTACTGAAGCTAACTTAGTAGTTAAATATGTAGATGAAAATGGAAAAGACTTAATCCCAGTTGAAACTACAAAAGTTAAGATTGGAGATGAGTACACAACAACTGGAAAAGTAATTAAAGGATACGTATTAGTACGAGTAGAAGGTGAAGCTAAAGGTAAGATTGGAAAAGATGGTTCAACAGTAACATATGTTTACCAACCACTAGGATCATGGGTGACAAACATCCCAGGACAACCAACAAGTCCAATCAAATATCCAAACGATCCACAAGATCCAACAAAACCAGGAAGTGATAGACCGGTATTACCATACGTGCCAGGATACACTCCAGTTGATGGAAATGGAAACCCACTTAAACCAGTTGATCCACAAGACCCAATTAAAGGATACATCGTACCAGATATCCCAACAAACCCAGGTCAAGATACACCGATCAACTATGTGGCAAACCCTCAACCACAACCAAATCAAGATCCAACAAAACCAGAAAACAATAAACCAAAAGAAGATCAAAACAAAGATCCAAAACAAGATAAAAAAGAAACACCTAAAAACCCAGGTCAAAACAATGCTCCAGTTCAACCAAAAGCAAATGCTCAAGTTAAGAGATTAGCTAACACTGGAACAACAGAAACTAACACTGGCTTAGCAGGATTAGGATTAGCGACACTTGCTGGAATGCTTGCAGCATCAAGACGTCGTAAAGAAAAATAAGAATAAAATAATAAAATCATAAAGACAAAATAGTAAATAATAAAATAAATGGCTTGAAAGCACCCTTGATAATTTTCGAGGGTGCTTTCTTTTTAGGTTTATAAGATTTAAAAAAGTGATTAATTTCGAATTAGATGTTTATATTTATTTATATAATCTCAACAACTAAGATACACTCTATAAAGATGTTCTCTTCGTTTACACAATCCCGATAACTATTACAACCGGAGCGGAGGCGCGCATGCTGTTTACATAATCTCGTTCGTTAGTAATGTCTAACTTTTCAAAACCCCACTCTTGGTACTCTTCATCACCTGCATTTGACTAGAATTTTCCCGCGTGATAAAATATTTATAATTATTAAAGGAAAAGGCTTTTGGCGTAATTTTTCGTGCCTAATAGAGAGTCTAATAGAGAGGTTAACAGAGAGGTATAGTGTATGAATATTATTTTTTGTACTTCACCATTTCAAGTCTTAGTTGCGCGAGAGGTTGCTAAGGTTACAGGTGAGAAGTTTTTTGGAATATATTTGAAAATGTCTAATGATAATAGGCAGAAAATATACGCTGATAAAATGAAAGAGTTTTGTGAAGATACTCTATTTATTGATAATTAAAAAATGGCCTAATGAACTTAGGGAAAAACTAGAAAATATCAAAATTGATAAGTTTTATCTAGCAAGTTTAGATAATCCGATAGCTCACAGCATTTTTAATCCTAGTTTTATGAGATTATTCACATTTGATGATGGTAGTACTTCGATTATTGCACCTAATATGTATACTCGCTATACTGATAGAGTAGTCGGACCAAAAGAAATAACGTTGGAGAGGGTCATAAACCTATCTCAAGCTCACTATACAATATTCGATACTAATACCGTATTCCCAACTGAAAAGTTGATAAAAATACCTTTCGATACTAAACCGAAAGACTTTGCTAGAGCGACTAACGGAAAAACAGTCAAGGTCTTTTTAGGATAAGCACTTGGCAGCTACATAGACGAAAAAGATATAAGAATTACAGAAAAATTGACGCAGAAGGCATTAGAAAAGATGGGAGAAGCATTATACTATGCTCACCTTCGAGTTACAGTAAATGTAGAAAATGCTGAGACTATTCGATCAGATAAATGTTTCGAAGAAGAGATTTACGACCTATTGTCTAACTATGAGAATGTGGAAGTCTATGGTTTTTATTCGACTTCACTACTTCTTGTAAAAAACATTCCTGGAGTGAGTGTTCGTTGTTTCAGAACGTTCTTAACGACTAATGAAGTAGAAATTCTAGGTAATTATGGCATTGAATCGATAGATTTACCTTTATCGGAGACGGTGATAGATATTGTTATGCCTGTTTATAACCGTGAAAAAACTGTCGGTAAGGCGATTGAATCGGTGTTAAATCAAACTCACGAAAACTTTAGACTTATTATCGTTGATGACGGATCTCGTGATGGAACTGAAGAAGTATGTAGAAAAATATTTAAATGATGAGAGAGTTATTTATCATAAAGTTCTTCATGGTGGAATATCGAGAGCCCTTAATGCAGGGATTTCGCTAGTGACTGCGGAGTATATCGCAAGGCAGGACTCTGATGATGAATGGATGCCGTGGCACTTGGACTTTCTTCTTAATGAATTAGAACAAAATGATAAGTTAGATATCATTGGTTCAAAGGTCGATGCGGATAGAAATAAACTACAAGGTGGAATTAAAAGAAATAATTTCAATAACCTTTCAGGTGAGGAGTTATGGTTTAAGTTAGCCTATAAAAATATGTTTAATCACTCTACTGTGATTTATAAGAAATCTGCGGTTGAGGAAGCTGGTGGTTATGATCCAGAGTGCGATGGTTTTGAAGATTGGCACCTGTGGGCGTGTATGGTAACTAAAGATAATGCGCTCGTGATGAATACGCTGACTGCATATTATGGTCTTCCTGAAGAAGATAATAAAGGTATGATATTTAGAAGTAGACTTGCGAAGAGTCGCGGTTTAAGATTAGAAGATGTATTGGAGTAGAAAATGGTTAAAGTATTTACGATAAAAGAAGGAGTTCCTTACACGATCTATGGTTTTGAGAGTAGTCAACTAGCTAGACAAGCTGTCTTTGACGAAATAGGTGTCGAACAAAGATTAGTTATAACGAATCTAACTAATTTTGTTCCGAATTTTGTAGAAACTCTTGAAAGTCTAGGGTTCAAAAACTTTTATCATGTAATTTTTGAAAAATCAGATATAGCCAGGGATAAACCTAGCGTAGATAAAAGTTTTATAGAAAATCTAGAGGATGTTTTAGAGGTGGAATATACTAAAGACGGTTATGTAGGATTAGTTCACTACAAAGATGGAGCTGTAGAGTGTTATACTTCGCAACTATTATATAAATATATCCCTAAAGAAGATAAATTTATCCTTTACAACAAAGATGGAGTAGTATTAGAAGGTGATGTTTCTGAAAATTATCATAAGTATCACATAAAAGAAACTGATGAAACTCTGATGCAATGGCAATTGGTGAGTGAATACCTTGTGGAAAATTCAACCGTTGATGATAAATTCATTATAGATATGATTAATGAATATCCTCTGCAACTTCGAAAGTTTTTCCAAAATACTGGAAGAGAGCTTTTTGCCTATACGCATTACAATATTCTTGCGCCATTTATGAAGTTTGTCTTGCAAAGTTGGTGCACTAATGTTGTCACAAGCCCTGTCTTAGAAGAAAGACTAGGAAGTGATAAGGTGAGATTCCTACCACCTGTCTATGTAGAAGAGGTTGAAGAAGAAATATATACAACTATAAAAAATTGGTGCATAGTCGGCAATATGACCTTTATAAAAAAATGTGAAATCACGATTGAAGCATTTAGACGTACACCTGATAGCACACTTACGATCTATGGTAATTTACCTGAAGGATATACTAGGAATAACTTACCAGATAATGTTAAATTTGCTGGTTTTGTAAAACAAGTACCTTATGAAAAACATGAAGTGTGTATATCTTGTTCGTTAAGTGAATGCTTCGCCAATTCAGCTGTAGAAGCATCTTCGAAAGGATTAGTCTGTCTGCTTTCTAATGTTGATTTAGGGCATAGATATTACGCGAGTATCTGCGAAAACACGAAAACCTTCAGTTCTTTCGATGAATTGTTAGAACTTCTTGTGAAATATCAACAGGAAGGCGAATATAAATCTTCAACTTTTGCAAAAGAACATGTGAAGAGTAAAGTAGCAGAGTATTATAAGAAAGTATTGAAAGTTTAATAAATATAAATTTGTTGTATCTAAAAGATAAATAAATATATGTTAAGTTAATATCTTCTTGGTAAAAATCCAGGAAGATATTTTTATATTAATGGCTTTAGCCAGTTGAGGAGGCAAAGTCTCCGAAACAAAAAACCACCCGCTATGCGGGTGCGATATAAAAGTTAAACAATTGAAAAATCATCCTTTCTTGATAAAATAAGAGTAGTTCAAGCTCTAAAATAAAGAAAGGATGATTTTAATTATGGCAAATAAACATAATAGTTTATCGCATACAAAGTGGTTATGTAAATACCATATTGTATTTACCCCTAAGTATAGACGAAAAATAGAATTTAATCAATACAAACGAGATATAGTAGATATAATAAAAAGGTTATGTAAGTATAAAGGAGTGGAAATAATAGAAGGACATATAATGCCAGATCATATACATTTGCAGTTATCAATACTACCGAAATATAGTGTATCAAGTTTTATGGGGTATTTGAAAGGAAAAAGTTCACTGATGATATTTGATATGCATGCAAACTTGAAATATAAGTATGGGAATAGAAAATTTTGGGCAGAAGGATACTATGTAAGTACTGTAGGTTTGAATGAAAGTACAATAAGAAAATATATCAGAGAACAAGAAATGCATGATATTACAATAGATAAATTGACAACAAAAGAATATACAAATCCATTTGGAAATAAGAAAAAGTAGATAAATCCGTTTAACGGGTAGCGGGCGTCAAAATACAATAGGGCTTGAACGAATGTGAAAGCCAGCGCCTTGAGGTGCGTGTTAGTAACAAAGGGTTATACCCGAAGAGAAAACCACTCCTTTTCAGGGGTGGTCATTATTTTTTTCTCTATGTTCCGAATTTAACAGAGAGTCTTAATTAAAAGCAATCCCAGTTGAATAATGTATCTTCAAAATCTAAGTTTGCTAATTTTTCTTTATTGATAAAGAAGTTTGCAACTCCTGAATCTCCCCACATAATTAGGTTATCTTTCGTGTTCGCATCCCATTCGCTTTCTACTTGAAGAAGTAATGTGTCGTACGCTTCTTTATTTTCAGGGTCACGTGGATCCCATTGAGTGAATGTTGGGTAACCACCTATTGCGTGTTTAACTCCCTCGAAAGCCTTAAATAGAGTTTCGTAGACTTCTCTATCAAGATTTTCATATAGATCTTCTACCTGCTCATCTGGGAATAGTTCGCGGATAGCGTCTTTTGCGATGCCTTCAAATAAGAAGTCCGTAGCAGTAATCGTTGAAGTTCCTTTGTTGAATGTTAATGCAAATGATGCATCTTTTTCTTGGAATGGAGAATATTCCTCATCGTTATCTTCGCTAGGAAGGTGGTACTTGTTCAATACATCCCCGTTTGTTATGTTTTTATCTATATCTTTAATATATTTTACGACATTAGTTCCTTTAGAATCTAGTCCGAAAGAATCATCGCGTGAAATCCAGAATTGTAGCAATCCTTCTTTAGGGTAAATATCATTTTCTGGTAGTTCTGTGCAGTTAATTTGAGCTAGTAGTGCAAGTTGATTACCCTCTGTATCTACTGGTGCTTCTGCATCCTGTGCAATATAAGGAACGCCTCCGAATTTACTTGTACTAATGTTTAGCCCTCTATCTCCGTTGATAGAAATTCCGATATATTCTTTTGTGTGTTCATTTTTAATTTTTTCTATAACTTTGTTAATATCTTCAATTGTAATCATATAACCCTCCGGTATACGTGTATTTTAGTTTTTTGTTAAAATTTGGTTATGCATTCTCGAATGTATAACCAATGTACAATATTTTTTTAAGTATTTTTTATGGTGAAATTTTATCGAATTTGATTAAAAGTGCTTGCTTGATTGTCGTTAATTAAATTTTTAAAAATTACCTTCATATTACACATAAAAAATAATTAAATGTATAATATTCCACGTTTTCATTCTATCATAGGTCATGAAGTAGGTCAATAGAGTAAGTGTTTATTACATCTGTAATATATTTAAATAGCTTATTGTTCAATGAAAATCATGATGATTATTTTCAATGTTTGTGATTTATTTTTATTATCTCTATGTATTTTAATAATTGTCTTTAGTTAAGGAATAATGATGCTAATATCCGTTTTTTGGTAAAAAGGATGGTATTATCCGAGAGTAATAGTTCTAGGTTCCAGTCTGAATTAGTAAAAAAAATACTGACATTAACATTGTTTTAGAGAGTTAATTATCCTTGAAAAACAAAACTTATGAGCTTAGTATTTATGAATCAGAGCTATTTAAAAATTATAGATTTAAGAATGAAGTCTAGTCAGAGAACCAAAAGGATTATATTTGGTATTATTAATAATGAAGTTCAAAAAATGGATTTCAAATTAGTAGTATGAGTTTAAGTTAAATATCGTAATCAAAAAAATCAAAGATAAAGAATTTGAAAAAGGTTTAGTTTAGAAGAAAATATATCATAAGAGGAAATTTGATGGTAGGAAAAAATAATAAGTACTTAAAAACCACAAAAGAAGGTACTAAAGTAGAATCGTATTTTATCAAAAAATCCAAAGTCGGTACAGCATCAGTAGTAATCGGTGCTAATATCTTTTTAGGTGCTGGGGCAGTGTCTCAAGCAGCTGAGGAAGTTACAGTAAAAACAGCTCGTGAAGAATTAGCAAAAGCAAAAGAAGTATTCGCAAAAGCTGATGCAACTCAAGATGAAGTTAATGCAAAAGTAACAACTAATGAAGGATACACAGCCGATACTACTGAATTAAGAAAACAAAACGGTGAATTTCCAACTGCGACAGGTAAGTCTTATATAGTGTTAGACAATAATGATGCATACCGTGTCTAAGTTCATGGATACCAATCTGAAAATACAGAGATAAAATCAGCAAACAATGAAGTTGCTGATACAGGTGGACGTACGGATATTCCATTATCAACTGAAAAAGCTAGAAAATTATCAAAAGAAGCAGCAATGTGGAAAGATAAAATACGTCCAACAGGTACAGGTATTAGAACGGAGACTTACGGAAGTAATGGTAGATATGAGTTTGTGAGAACAGTTGTTGGAGAAGGCGGAAATGTACGTCACATCTTCGGAAAAGTAACTAACGAAAAACTAGGACAACGTCTAGCAAACACAGGTACAACTGAAACTAATACTGGCTTAGCAGGATTAGGGTTAGCGATCCTAGGTGGATTACTAGCGGTAGCTCGTCGTAAAAACGACAAAAACTAATTTGAAATCTAAACAAAAAACCTACTAAACTAAACTCTAACAAAAAAAGGCACCCCTGATAATTTTCGAGGGTGTCTTTGTGTTTGCTGTAAATTATATAAAAAGACGTTGATATTCATGTAGAGAGTGGCGGATATTTATAATATTAACTTAATAAAAAATTTTCACAAACTCCCTTAATTCGTTTGTGGATTCTATATGCTGTTCGTAACGAAATGTTCATAGCTTCTGCGGTTTGCTTCATATTTAGAGACTTTATAAACTCGCAGAAAAACTTAAGTTCCTGTTCATCTAAGGTGTTCTTCAAATACTCGAACAGCTGAATGTACACATATGAGTAGTTGTCATCTGTCGCATCCAATTTGTTGTTATCGAAAATATCTAGAGGTATGCTTTTCTCTTTATTTCTATAGCGAATCTCATCGATTAATTTTCTTTTAATAGTAACGAAGGCGAAACGATCAAAATCCTTTTCCTCAATTTTCCCTTCATTAAGAATCAAAAAACTGACTAATAAACCTTCTAAACCATAACTGTAAAATTCATGGTGAAGTTTTCTTGGTATCTTCACTTTATAAAGAGCCATAGTTATTAAGTTCTTTTTAATTTCTAATAATTCATAAAATGATTCAGTCTCCCTATCAGTCAAATAGTACTGTCTCATAATTACTTCCCTCCTTAATAGCCACTCCCTACATAAATATCTCTATGAAGACGGTAATAGAAAGTAAATTATGAAATGAAAGAAAAGATGGGTTGGATTTTCAGTATTATAAAATATAAATAAATATACCCCCTTACGAAAAATCCTCTTCACTATTAATAGTGGATTTTTTTGAACTTTGTAACAGGTTTTTTGTAAAAGTTCACACAAAGTTCACACTGTACTAATTCTTAATCTTATACTGAATAAGAATTATAGCCAACTTCTTGAGCAACTTGTCACGACGGCGACTAATTGCCATAGCACTGCTGTTTTCCCTAAGTGCAATACTCCTTAAAGATTTCCCTTTTACGAATAAATTGTACAATAGAAGTTGATCTTCTATCGATAATGTAGCTAGTGCATTATACAATTCATTATAAGTTTCATTAGTAATAATTAATACATCAGGCAATGGAGAAGGGTCTCTTACGAGATTTTCCCCGTCGCTATCTTCAGTATCGAATTCATAGAAATGTATGATGTTGTGCTTGGCATCTTTCATTTTTAGATATCTTTCTTTATAACTATAATATCTAATTACTGAGAATACCTCATCTGGTACATCTACTACATGATTATTATCTATTTTATATCTTTTCATAATTTTAACTCCTTTAAATTAAGTAATTTAATGTAAGGGGGTTGGCGGGGATAATGATTATAACAGATTTATATAAAAATAGTAAATAATAAGATGAATCATGTTAAATTTTATTAAAGATGTTTATAATCCCTAAAATAAAATATATGATTAATTAATAAGATTAAAGAAGATTTATTATAGTCATAATATAGTAAAATATCCCTTAATTTAAGAACTTGATAAACACCTACAAAAGTAGACGAACAATACAGAATGTATTGTTTTACAAAAAGAATTATTTTAGTTATAATGTATAACACGTTTGTAAAAGTCTGTAAATTTCGTAAATAATGAAAATAGGATATTAAACCCTATTACAACAGTGTTTTTCAAGGTGAGTTATAAAAAAGATTATATAAAAATAAATTAAAAATTAACAAAGCGAAATATTATAAAATATTTTGAGAATTTATGAGGTTTTTTATGGACAAAAAAATAAAAATTAGGTAAAATAATTTATGAGCTTCAATGTGTGAATCTCATCATTAGTTTACTAATATTAACAAAAAGGTACACAATAGCAGAAAATTGAATATATTAATCAAAGAACATAATATAAGGTGAGGGAGTTGTTTATCTTAATAACAACACAACCGAGAAGATATATATGGAAAATTTTATTTCTATGGAGATTTAAGATAAGTTATTCAATAATCGGCTATTCAAGGTAAAGTATTAAAAGAATTTCAAGGAGGAATATAATGGTAGGTAAAAATAATCAACATTTAAAAGATACCAAACAAGGTACAAAAGTAGAATCTTATTCTATCAAGAAGTTTAAAGTCGGTACTGCATCAGTAGTAATCGGTGCGAGTATCTTTTTTGGTGCTGGAGCAGTACAAGCTGCTGAAGAAGTACCAAACAACACAGCTGTAGATAATACAACAAACGGAGCTGGAAAAGCAGAAGCTGCACCAAAAGCAGAAGCAAAACCTGTTGTAGAAACTACAAAAGAAAATGTTGCAGCAGCAGTAGCAGAAAAAGTAGGAGCAGAAGCACCAAAAACTGAAGCTACACCGAAAGCAGAAGTTGCAAAAGAAGAAACTCCAAAAGCAGCAACTGCTAAAAAAGAAATCTTAAAAGCAAGTATTGCAACATTAGAAGAAAAATTAAAATCAGCTCAAGACGCTGACAAAGCAGCTGTAGCAGCAGCGAAAGAGGCATTAGCAGCAGCTAAAGCAGTATTAGCTAACGAAGCAGCTACACAAGCAGAAGTAGATGCACAAGCTCAAGCAATTCAAGCTTTAAGCCAAGTAGTAACAGAAGTTAAAGCTCAAGCTTTCGACAAAAAATTAGAAGAGAAAAAAGAAGCTGAACAAAAAGCTAAAGAAGCAACAGCTACTAAAGAAGAAAAAGAAGAAGCAGCAGCTAAAAAAGAATTAACACAAGTAGCTTCAGAAGCAGAAGTAACTAACACACTTGCTAAAACTGAATTAAGCAAAAAAGACTTAAAAGTAGAAGCAAAACCAGCAGTACAAGCTGCAGTAGTGAAAAACGAAGAAGCATTAAAAGTAGCTAAAGAATTATTAGGAAACGACAAAGCGACTACAGAACAAATCGCTAAAAGTTTAGCAGAATTAAGCAACTCTATCAAAGCAGTTTACACAGAGTTAGAGAATGCTGGAGCTAAACGTAATGGTAAATTCGATGTAGTATTAGCGGAAGCGACTACTACAGCGCTTAAAGATGCTTCGACTGAAACAGGTAAAAAATGGTTAGAAGATCATGGATATTCTTCATTATCAGATATCAAAGTTAAAACAAACGAAGATAACTTAAAAGAAATTAAAGACTTAAATGACCAAATCCAATGGTTAGACTTTGGAGATACGAGTGCATGGACAAATTTAACAGCCTCTAACCAACTTCAAATTGGTTCTACATATACAAAAGAATTGATTCCTGGTTATATCGTTACTATGAAAGTTAAAGAACTGAAACCGTTCGAATCAACTGAAATATTCAAAAACCGTGTAGCTGGAACTGATTTAGAAAGTTCTTATCAACCGGATAAAGAAAATAAATTTAATCCGGAAAATGGTGCAACAGGACTTGGAGCTAATCCTCAAAATAGATATACTCACGTTGCTAATTCTGGTATAACAACTGGTAGAGCTAAAACAACAATCGCAGGAACAAACCCTGCAGGACAGCCTAAAAATGGTCAAGCAGCTGGGGTTAAATTCGATATAACAGCGACTTATAATGGTAAACCTGTAAAACCTGGTATCGTTATGACTTCTGGGGAAGATATCGGACCTCTTGAGTCTGAAATTTACACAACTAACGGTACTCCATGGGATCTTGCAGCGATTGTTGGATATAAAACAAATAAAAATGCCTATAAGCCTCTTGATCAATTTAAAGATATGAATGGTGGTAAAACTGCTGTCCTTAAATGGCAAGATGAAAAATTCTATAATGCTCTAAGTGGTAAAAAATTTGCGACTCCTGATGCAGCTACTGCAGGTCTAGGTTCACAAGTGTTTGGGGGTTACATAAATCAAAATGGATCTGGAACGCCAGTATTATCTACGGCAAACGTAACTGAAGTAGGATTTTATATCATGTCTTCTGGACAACAATCTTCTATGATTGGTATTAAGTTCTCTGACTTTGGAGATCTTCCAGAATCTTATGGAATGGCTGAACACTACTTAAGAACTCAATCTATTGATTATGATACAAAAACAATTAAACAAATTCAACAACCATACTTAGGTAAAGTAAAAGCTGATATCGACTCAGCTCCAGGTACTCGTGTAATCGGAGTTGATTCAGATGACGAGAAAGACAATGCCGATGAAGGTGTAGATCAACTTATTGCTCCAGAAAATGTACATATTAACAAAGATACGGGTCGTCCAGAAGTACAATTAGTTAGAGGTCCGGAGAACACTTATAAAGTTAAAGTTCGAGCTTCAGCTAATGGTAATGACAACTATACAGATACAGTTGCACCAGCTTATGTTCGTGGATTTATTGACTTCAATGGTAATGGTAAATTCGATAAAGGTGAAGAATCTAATATTGCTACAGTAACAGGAAATGATCAAATAGTAGAATTAACATTTACAAATACTCAAGTAGTTGATACTAGTAAAGATGTTGTAAACTTCCGTGTTCGTATCGCAAAAGATGAAGCTCAAGTAGAAAAACCAAATGGAATTGCATACTCAGGGGAAGTAGAAGATAACCAAATCCAAGTAATTCACCCACCACGTGGAGATAAAGAAGAAACTACTGGTAAACAAGGTGAAACTCAATCTGTAGGTATCGAATTCAGAACACGTCCATTAGGTGACGATGCATCTGACCTAGGTTCTAACAACGGTAAAACTACATTCAACTCATACGGTAAAATTCAGTATACTGAACAAAGTAATGTAATCAGTGCTGAAACTACTAAGAAAGTTCAATCTGAAGGTGTAATGATCGTTAACCCAGATGGATCATTAACAAAAACTTACACTAAAGCAGGTCAAGGTACTTATACAGTAACAGATGACAAGATTACTTTCACTCCAGAAGCTAACTTCGTAGGTAAAGCTGATGGTATTACACTACGAGCAGTGGACTCAAATGGTGAATCTACGGGATGGACTGCATTAACAGCTCAAAATGGTCTTGAAAACATCAATGATGGTACACATTCAACGACTACAAAAACTATGGATGCTGTATACATTCCAACAGTAACTCCAAAAGAAATCACAGCTGACCCAGAAACATCAACAGATGTTCAAGGAAAAGAACAGAAGAAAACTCCAACATTCAAAACTGATGCTGGAACAGATAATGCTGCAACTGTAACGCCAAGTGCACAGTACCCAGCTAAATTAGTAGATCCAAAAACTGGAGCTAAAGTAGATTCTGTAACGGTTGATGGAGAAGGAACTTACACAATCAACCCAACAACAGGTGAAGTAACATTCCAACCACTTCCAACATTCAAAGGAACTGCAACAGGTGTTGATGTAACATTAACAGCACCAGTAGGTCAAAATAAAGATGGACAAGATGTAACAGCTACGGCTACTACAAAATACACTCCAACAGTAACAGCTGTAGAACCAACAGCTAAACCAACAGATTCAGCAGGAGTGCAAGGTGAAACTCAAAAAGGAACTCCTACATTCACAGCAGGAAATGCAGAAGTGCCAATTAAAGAAAACTCTCACAAACTTCTAGACAAAGAAGGAAATGAAGTTCAACCAGGACAAACAACTCCAGCATACGCTGAAGATGGAGTAACTCAAGTAGGTACTTACTCAATCGATCCAGCAACAGGAGAAGTAACATTCACACCAACTGACAAATCTTATACTGGTAAAGTAACACCAGCTAAAGTTCAAGCAGAAGATAAAAACGGAACTAAAGTAAATACTACTTACACACCACACATCGTAGGTGTAACACCAACAGCGACACCAGCGGAATCTTCAGGTATCCAAGGTGAAGTACAAGATGGAACTGTGTCATTTGCACCTGGTGATACAACAATCGAAGGTGTTAAAAAATCAGTGCCAATTAAAGCTAACTCAGCGGTTCTACTTGACGCTTCAGGTAACCCAGTAGCGGCAGGTACTCCAGTAAACGCTTTAGATCCAGAAGGAAACAAAGTAGGGGAATACACAATTGACCCAGCTACTAACAAAGTAACATTCATACCAACTAACAAAGAATACAAAGGTAAAGTACAACCAGCTAACGTTCAAGCAGAAGACGAAAATGGAACTAAAGTTAAAACAACTTATACTCCAACTATCGTAGGTGTAACACCAACTGCTTCACCAGTTGAAACAACAGACGTACAAGGTGTTGAACAATCTAAAGAAGTAACATTCAAACCTGGTAAAGCAACAGTTAACGGTGTTGAAAAAGAAGTGCCACTTGATACTAATTCATTCACACTATTAGATGAAAATGGACAACCAGCTGCATCAGTACCAGCTAAAAACCCAGCAGGAGATGTTATCGGTACTTACACACTTAAAGTTGTAGACGGTAAACCAACTGCGGTATTTACACCAACCGATAAAACATATGCAGGTGAAGTACAACCAGTTACTATCCAAGCTAAAGATACAAATGGAACTCCAGTAACTACAAAATACACTCCAGAAATTACTCCAGTAGAACCAACAGGAAAACCTGTAACATCTGAAGGTGCTCAAGGACAACCTCAAGAAGGAACTCCAACATTCACTCAAGGTGATGCTAAAGTTCCTATGAAGATCGATGCTGAACAACCAGCTAAATTAATCGATCCAGCTACTGGACAACCAACTGATGCAACAACAATTCCAGCGAAAGACGCTAACGGAAAAGAAGTTGGAACATACACAATCGATCCAACAACAGGTAAAGTAACATTCACACCAAACAAAGACTTCGTAGGTACTCCAGTGCCAGCAACAGTTCAAGCGAAAGATGCGAATGGAACGCCAACAACGGCTACTTACACTCCAACAGTTAAACCAGTTACTCCAGTAGGTGTTAATACATTCACTGAAGATATTCAAGGTGCACCACAAAGTGGTAAACCAGAATTCAAACCTGGTAAAACTACAATCAACGGTGAAGAAGTAGAAGTACCAATGGATGATAAAGTACCAGCAACATTCGAAGATGGAACAACTACTAAGACAATTCCAGGAGAAGGAACGTACACAGTTGATTCAGATGGAACAGTACACTTCACTCCAGACCCACAATTCAAAGGTAAAGGAACAACAATGACAGTTGTTCGTAAAGACCAAAACGGAACTCCAGTAACTGCAGAATACACAGCTGTAGTACACCCAGCAACTCCAGAAGGAACTGAAGTTGTAACTGCAGGTGTCCAAGGAAAAGAACAGAGTGGTAAACCAAACTTCGTTGGTGGTAAAGTAACAATTGACGGTGTTGAAAAAACTGTTGAAATCGACAATAATGTACCAGCAAAACTAATTGACCCAACCACAGGTCAAGAGACAACAACTGTAACAATTCCAGGAGAAGGAACTTACACAGTTAAAGAAGATGGAACTGTAACATTCACTCCAGAAAAAGGATTCACAGGAAAAGGTACTGAATTAACAGTTAAACGTGTTGATAAAAACGGTACTCCAGCACTTGGTAAATACTCAGTGGTAGTAATCGGTGTTAAACCAACTGCAGAACCATCAGTAACTTCAGACATTCAAGGTCAAACTCAAAGCCAACCAGTTAAATTCAAAGGTGGGGTAGTTGAAGTTGAAGACCCAATGACAAAAGCTAAAACTGAAGAAGTAGTAGCAATCGATCCAACAACTTACACATTATTAGATGAAAATGGACAACCAGCTGAAAAAGTACCAGCTAAAGATCCTAAAGGTAATGTAATCGGTGAATACACTCTTGTTAAAGAAGATGGTAAAGATCCAGTTGCAGTATTCACTCCAACAGACAAAACTTACACAGGAGAAGTTAAACCAGTAACAGTTCAAGCGAAAGATACAAACGGAACAGCTGTAACAACAACTTACACTCCAAATATCACGCCTGTTAAACCAACTGCTAAAGGAACAACTTCTGAAGGTGCGCAAGGTCAAGAGCAAAGTGGAACTCCAACATTCACAGAAGGTCACGAAAAAGCTCCAATCGACCCAACAGTACCAGCTAAATTAATCGATCCAGAAACTGGTGAACCGACTGATGAAAAATCAGTAACAGTACCAGGAGAAGGAACTTACACAATCAACCCAGAAACTGGTGAAGTAACATTCAAACCAGAAGCAAACTTCACAGGTAAAGCACAAGGTGTTGAAGTTCAACGTAAAGATACAAATGGAACTCCAGCTACAGCTAAATATACACCAACAGTTAAACCAGTTACTCCAACATCAGATGACGTAGTATCTGAAGACGTACAAGGTGCTAAACAAACTGGAACTCCAGTATTTACACCAGGTAAAACAACAGTTAACGGTAAAGATGTAACTGTAGAATTATCTGATGAACCAGCTAAATTAGTAGATCCGAAAACAGGAGAATCAGTAGATTCAGTAACAGTACCAGGAGAAGGAACTTATACAATTGAAAATGGTGTAGTAACATTCACTCCAGAACCACAATTCACAGGTAAAGCTAGCGGTGTAACAGTTAAACGTACTGACAAAAATGGTACAGAAGTAACTGCTAAATACACACCAACAGTTAAACCGGTAACACCAACTGCAGAAGGTGTAACTACAACTGATGTACAAGGTGCAACTCAAAAAGGTAAACCAGCCTTTGAAGCAGGTAAAACAACAGTTAACGGTGTAGAAAAAACTGTAGAACTTGATGATACTAAACCAGCTACATTCGAAGATGGATCAACTACGAAAGAAGTACCAGGAGAAGGAACTTACACAGTAGCTCCAGACGGAACTGTAACATTCACTCCAGAAAAAGACTTCACAGGTCAAGGTAAAGGTGTAACAGTTAAACGTGTTGATAAAAACGGAACACCAGTAACAGCTAAATACACACCAGTAGTATTACCAGTAACACCAACAGGTAAAGACGTAACATCAATCGGTGAAAAAGGACAACCTCAATCAGAAACTCCAGTATTCACAGCTGGAACTACTAAAGTAAACGGTAAGACTGTAACAGTACCAATCGATGAAACAGTAGCTCCAACATTTGAAGATGGTTCAACTACGAAAGAAGTACCAGGAGAAGGAACTTACACAATCGATAAGAACGGTAAAGTAACATTCACTCCAGAACCAGACTTCGTAGGAGAAGCTAAAGGTGTAACAGTTAAACGTGTTGACGAAAACGGAACACCAGTAACAGCTAAATACACACCAACAGTATTAGGTAAAACAACTACAGAAAACGTAGTTTCTGAAGGTGCTAAAGGACAACCTCAATCTAATACTCCAGTATTCAAAGGTGATGTAGACACTACAGTAGCTCCAACATTCTCTGATGGAACAACTGAGAAGAAAGTACCAGGAGAAGGAACTTACACAATCGACAAAGATGGTAAAGTGACATTCACTCCAGAACCAAACTTCGTAGGAACAGCTACTCCAGTAGAAGTTGTACGTAAAGATAAGAACGGTAAGACAATCAAAGCTTCTTACACACCAACAGTTCGTCCTGACACTAAATTTGTAGTAGTAGGAAAAGACGGTAAAGAAACTGAATTACTTCCATCTAAAGATGGTAAAAACCCATCAGAAACTATTCCAGGATACAAATTAGTTAAGACTGAAACTGATGAAAAAGGTAACACTAAACATATCTACGAACCAGTAACAACTAAGCACGTAGATAGAAAAGGTAACCCAATCCCAGGAACAACAACAGAAGAAGGAACAAAAGATCCTAAGAACATTCCAGGATACAAAGTAGTAGAAACTAAGAAACTTCCAAATGGAGATACAGAATATGTATACGAAAAAGTAACTACATCATTCGTAGATACTAACGGACACGTAATCGAAGGAACAACAACTGAGGAAGGAACAACACCTAAGAAAGATATCCCAGGATACAGATTCGTAGAAACTAAGACTCTTCCAAACGGAGATACAGAACACGTCTATGAAAAAGTTAAGACTTCATTCAAGGATAAAGAAGGAAAAGAAATTCCAGGAAATCCAACAGAAGAAGGAACAACACCTAAGAAAGATATCCCAGGATACAAATTCGTAGAGACTAAGAAGCTTCCAAATGGAGACACAGAACATGTATACGAAAAAGTAACAACTTCATTCAAGGATAAAGAAGGAAAAGAAATTCCAGGAAATCCAACAGAAGAAGGAACAACACCTAAGAAAGATATTCCAGGATACAAATTCGTAGAGACTAAGACTCTTCCAAACGGAGATACAGAACACGTATACGAAAAAGTAACAACTTCATTCAAGGATAAAGAAGGAAAAGAAATTCCAGGAAATCCAACAGAAGAAGGAACAACACCTAAGAAAGATATTCCAGGATACAAATTCGTAGAGACTAAGAAACTTCCAAATGGAGACACAGAACATGTATACGAAAAAGTAACAACTTCATTCAAGGATAAAGAAGGAAAAGAAATTCCAGGAAATCCAACAGAAGAAGGAACAACACCTAAGAAAGATATTCCAGGATACAGATTCGTAGAAACTAAGACTCTTCCAAATGGAGACACAGAGCACGTATACGAAAAAGTAACAACTCCAACTCCAACTCCAGCAGCAGTAATTACAACATGGACAGATGAAAATGGAAACCCATTAAAACCATCTGAAAATGGAGCTAAAGGTAAAGGAACATTTGAAGGATACGAGTTTGTAAGAACTGTAGTTGACGAAGACGGAAATGTACGTCACATCTTCAAGAAATCAACACGTATCCCAGCTACAAACATCATTACAACATGGACAGATGAAAATGGAAACCCATTAAAACCATCTGAAAATGGAGCTAAAGGTATGGGAATAGTTGAAGGATACGAGTTCGTAAGAACTGTAGTTGACGAAAATGGAAATGTACGTCACATCTTCAGAAAAGTAACTGCAGCTACTCCTAAAGCACAAGTTAAACGTCTAGCTAACACAGGTAGCGAAACATCTAGCGCAGCAGCAGGATTCGGTGTATTACTTGCAGGAATTGCAGCAGCAATCAGAAAACGTAAAAACAAATAGTATTAAAGTAAGATAACTTTACTACTATTAAAAATGAATCGAGGTATGAGAGCAATCTCTACCTCGATTTTTTGGGGTTGTATACTAAATCCGGGGCATGGAAAAATTTGCTTGTATACTATAAAAACATCAGTGAAAACTAATTAACATATATTTATTAAATAAATTGCTATTATCTTATTTTGGAGATGGTTAATAGTGGGATATTTTATTTATTTCAATCGAAAACTAAATATATACTTACTCAAATCTAACGCTATTTTAACTGTATTTTAAGTTAGATTTAAATTGAAGTTGAATAGAGATTTTTAATACGTATAAAACTTTGTAAAATAATAAAATTTCTTCGAAAAATGATTGACGTAAATTTCTATTTATAATATTATTAATTCCGGTAAAGATACGTATTTATATTAGATATCAATTCCGAAAAAAACAAATTAAGGTGAAACTATGTTTAAAAAACTTTTAAAAGCAGTATTACCAGCATTACTAGTTTTCTCATTTGCTAATGTAAATGATGCAAAAGTAGAAGCTGCAAACAAAAAAATCAATGTAAGAGTTGATTACCTTGAAGAAGGAACTAACAAAAGATTAGCAGAAAGTGCAAAATTATCAGGAGATGAGAATGTATTTGCAACAATTTCTCTTCCTCAAAACTTAGCTAATGAATATAATATTTCAAAACGTGATTTTTCTAATGAAAGTAAAAATCAAATCGCAGCCAACAAAATCTACGATCAAGAATTAGTATACCAAGTGTACTTCACTAAAAAACCAGCTAGGCAAATTAGCAAACCGTACACTCAAACATACGCATATGTAACTACTCAAGCTCAAGCTCATGTAGTAGCTACAACTCAAGTTCACAAACAACTAGTTGCTTCAGGGTCTGTAAGTCATTCTTCAACTACAAACCACACAGTAGTGACAAATCACAAACATACAGTAGTAACTACACACAAACCAGCTCAAAGACCTACTGTAGTAGCGCACAAATCAGTAGCTCAAAAACCAGCTGTTCAAAGACCAACAGCAGTAGCTCAAAAACCAGCAGCACACAGACCTGTTGTTCAACAAAATCACAAACCTGCAAGAAAAGCTGCTCCACAAGCAAAACGTCGTGGAAGATAGTATTTAAGGGTTTTAAATTATAGGCTCGTAGTCAATTAGATAGAGATAAGCTAGCTCGTATTTAAATAGCTTGCATTTAATAAGACTCTCAGCCGAATAGGTTTGTAACTCAATTAGGGTTGCAGACAAATTATTTTATAGATGAATTGGTTCGCAGACAAATAGACTTATAGTCAAATGGATTTACAGTCGAATTAAATTGCAACCGAATCAAGTCACAGCTAATTCCGGGGTAGAAACGAAAAAATTAATAAGAAACCTAAGTAGTATTTTGCTACTTAGGTTTTTTGTTAAATTCGTGGTATGGAGAAAGGCGATGTTGATGGTTCTAGAATTAACTTTGAAAAGAATTAGAATATCTGAAAAAATCTATATAAACCATAATTATTTATGATATAATTTAGTTGTTAATTGAAATAAAGGAGAAGTTTATGAAACAAAGGAGCAGAAAAATAGAAAAAACACTAGCGTGGATTGCGAATATTATGATGATTTCAGTGGTAGTCTTAATGTATACGGGATTTTTTCAAAGACAGATGGAAGCAATATTTTTAACTCCTGAATTTATTAGTTTAACGTTATCTAAATCCGGAGAAGCTTTTTTTCTTTATACAGGAATAGATATTAATGAAATGGTTGAATTTCTTATAAAATTTATTAAATTTTCAGTCTTACTGACATCACTTATAGCATTATTAGCGACTTTTACGATGAAACATAGAATCTTTTCAGGGGTACTATTTTTATTCTTGGCTATTATGCTTGCTGGAATGGCGACAGAAGTTGCGGTTCACGTGTACTTATTGTATTTCATTGTCGCCATTATGTTATTTATTAGAAAAGGTTAAACATTACTAATCTAATACATTTTGTGGTATAATTTAATCAATATATTAAAAAGGAGCACTTTATGAAACCATTTAGCAGAAAAGTTGAAAAAATCTTAGCGTGGATCGCGAATGTTATTATGATACTTGTTACAGTATTACTATCTCTTGGAGCATTTTCTAGTCAGTTAGCTACTGCTTTTAAACAAAAAGAATTTGAACCGATTCTTTATAACTTATTACAAGATCCAGGAGTTGAATCATTGTTAAAAAGTTCAGGTTTAGACATCGTATCGTTACTTGTATTATTGGTAAAAGTTTATACAATAGTTGCGATTGTTGCTTTATTATTAGCGCTAATAGCATCATTTACTATGAAAGCGAGAATTGTTTCAGGAATCTTATTCCTACTTTCAGCAATAGTAATCGGTGTAATGACAGTTGGGATACTACTTCCTGTATACTTACTATACTTTATTGTGGCGATTATGTTATTCGCAAGAAAAGCACCTAAAGATCCAATCGATACAGATTTTACACAAACACCTGAAAAACCAGAGATTGACAGATTAGAGTACTTATAAGAGTAGCGTGTTTGTGAATATTTGATAAAAATAATAAACTATTCTATTAATTTGAAAGTTGTCGCAGATTCAGTGAATTCGGCGGAATATTAATAGGGTAGTTTTTTATTTGTTTAATAAAAAAGGGGGGGAGTATCGTTTTTTGTAGGGGAGTTAACTTCAAAACCTAGATATTTGTAACTATGATTAAGAATTGTATATACAAAAACTGATTGCAAGATAACGTGCAAACTATTTGCTCCCTAGTGGAACTTCCTGATCTAAATCTAAAAATCACTTATTTACTAAAAATTTCTAAATAACTTCATAAATAAGGGATTTCAAAGAGTTCTTTTATTAGAAAATTAAAATTAATTTTCAAACTATCTAAAACATAAAATAATTTATTTAGGGAGAATTTTACTCGTAAATCGTAATGATAGAAATAGTGTTAAAGTAAGTAAAATAATCTATTATTTAAAGCGTTTTAAAATAGATAAATCTTTGATAAATGCTTGTTTTTGTAGTATAATTGTTAGGATGAAGTATTTTTGAATAGGTTCGTAATATGATTAAAATAATTGTTAATTCTAGGAGTAAAAAAAGTCTTATTGAACTTGAAAAAATAGAGCGTGTTTTAAAGAGGGAAAAGTCACCTTACAAAGTGCTAAAAACCTCTAAAAATAAGAACGCGAGTGACTTGATGAGTGAAATCCACGAAGATGAACTAATCGTCATCGGCGGAGATGGTACTATTAACGAAGTGGTAAATAACTATCATGGTAAAGAATTCATCTATCTCGCGTATGGATCTGGAAATGATCTTGCAAGATCAATAAGGTTCGATAAAACTGTTGAAATAAGTAGATTATTAGACTCAAAGAAATTTATAGAATATGATGTAGGTGTTGTTAACGATAGAAAATTCTGTTCGGGATTCGATATCGGTTTTAATGCTGACATAATTAAAAGAGCAAATGGCTCAAGGTTAAAAAAATATGTAGGAAAGTATATCTATCTTCTTCAAGGAGTAATAGGTATTTTCATGCTGAAAAAATATAGGGCGAAAATATCGTGGGACTCCGGTGAAATAGATACCGATAGCCTATATTTGTTAAATATTATGATTCAACCATATGAAGGAGGCGGAATAAAATTTTCGCAAACTGCTACAGGTCAAGATGGCAAACTCCACATTATGGTAATGGAGAACATGAATTTAATAACGTTTGTTTATAATTATCTTTGCTTACTTCTGAAAAAACATAATAAACTAAAAAGAGTTATACATATAACTACGGACACATTAACAGTAACGACAAATCAGAAATATTTTCAGATTGATGGAGAATTAATAAACAGCGAGGAACATTTAAATCTGAGTTGTCTTAGTAAATTTTATAAATTAAAGAGGATAAAAAATAATGAGAAGAAATTCAAGTAGCCGTAATGCTAGAAGTGAATCAGGTATAGGAGCTTTTGATATAGTTAATGGTATATTAGCTGCCTTACTGATCATACTCGGTGGACTGGTAAGTTGGACGATGTTAAAATACGACTTCCTAAACTTTAGAGGAATCAACTATGCGATAATCGGAGTAATAATCGTAGCGATAGTACTGTCGGTATTCCTAGTTATTAAGAAAAAAGCAAAAATATTTAATGTAATAATGTTAGTTGTTATGAATATTGCCTTGATATTCTCGTACATGCAATTTAGAACAGCGATTGGTTTATTCGATAATTTAAATAACAATGCAACGGTAAGCGAGTATACAATGAATGTCGTAGTCTTGAAAAATGACAAAGCTGAAAAATTGGCTGACCTAAAAGATGTTACGGTATCAGCGCCGGTTTCTTCAGATGGAGAAAACATCAATAAATTGATGAAAGAGATTCGCGATAAAGAAAAACAAAGTCTAAATCTTTCAGAATCAAAAAACTACTTCTCAGCTTATGAAGAACTAACAGCAGGAACAGCTAGAGCAATGGTGTTAAACAGCTCATTTGAAGACTTAATTACAAGTCAACACCAAGACTTTAAAGATAAAACAAAAGTAATATATTCATACAAAATAACAAAAACTGTAAATGCTAAAGCAAAACAAAATGCTGGAGACGTGTTTAACGTTTATGTAAGTGGTATTGATACATATGGACCTGTATCAAGTGTAAGTCGTTCAGATGTTAATATTATTATGACAGTAAACAAAAAAACTGGAAAAATCTTATTAACTACAACACCACGTGACTCATATGTGAAAATCGCTGATGGTGGTAATAATCAATATGACAAACTTACACACGCAGGACTATACGGTGTAGAATCATCAATTCATACATTAGAGAATGTCTACGGTATTAAAATTGATTATTATGCAAGACTTAACTTCACATCATTCCTAAAACTAATCGATACAGTTGGTGGGGTAGATGTGTATAATGATCAAGCGTTTGTATCGTATGGTGGAAAGAAAAGTTTCCAACCAGGATTATTACATATGAATTCTGAAGATGCTTTAATGTTTGTTCGAGAAAGATACGGGCTTACTGGTGGAGACCACGATCGTGGTAAAAATCAGGAAAAAGTTATTACAGCGATAATTAAAAAACTTACTTCGAAAGAAGGATTAGCGAATTATCAAAGTGTTATTAAAGATTTAAGTGAATCAATTCAGACAAACATGCCGATAGAAACAGCTATGGGTCTTGCGAATGAACAACTTAACTCAGGAAAAGATTACAATGTAACTTCTCAAGCGTTAACTGGTACTGGAAGTATGGGATTACCATCATATGCGATGCCTGGAGCACAACTATACATGATGCAAATCGATGATAAGAGTCTAGCGGAAGTAACAGCGAATATTAAAGATGTATTGGAAGGTAAGTAGATGAGAGACGGAATTAGAATGATAGATATACATTCCCATGTAGTCTTCGGAGTAGATGACGGTGCAAAAACTGAAAAAGATACTCGTGATTTGCTAGAAGAAAGCTACAGACAAGGTGTTAGAACGATTATCGCAACACCTCACAGAAGACGCGGAATGTTCGAAACAGATATTGAAATAATTAGAGAAAACTTCAAACGAGTAGAAGAAATTGCTGCTGAAGTAGCTAGCGACCTAAGGGTTTATTTAGGAAGCGAAGTCTACTACAAAGAAGGTGAAATTGAGAAAATCGAAAGTGGTGTATACCCAAAATTAGCTGATACAGACTATGTATTAGTCGAATTTCCTTATGAGATGCGCTATAAAGAAATCCACAGAGCGATAAATAAAGTTATATTACTAGGATTAACACCAGTAGTAGCTCACGTTGAAAGATACAACGATGTAGATGAAAAAGGTGTTCAAGAATTGATTAACATGGGTGCTTATATCCAGGTTAATGCAGCAAGTGTTCTCAAACCAAAGCTTATCGGTGATAAACACAAACATTACAAAAAACGAGCTAAGAAGTACCTAGACCAAGAGCTAGTTCACTTTATCGCAAGTGATATGCACAATATGGATTCTCGAAGAACATTTATGAAAGAAGCATATGACATTATCGAGAAAAAATACGGTCCAACAATAGCTTACGAACTATTTGAAAAAAATCAAGAAAAATTATTAATGAATAAAATAATATAAAGAGAGGAAAAACAACACAATGGATAATCAGGAAAAAGATTTAATACAGTTAGACATTATGCTACTGTTAAGAAGAATTTGGGAGAAGAAGATATTAATAGTATTAGTAACACTACTATTTACTGCGGTATCACTTGCTTATAGTATTTTCTTAGTAACGCCACAATACTCTTCTACTACGAAAGTATATGTGGTTAACCAAAAGAAAGATGATAAAGCAATCACAACACAAGACGTTCAACTAGGATCACTATTAGTAAAAGACTATAAAGAGATTATTCTTTCGAACAAAGTTATGGAAGATTCAGCAGAAAAGAGTGGATTAGGACTTACAGCAAAACAATTAGCAGGAAAAGTTAGTGTCGATGCACCAAAAGATACACGTATTATCTCAATCACTGTTCGAGATAAAGATCCACAAGTAGCTAGTGACTTAGCGAATACTGTAAAATCAGTATCAGCTGATCAGATTAAAGACGTAACAAAAATCGATGATGTAACGACATTAGAAGAAGCAAAAGCAGCTACATCACCAAGTTCTCCAAACATTCCTAGAAATGCGGTATTAGCGACAGCATTAGGATTTATCTTAGCTGTAGCTGGAGTAGTATTATTTGAACTACTAGATGATAGAGTTAAGAGAGCAGAAGATATTGAAGAAGCAATGGGGCTTGTGCTTTTAGGTGTAGTTCCAGATACAAAAACAGGAAAGAGATAAGGTGAAAATACATGGCACAAATTAATTTACTAACAAACCAAAAAATAGTAGATCCTAAAAATGATGAATATTACAACGCCATACGTACAAATATCCAATTTTTAGGAAAAGATAAAAAAGTAATCGTAATTACATCAACTTCAGAAAACGAAGGGAAGAGTACTGTATCGACTAATTTAGCTATTTCATTAGCAAAATTAGGTCTTAAAACTATTCTAGTGGACGCTGATACACGTAAGTCTGTAATGGCAGGTCGTTTCAAATTTAAGCACAAAATTAGTGGTCTAACTAACTATCTTTCTGGAGTATCTCCAATCGAAGATGTTATTTATGAAACTGATGTGGAACACCTTAATGTTATTCCAGTAGGTCAAGTACCACCGAACCCAACAGGATTATTACAAAACAAAAACTTTAACATTATGATTGAAGTATTTAGAGAATATTATGACTATGTTATCATCGATACACCACCGATTGGACAGGTAATCGATGCGGCTATCGTAGCTCCTAAGACAGATGGAGTAATTCTCCTTGTAGAAGCAAATCGTGTTAAGAAGAAGAGTATAGAAAAAGCCAAGGAACAACTTGAAAAAGGTGGAGCTGAGTTCCTAGGAGTAATCTTAAATAAAGTTAACTCAAATGAGCTAGGTTATGGTGGTTACTACGGTCACTATGGTAGTTATGGACTAAATGGAAACAAAGATAAAAAATAAGTCAGAAGATAAGAGGAGAACGAGATGTATTATATTAGAAGAACTAATAAGTTTCTGTTCTTGGTGACTGATTTAATAGCCTTATCTTTAGCTTACATTTTTAGTTTTGATTTCCAATCAAAATCAAAAGATAACTTGTACTTCTTTATTGTTATGAATGTTATCGGTATTCTTGTCGCACTTATGTCAGAAGAATATTGGACAATATCAGAGAGAGGGTATCTTAAAGAACTTAAGGCAACATTTATCTATGTATTAAAAGTTGTCTCATTGTTTACATTGTTTTTAGTAATATTTAATCGCAATGATTTCTTTGATATAGTAAAAAGTATGGAATTGATTATTTATTTAGTTCTAGCATTTGTCTTGATCTATTGTGTAAGAATTATTTCTAAAAGAATAAATAATCGTTATCGTGATGACAGTCGAAATATTATAATACTATCTGATTTTTGTGATTTAAACACTATTGGAGAGCTTCCAAGTAATTATCAAGTATTAGCATATGCGAACAATTCAGATGAATATATATATAACGCTAAACCGGTTGTCCACAATATTTCTGAAATTAGAGATTTCTTATCTCATCATAGAGTTGATGAAATATATGCCAATTTATCGTCTCAAACAGACTTGGTTGAAATATTTAAGATTTTTGAAGTGTTAGGTATTCCGACGAAGATTAATATAACACCAATAATTAAAGAAGTAGGAGCTAATACTGCAGTAACGTTCCAAGGAGATAATATTTATTTAACATCTGCAATAAAAATAGCAACACTACGTCAGGTAATTCTGAAGAGAGTGATGGATATAGCAATCTCAGTAGTGGGAATACTATTAACGATTATTGTAGGTATAATTATACTGCCAATAGTGAAAATGCAAGCGCCAGGCCCACTTATTTTCACTCAAACAAGAATAGGACAAAATGGTAAAAAGTTTAAAATATACAAGTTTAGAAGTATGTATATGGATGCTGAAGAAAGAAAAGCAAAACTTTTAAGCCAAAATGAGCTAGAGACAACGTTGATGTTTAAAATGAATAATGATCCTAGGGTCTTCCCATTTGGACAAAAACTAAGGGATTGGTCATTGGATGAACTTCCACAATTTATCAATGTTCTTAAAGGGGATATGAGCGTTGTAGGAACACGTCCTCCGACAGTTGATGAATATACACAGTATGATCTTCATCATTTCAAACGTATGCAGGTAAAACCTGGTATTACAGGAATGTGGCAGGTTAGTGGAAGAAGTAACATACTTGATTTTGAAGAAGTAGTTAAACTAGATATGAAATATATCGAAAATTGGTCGCTAAGACTGGACATAAAAATTATAATTAAAACTATAATGGTTGTCCTAAAAAGAGAAGGAAGTAAATAATACGGGGAAAAGTAAAAAATAGGGAGTGGCTATAAATATATACAACCACTCCTTGTTAAAATAAAAAAGACTGTGTTTCGTCGCCAAACTAAAACACAGACTAATATAAGTGAATATGGTTTATATTAACATAAAATTTGATAAAATGGAAGTGAAAAGATTGGATATAGTATACGCTACAGATAATAATTTTATCGATGTGCTTTATGCTTCGATAGCTTCATTGTATGATACCAATGGAGATTTAAACTTAGATATTTGGATAATAGGGGAAAAAATATCTGATTTAAATAAAGAGAAAATAAATAATTTATCAAAAGAATACAATCAGAAAGAAGTTAATTGGATTGAAAATTGTGAAGTACCTTATCAAGTGAAGTTAGATAGGGGCTCAGCTAGCCAATATAGTAGACTCATGATTGGATCTGCTCTGCCAGATAGTATAAAAAAAGCATTATACTTAGATGCAGACACAATTATTTTATCAAATTTAATAGAGTTATTTAATGTTTGTTTTGATGACAAAATAGTTATAGGTGTTTCAGATGTTATAAATGCAGAGTATAAGAAAATCTTGAACATTCCAGAGGATAGAGCTGTTTTTAATACAGGGGTTTTATTGATAGATTTAGAAAAGTGGAGAATAGAACAAATAGAAAGTAAGTTGTTTGATGTGATCTGTAAATTTAAAGGAAATGTTATTCAAGGTGATGTTGGAATATTAAATGCAGTTTTATATGATTCATATAAGGAGATAAATCCTAAATTTAATTATATGACAATTTTTGAAGATATGTCTTATGAGGATATTCTTGTATTTAAAAAACCAGTAGATTACTATTCTAAAAAGAAATTAGAAGACGCTAGAAATAATATTGTGATTCGTCATTATACAACATGCTTTTTGTCAAGAAGACCATGGCAACAGGGAAGTAAGGTAGCTCATGTGAGAGAGTTTGAGAAATATTATAAAGGGGAATTCAAAAGTGTTAAAGATCCTAAGATTTTAAAGATATATAATATTCTTCCTAAAAAATTAGCTATACGAATTATAGGTTTTATTCAATCAAAAATAAGACCGAAGTTATATAAAATATTACAATAAAAGGTGAACTATGGATAAAGAAGTAGTACTGAAGAAAATTCAAGAACAAGAATTATTATTATTAAAAGAATGCATAAAATTATGTGAGAATAACAGTATAGAGTATTTTGCTTTAGGAGGTACTCTTTTAGGAGCAGTAAGACATCAAGGGTTCATACCTTGGGATGATGATATAGATTTAGGAATACCTAGAAAATATTATGATAAATTGATTGAATTATTGAGTGATAACGAAGAAGTAGTTTTAGAGAAAAACATAATTAATTTGAATGTATTGCAATATAAGAAAAAAGAAAATATACAAATAGGATCAGAATCATATTCTGTATATATTGATTTATTTCCATTAGATGGGGCTCCAAATGGTAAAATAGCTAGAAAGGTATTTTTAACGAAGTTTTTATTATATAGAGTACTATATAAGTTTTCGATTATAGATAAGTTAAATATTGTAGACCGTGGATTTGTTGGGAATTTAGTAGTTGGTCTTATGAAGAAATCTAAAATATATAAAATACTTTCATCAGAGAGATTAGTTGAAAAATTACATAAAATTGCAGCCACTTATAGTTTTGATAATAGTGACTTTGGAGGAAATATTTTAGGTAGATATAGAGAAAAAGAAATTGTTTCAAAGAAAATATTTGGGAATTCAAAATTATTGAAGTTTGAAGACATTGAAATAAGAAGTCCTGAAGACTATGATGGGTATTTAAAACATATTTATGGAGATTACATGAAACTACCTGATAAAAAAAATAGAATAGCGCATTTTGAAGAGATGAAAAGTAAGGAATAAATCTATGAAAAAAATATGTTTTGTAAAATGGATTATTGATAGAGTTGATGGTGGATTAAAGGTGGCTGTTAATTTAGCAAATGAATTATCCGATAAATATGAAGTGCATTTAGTATCTGTATTGGCAACTGAAGAGTGTTTTTTTGATTTGAAATTTAATGTTAGATACGAAAATTTATCAAGTAAAAAGTTATCGATGCAAAAACATTTTTTTAAATCTGTTTTATTATTAAGAGAATATTTAAAGAAACATGATATCCAGATTGTTTTTGGTATAGGAATGAGTATGAATAGTGTAGGTATAGCTAGTACATTAGGTTTAGATACAGTATTTATTTCGTGTGATCATACTAATTCTATAGTTGATATTGATACTAAGGTAAAAAAATTCCAACGATATTTTGGGGCTAAAGCAGCTGATAAAATAATTACACTAACTACTGAAGATAGAGATAATTATATAAGACAGTATAAGATTGATTCTAATAAAGTGGAGTGTATTTATAATTGGATAAACTCTATTGATAGTATAGAAAGATATAATGTTAATTCTAAAAAATTAATTACGGTAGGTCGTTTTGATAAGCAAAAAGGATATGATTATTTATCCAAAGTAGCTGTTAATGTATTATCAAAATATCCTGATTGGCAATGGGATATATATGGTTCAGGTGATGATAGTATTAAAGAAAAGTTAGTTGAGGAACTAAAAGAAGGCGGAGTAATAGCTCAGGTTAATTTTATGGGGAATGTAAGAGGGATAGAGAATATTTATCCTAATCATGGGATATATGTAATGACTTCTCGATATGAAGGATTACCTTTAGTACTATTAGAAGCAAAACAATATGGATTACCGATTATTAGTTTTGATTGTCCAACGGGACCATCAGAAATAGTTCTAGATGGAGAAAATGGATATTTAATTGATAACTTTGATACTGAAGAAATGAGTAATAAAATTTGTGAACTTATTGGAAATGAGGAGTTAAGAGAAATTTTTTCTGGGAATTCCATGAATGATACAGAGAAATTTAGTAAAGAAAAAATTCTACAGCAATGGATTAATTTGATTGAAGAGATGATAGGAGGAGAACATGCAAGATAAATTGCTTACAATAGTTGTACCGACATATAATATTTCTGGATATATAGAGAAATGTATACATTCATTTTTAGCAGTTAATGAGAAATATTATAAAGATTTTGAAGTAATCGTTGTTAATGATGGTAGTACAGATAATTCTGTTCGAGTAGTCGAAAATTTAATTATAGAATCTGATTTGGACTTAAGAATAATCTCTAAAGAAAACGGTGGGCATGGTTCAACTATAAATGTAGGAATAAATGAAGCTAAAGGGAAATATTTTAAAGTTATTGATGGTGATGACTGGATAGACATCAGTAGTTTTGAAACGTTATTAGAAAAATTAAAAACAATAGATGTAGATATGGTAATTTCAAATTATACAGAGCAACATGTGTATAATAATAGTAAAAAGACTATTGATTTTGTAGAAAGAATTGTACCAGATGGTATCGTAGAGGGATTACCTGATAGAAGAACTCCTATGCATGCGCTAACGTATAAGACATCTATTTTAAAAAATAATGATATAAGATTGAGTGAAAAGACATTCTATGTAGATACGGAATACACATTGTTGCCTATAAAATATGTGAAGAATTATGTATATTATAATTTAGATATTTATCAATACTTTTTAGGTAGACCAGATCAAAGTATGCATATTAATATTATGAAACAAAAATCGGATCATCACTATAGAGTAACTAAAAGAATATTAGAATTATATCAGGAAATCCATACTGATAAGATTCAAGAAAATATTGTTAGAGAAGCATTAATTTATTTAATAAATAAACAATGCCAATTAGCAATATTGAATAATAATTTAGAAGAAATGTATGAATTATTTAACTACGCTAATAAATGTGGTTTTACATGGAGATACGATAAAGAAAAAAAAGTTACATCTTTAATAAGTTTGAATTATAGAATGAAAAGAATTTTTGATTGTTTTGTTAACTCATTAGTTAAGAAGAAACAAAAAGAATGGAGTGAGATAGATGCTTATTAGTGTTATTATTCCTGTTTATAATGTAGAGGATTATCTTCATTATGCAATTGAAAGTTTAGAAAAACAAACTTATAAAAATTTTGAAATAATTCTTGTGAATGATGGTTCTACAGATGATTCAGGAAAATTATGTGATGAGTATTCTGAGAAATATTCTAATGTAAGAGTGTTTCATAAAGAGAATGGTGGACTATCTGATGCGAGAAATTTTGGTGTTCAAAAAGCTAAAGGAGAATTTATAACATTTTTAGACCCAGATGATTATTTAGAAGCATATTCCTTGGAATTATTAGCGGATATTCAAGAAAAACATAATTGTGATATTGTTTCTACCCGAGTTAAGGCAACAGAATTATATAATGTTTATTCTAATCATTCTTTAACTGAAGAGGATTTTAAGAATGTGATTGTTATGGATCATGATATTTTTCTTGAAGAGGCATTTTATGATAAAGTAGCAACGGTATCAGCTTGTGGAAAGTTATATAGAAAAAGTATTTTAGAAATTCCTTTCCCGAAGGGAAGAATATACGAAGATTTATATATAATTAGTGAGCATGTTGAGAAAGCGAATAAAATAGTTCACACACCAATACAAATATATAACTATTACAAGCGTCAAGGAAGCATTGTGAATTCAAAATTTACATCTAAACAGTATGATTTTTTTGATGCGATAAGTCATAATAGAGATGTTATTAAAGATAAATATAATGATAAAAAGAGTTTAGAAAGTGCAGTTATTGCTAAAGAAGCTATTGGTTCTTTTAAAATTATAGGATCAGCGTATAAAACAAGTATAACTGATGTTTATAAAATAAGAAAAATGATAAAAAGAAATTATACTAATATATTGTCTAATAGCAAGATAAGTTTCTTTTTTAAAATCAAATATATTTTATTTATATTATCACCTAAACTGTTTAATGTTATAAAGAGGTTGATAGTTAAGAAATAGGATAATAAAAATTAAAGATTAAATAAAAAAGTGAATCAAGAATATTTTAAATTATTCATTTAATTTTCAACGTGCTTAATACCTAAAAAGACAAGGAAACTATTTATTCACTGAATTTTGACAAGGAGGAAATTACATGTTTTTAATTTTATCGGTTTATATAGGATTATTTTTTCTATATCCAATAATAACTACACCTCTTATAATGATACCTTTGACATATCGTTTTAAATATAGTAAAATTTTTCTTATTTTGTTTGTTTTAGGGATTTCTTTGATTACATTGAGATATATCCCGTTTCCAACAGATGATGGGGCGTATCATTATAAAGCAGCATATTTATATCAATCATATGATAGTATTTTTGAATGGTTTTCTTATTTGATGTCAAAAGATATACCAACAGAATATGGGTATTATAATTATCCACTATTTGGATTATTATTATATATTTTTAGTAATACAGGAACATATTCGTTAATTAGTTTTGTTGTGTGCTTTACAGTCTATTATCTATATAGTTCTATTATATTAGATATTTTTCAAAAAAGTAATATTTCAAAATGGTTGTTTTTAGTTGGATTCATAATTATTTTAACATTTGTAAATATTAGATATACAGCTAGTGGAATGAGGTATGCGTTAGCAGTTTCTATCACTGTTTCGCTATTTTATAAGGAAATTAGAGGAGGATTTAGTATAAATAAATCGTTATTCTACTATTTAATTCCAATATTAATCCACGCAAGTAGTCTTATATTTGTTTTACTAAGGATCCTATTCCCTCTGTTAAAAAATGATAGAATATACAAAAAAATATTGGTATTATTTACTTTTCCAGTATTATCTATTGTATTACCTGTATTTAATATTAATAATGGATATTTTTCGTTTTTAGTTGAAAAATTTGATTCGTACCAGATTACAGAGAATTATATAGTACTATTTAAGTGGTCTGACTTAGTATATGTTTACGTAGGAGCACTTATCAGTGTTATTTTTATTGTTTATTATCATATAACTCTTAGATTTCAAAAAAATGAAAAGTTGAAAAATTTTTACAAACTAGTAATGTACGTTTGTTTACTGACTTTATCAGTATCACCGTTCTTAACATTGTTAGATAGATTTGTTTGGTTTGTATATCCATTAGTAATTATTTCGGTTCTATTGTTTATTGCTAGTGATACAGAAGGAACATCTAAAATTAAAGGAAATAAATATTTTATATCTTATTTCATGTTAATATTATGTTTTGTAGGGACTATAATTTGGAATAGAAATTTCTTAGAATTTCTTCGTTTGCTTGATTATAACTTTATTGAAATATTAACAAAAAATGTCTATGAATATTTTAGTGATTTACACCAATTCTCATTAAGTGAAGTAGTGAGACGATAAATATATGATATGTAAGACAATGTTATATAAAAAATTAATGATTATATAAAAAGGAAGAGTGACTTCATGAAACAAGCATATTTGATTATTGCGCATAATAAAATAGAACAATTAAAATTCTTAGTTTCTTTATTAGACTATGAAAAAAATGATATTTATATTTTGTTTGATAAGAAAGCACAGATTGATAGAGAGCTGAAGGAACAAATAGAGAGTGTTGTGAAGAAGTCTACATTATATTTCACAAAAGAGATACCAATCTATTGGGGAGATTATTCCCTAGTAGAAGCGGAGTTAGAATTATTTACAACTGCTCTGAAAAATAATGATTATAGTATGTATCATTTGTTGTCCGGAGTAGATTTACCCTTGGATACAGCAGAAAATATCTATAATTTTTTTGATGAGAGAAAAGATTATAATTTTTTAACGATGGTATCAGATGATTTATTTGAAAAAAATAAAATATATGAAAGAGTATCTTTTAAATACTTAGCTCCACACTTATCTAGTAGAAGTATTAATAATAAAATCTTAAAAAAAGGATTGAATATTTACAGAAGATTTGAAATAGAATTACAAAGAATGCTAAAAATTGATAGTTTTAAAAAATATAATATTGATTTAAAATATGCTTCAAACTGGTGCTCATTAAATCATAAAGCAGTTCAAGTATTAGTGAGAGAACAAGAGTTTATAAAAAGAGTTTTTAAAAAAACAAGAGTTAATGATGAATTGTTTATTCCAACAATATTAGAAAAAAATGATTTATTAAATAGCGTATATTCACTAAAACCGACAAATGATGAACCAACAGATTTCCAGGGCAATCTACGTTATATTAATTGGTGGGATGGAAGCCCATATACTTGGACAGATTCTGATGAAGATGTTGAACAACTTAAATATGGTAAAAAACAAGGACACTTATTTTCAAGGAAATTTGATATAGATAAATATCCAAAAATGAAAGAAATAGTATTAGAGATTATTAATTTAAAAATAGAAGGGGAATAACAATGGGTTCGAATCCTAAAGTATCAGTTATTGTTCCAATATACAATGTGGAAAAATACTTGAGAGAATGTTTAGATAGTATTCAAAGTCAAACGTACACAGATTTTGAGTGTATAATGATAAATGATGGTTCTGTAGATAAATCAAGAGAGATTGCAGAAAGTTATTTGAATGATAAACGATTTATTCTGGTTAACCAGAGTAATTCAGGACAGAGTGTAGCAAGAAACAAAGGGATAAAGATGTCCAGGGGAGAATTTCTTTGCTTTGTAGATAGTGATGATATTATCAATATAAAATTATTAGAAATATTGCTAGCTTATGAAAAGGACGACTATGATATTATAGAAGCTGACTTTACGACTAATAGGGAAAGATTTGATAATGAGAATTGTGAGAATGTAAGTATTATGTTTAAAGGAGAAGGAGAAGAAGTGTTAAAAGCATGTATAGATACATGGGCGATTACACATCAACCTGTAGCCAAACTATATAGAAAATCATTAATTGAATCAAATTTATTTCCTGAGGGCTTAATTTATGAGGATTTGTATACTGGGATTGCGGTATTAAAAGAAATAAGAAGAGCGATAAAGATTAATATTATTGGATATTATTACCGACCTAATCCCAATGGTACTATGAAGGGGAGTAATATCCAGAAGCAATTAGATATTTTTAAAATTTGTGAATTATTAGAAGAATACTATGCTAATAAACCGAATCTAAAACACTATATAAATACGGTTATTTTTCATAACATAGCACAAAGATATTTAGAAATAAAAAAATATACAAATGTATATGATGAAAAGTTTAATCAATGGTTAACTAAATATTCTAAGAATGCATATCCTAATAATCATTATTTAAAAACTTACAAAATTTATCCCAAAAAATTTTACTATGTAAAAAATTTAGAACAATTATGCAAACAGCTTGCAAAGAAATTAAAGAAAGGAATATTAATGTGGAAAAGATAACCTTAATAGTGCCGATTTATAATGTTGAGGATTACTTAGGGCAATGCCTAGATAGTATACAGAATCAAACTTATAAAAATTTTATGTGTATTATGGTGAATGATGGTTCAACAGATAATTCAAAAGAGATTGCTGAAAAATTTCTATCGGATAAAAGATTTATCTTAATAAATCAAGAAAATAAAGGATTAAGTGGTGCAAGAAATACAGGTCTAGATTATTTTTTTGAAAAATCGGTAGAACAACAGATAGGTAATTATGTTTCTTTTATTGATAGTGATGATGTAATATCACCTGATTATTTAGATTATTTTGTTGCGAATATTGAGCCCAATGTAGATATTATAGAAGCTAATATACATACATTTTTTGATGATGATATACCTGTATTTTCAAATGATGAGAAAAAAAGTGAATTTATTATAGAATCTGTTAAAGATAAACTAATAAATCAGTTGACTAAGGCTATAAGAGTGTCAATTTTTCCTAGATTGATACATAAGAGAGTTTTATCAACAAAATTTTTTCCCGAGGGAAAAATTTTTGAAGATTTAGCTGTGATGCCTATTTTAATCAAGGAATCAAAAAAATGGAAAAAGCTGCCTAGGGAAATATATGGTTACAGGATAAGGAAAGGATCGATAACAAATGCTAAGTTCTCTAAGAGAAATCTAGATATTTTTCCGGTATTAAATTCATTTAGAGAAAGTTTTAAAAATAGAAATAACGAAGAAAAAATACTTGTAGAAAAAATACGTTTAGATCACTTTAAATGGCATTATAGAACATTTGTTCCTGAGAAACATTATTTATCACCATTATATTTATATAATATTTTTAAAATAAAAGTAAAATTGAAAATACTTAGTAAGATATAGGTAGAAATATCTTGTTTTAATAACCTATATAGTTTTTTAGTATTAGTATGTTAAAACATAGAAAAAATATTTTTAAAAAATGAAAGGGAAAATAATGAAGAAAACAAGAACACAAAATGCAATTTTCAATTCAATTATATCTATCCTAGTTCAAATATTAAAAATTATACTTGCATTTGCTAATAGATCTATTTTTATCTATTATTTGGGGATAGTATATTTAGGATTAAATGGCTTATTTTCGAGTATCTTGTCAGTGTTATCACTTGCTGAACTCGGTATAGGTACAGCAATTGCTGTAAGTTTGTATAAACCATTAGTAGAAAACAATATTGCAAAAATAAATGCATATATGCAAATGTATAAAAGGATATATACAAAAATTGCAAGTATAGTCTTAATACTAGGAATAGTAATTTCATTCTTTTTACCTTATTTGGCTAGTGATATACAAATGACGTCAGAAATATATTATATATATTTTCTATTTTTAGCGAATTCAGTTATTAGCTATCTTTTCACTTATAAACGAGTACTTTTAGATGCTGATCAAAAAAGATATATTAATGTTACTACTGATTTTTCTATTTTTGTTTTAGGATCGATAGTTCAATGGGGAGCTTTATTTATTACTAAAAGTTATATTTTATTTTTAGTAATAATGATATTAATGACGATAATTTCAAATATTATAATCTCTGTAAAAGTAAATAAGATTTACGATTTTTTAAGTTCTGATATTATTGGTGAAGTTACTAAAATAGAAAGAAATAGTTTTTCTAAACATGTAAAAGGAACTTTTATTTCTAAAATAGCAGAAACTATCGTTATGAGTACGGATAATATACTAATGTCAATTTTTATAGGTGTCAGTACAGTGGGTATGTATTCAAACTATAATGTTATATTAGCTAATATACAGTCGATTATAGGTCAATTAATTTCGTCGATAAGTGGAAGTTTAGGAAATTTAATTCATTCGGAAGAGGGTAATGAAAAAGTAGAAAATATATTAAGAAAATATCAGTTTATTACTTTCTTGATTACATTATTTTCATCGTTAGGAATACTTTTATTCAGTAATATTTTTATTACGATTTGGTTAGGTAAAGAATATTTATTTTCTGTTAATATTATATTTATCATTACCTTGAATTTCTTTATAACGGTTTACCGAATGCCTTTTCTAACATTTATTAATAGTTATGGATTGTTTTGGGAACAAAAAACAAAGAATATAGTTGAGGCTATTCTTAATATGGTATTTTCATTAGGATTACTGATATATAGTGATTTAGGAATCATGGCAATATTAATTGGAACGATATTATCATCAATTTTTACAGTAGTGTGGTATGAACCATATTCTGTTTATAAGTTTGGATTAAAACGAAGTTCGAAAAGTGTTTTTAAAGTGATTGTAATGCATTATTGTTATGCACTTACTGTTCTAATTCTAACATACTTATTGATTACTAAATTTTTAGTAGTAGAGTCAATCTTGATACAAATAATATATTATATAATATTTTATATTTCATTATTTGTATTAACGATATCAGTATTTTGGAAAACAAAAGAATTGATTTTTGTAAGAGGGCTTTTAAGCAGAATGTTAGCTAAGTTTGCTAATAAGTTTAGAAAACAAAATTAGGAGGAACATATGTACGATTATTTAATAGTAGGAGCTGGATTGTCAGGTGCAATCTTTGCTCATGAAGCAACAAAACAAGGAAAAAAAGTAAAAGTAATAGATAAACGTAACCACATTGGTGGGAACATCTATTGTGAGAACGTTGAAGGAATCAACGTTCACAAATATGGTGCGCATATTTTTCATACTTCTAATAAAGAAGTTTGGGATTATGTTAATCAATTTGCTGAGTTTAACAACTATATTAATTCACCAGTAGCAAACTACAAAGGTAAATTATACAATCTACCTTTCAATATGAATACTTTCTATGGATTATGGGGAACAAAAACTCCTGCAGAAGTAAAAGCTAAAATCGCTGAACAAACAGCTCATCTGCAAGATAGTGAACCTAAAAACCTAGAAGAACAGGCTATTAAGCTTATTGGTACTGATGTATACGAAACTTTAATTAAAGGTTATACAGAAAAACAATGGGGACGTAGTGCTACAGAACTACCACCATTTATTATTAAACGTCTTCCAGTACGTTTCACATTCGATAACAACTACTTCAACGATCGATACCAAGGTATTCCAATCGGTGGATATAATGTTATTATTGAAAACATGTTAAAAGGAATCGAAGTAGAGCTAAATGTAGACTTCTTTGAGAAGCGTGAAGAGTTAGAAGCAAGTGCGAAAAAAGTAGTATTTACAGGAATGATCGATCAATACTTCGATTATAAACATGGAGAATTAGAATATAGAAGTCTTCGCTTTGAACATGAAGTACTAGATGAAGAGAATTACCAAGGTAACGCTGTAGTGAACTATACAGAACGTGAAGTTCCTTATACTCGTATTATCGAGCACAAACATTTCGAAAAAGGTACTCAAGAAAAAACAGTTATTACACGTGAGTACTCAGTAGATTGGAAACGTGGGGATGAACCATACTACCCAATTAATGATTCTAAAAATAATGAAATGTATCAAAAATATTTAGAAGAAGCAAAAGGTAAAGATGTTATCTTCTGTGGACGTCTTGCAGACTATAAATATTATGATATGCACGTAGTAATCGAAAGAGCTCTTAATGTAGTAAGAGAAGAATTAGGTAAATAATAAAAAACTGTAATACTTGAATTTAAACAAGTATTGCAGTTTTTATTATATTTCCCATTTGAAAACAGTCTTAAATGCAGTATTTAAATCAGTCATAAACACCCTATGAATGTCTTTAATATTTCTCACAGGTTGCTCAAGTTCAATAATATTCTTGAATCTTCTTTCGAATTTCTTATTACTCAGCATCTCGATAGCTTTCTCAAAATCGATTCTACCTGAACGCGATGACCCTATTAGTGTTAGTCCTTTTTCTAATATATCACGTGTATTGATATTTACTTTGTATTCACTAACTCCCATTAATACTAGGCTTCCTTGTGGTTTGATGTATTTGATTATGTCATTTATCGCATATCCACTACCATCTCCACCACAGCATTCTACACCGTGGTCGAAAGTTAAGTCTTTAGGAATATCATCAGTAATATATTTTTCTTTTGCGAAACTGAATAGTTCTAACTTCTCCCAGTGGCGACCTATTACGATTATCTCGCACTCTGGTAGAGTGTAGTTTATTATGTTCGCCATAACATAAGCAAGACTACCATCACCGATTATCGCTATTCTTTCTTTTTTACTATGTGAGTTTTTCAAGAATCTATCCATTGCGTGCATACCTACGCTTATGAACTCTGTAATAGCCGCAACAGAATCTTCCACACCATCATAAGCTACCACTCTATCTTTAGGTAAAGCTACGAACTCTCTCATGAATCCATCAAATCCACTTGAAAGAAAGTGTGTTCCTGGCATGTAGTTTTCATAGTATTCTTCGTCACTTTGTCTTGGTGGTTGGTTAGGTATCATTACTACCTTTTGTCCTACTTTATACATTCCTGTAGGATCTGCGATTACTATCCCTGCACATTCATGGATAAGTGCCATTGGTAGTTTTTTAGCCAGTACCTTTGGATCTCTTTTCCCTTGATAGTATCTTTGGTCTGCGTGACAAAGTGCCATATAGTTTGGACGGATGATGATTTTATCACCATCATTTATATTCTCTTCGTTGTATTTTACATTAATGAATTTCGGTTTAATTAATTGATATATTTGATTTATCATATTACTCGTCCTCTAGCATACTCTTAGCTATCTTAAGGTCAGTTACTGTAGTTATTTTAATATTAGAGTATTCTCCCTTAGCTAGTGCTACTTTTTTCCCTTTTATAACGAATATCTTACATGCGTCTGTAAGTATTTGTTTTTCTTCTTTGTCTAATGAGTTATATAGGTTTAGGAAATCTAAACATTTGAAACTTTGAGGTGTTTGACCTTGGTAGTAGTGAGCTCTGTTTGGAATGTTTGAAATATATTCTCCGTTAGTGCTTTCTACGATTGTATCTACTGCTTCTACTACTGTGTCTACTGCATCACTTTCTTTAGCTAGACGTATGTTGTCTTTAATAATTCTAAGTGTAATGAATGGGCGAACTGAATCATGAGTTACGATAATATCTTCATCAGTTAACGGTTTGTATTCATTAATTCTATTTATGATATTTTCAATCGTTGTATTTCTATCAACACCACCAGGTGTAATAATGATTTTATCAGCAAACGCTGAAACATATTGTTCAACTAAGTCTTCAGCATGAGATACCCAATCTTCATGAACACCGACTACGATTTTTTCGATTTCAGGTTCTAATAAGAACTTCTCAATTGTGTGAATAAGTATTGGTTTTTTACCTAATTCCAAGAATTGTTTTGGCATATTGCTTATTCCCATTCTAGTTCCTGTACCACCAGCTAATATTCCTGCGTATATCATTTTCTTCTCCTTTAAAATATTGTAAAATTTGTTACTAATCATTAATAATTATAGCATGAAAGATTAGAATTTCAAAAAATATCGATAACTAATATTAATACAAAAATAGTTGAATATAGCTATAAATTACGTATACTTATACTAGTAATAAAAATTTAGAAATCTCCTATTTTTAGGAGTTTCTCATATGTGATGAGGAAATATAATGAAAGTAATAAAAAATTATTTATATAATCTTTCGTATCAAATATTAACGATAATATTACCGATAATAACAGTTCCGTATGTTACGAGAATTTTTACGAGTGAAGCTTTAGGAAATTATGTATTTTATAATTCTATAGTAAGTTATTTTGCTTTATTTTCAATGTTAGGGATTGGAATATATGGTACTAAGCAAATAGCCGCTGCAAATGACGTGAGTAGTACGTTTTGAAATATTTATGTGATTCAGCTTATCTCAAGTGCATTAGCAATTTCTGTATATTTAATTGCGATATTCAGTATCCCACAGATGGGAGGAGTAATACCATTAATGGTAGGTGTTGTATTGTTTGAAAGAATGTTTGATATCTCGTGGTTATTTTCAGGAAAAGAAAACTTTAAGAAAATAACTTTACGAAATACAGTAGTAAGGTTAGTTGGAGTAATATGTATTTTTACCTTTATTAAAAGTAGTGATGGTCTATATCTTTATATTTTTTTAATCGTCACTATCAATTTTTTTGGGCAACTTGTAATGTGGGTTCCGGCGAAAAAATTCATAAAACGCCCTTCATTTAATACGAAAATAATGAAGAAAAACCTACATCCTATTGTACTTCTGTTTTTACCACAGGTCGCAATGTCACTTTATGTTGTATTAGATCGAACTTTACTTGGACTACTAGGATCATATTCAGATGTTGGGATTTATGAACAAGGACAAAAGTTAACAAGTATTCTTATTACAGTGGTTACTTCATTAGGAGTTGTAATGTTGCCGAGGGTTGCGAATCTTCTTTCTGAAAGAAGAGAAGAAGAAGCGCAAAATATGGTGAAATTCTCATTCATTCTGTACAACCTTATAATTTTCCCGATGATTTTTGGACTTATTGCGGTGAATGAAGTATTTGTTAAATTATTCTTAGGAAAAAACTTTCAGGATGTTAAGTATGTATTGTATATTATTGTATTTAATCTTATGTTTATAGGTTGGACGAATATCCTTGGATATCAAGTACTAGTAGTAAGAAATAAAAACAAGGAATTTATGCTATCGACAACGATTCCTGCCTTTGTCAGTGTGGCTGTTAATATTGCTGTTATTCCATTTTTCGGATATATCGGAGCGAGTATAACATCTGTACTTGTTGAAATTTTAGTATTCGCCATCCAATGGTATTATAGCCGTAATATTATTAACAAGAACTTATTGTTCAACAAAGATTTAGCAAAAATCATATTGTCATCCCTTGTAATGTTCGGAGCTGTAATGTTCTGTAAAATGACACTAGGATTTGATGGAATTGTAGGTCTTGTAATTTACCTTGCAGTCGGTGGAATTAGTTACTTAGGTATGTTATTCTTACTGAAAACAGTTAACATCAAAGAGATGAAGGCAATGCTGAAGTAGGTAGTAGAGTTTGGCTATATCAGATCTTATTAATCAAATTAAGAAATACCTATATCATTCTAATCGACTTCCTATGCGGACCTTAGGATGGATAACCCCTGTTGAGGAAAGGTAAGAGATACAGAGAAGCTAGCTTCTCTGTGTCTCTATCATATCAGGTATTTATTTTTAACTTTTTTGTTTCACATCATTTACAGAAGTACTATATATGCGTATATATATCGAAAAAATTTGGGTAGGTTTTATTTTTTTACTTTTAAATATTGTTTTAATCCAAGTTAATAAAGAAAGTAGTAAATTTCATAATAGAGAAGAATGTTATTCGTTAATTAAAGGCATACTTGTTTTTTTATGGGGATTAATGAAAGTTAGTCCTGTAATGTTTTTAATATGCAAAATTTGGTTAAATGCTTCTTGGAATGAATTGAAAATAGTCTTGATATTAGCTGTGCTAGTATTATTAGTAAAATGTCTTCTAAGTTTTGCTTTTAAAAGAAATATCGGATTGATAGAAACAATGATTCTCTATTTAATTATCTTTAGTTTTAGTTATTTGAAACTATGGTCGGTGATTATTTCGTATCTTGGATACAAGCTTATAGATTGGTTGGCATCAAAGAAAAGTTTGTATTATTTTTATAAAATGTCAAAGCCTCTGGAGGAAGACGAACCGGTAAAATTTGATGTTGATCCTGAAATGGAATTATTTTGGGAAAATAAAAAATCTGAAGTTTTATTTATAGTAATAGCAATTAATATTACCGTAGCAATACGAGAAAATATTTCTACATATATTAAAAGTTGTATTTATAAAATTTTATCGTATGATAAAATTAATATAACCATAGCTACTTTACTATTAACGTTTATAGTAGTAATTATTATCTATCTATTAATTAAGATAATAATTAAATCCAAAAAAGTGTCTGATAATATACCATTTTTTTCAAGTGTTATTTCGTAACAAAAAGCTTGGGCAAATAGTAAGCAAATTAAAGAAGATAAATCTAATAAAAGTGAAGAATAGAGGTTTTAATGTAGAAAGAGTTATAGAAAGGTTATCTTTTCTGGCTCTTTGTCAAGTTCGGGTCATAGGAAAAAATCACTCTAGAAATCTAGGTAGCATTTTGTTGCTTAGATTTTTTCTTACTTTCTTCAAGTTTGATATTATTTTTATATTCAGAAACAAATAATCTAGACATAATTAAAGGTTGTATACTAAATCCGGGACTGGAATTTTTTCCATGCCCTGAATTTAGTATACAACCTAATAATTTGAATTTAACCTTAATAGATCATAATTATTTAATGAATTTATTGTAGATTAAAAACTATTTTGCTATAATTATTAAATATAGGTAAATAAAGTAACTGCAATGAAGGGGCGATTAATATATGATAAAAAATAAAATTATTATGATAATAAAAGATAATATAACTAATGTCGATTATAGTTTTGTTTTGGGGGAATAATATGAGTGGTGATATTTTGAGTAGAAGTAATTTATTTTCAATATTAAAGAATAAAAATATTCGTATATTCATTATATTTTTTGTAATTATCGAAGGTCTTATTAGTTGTTTTAGTGTTAATTCGTTAATAATACTTAATGAAAACAGAGTATTATATGTTTCCTCTACTTTATCTCAAGTGGTAGCTACTTTATTTGGCTTATCTATTACTGGATATATTTTTCTTGATGGAAAATTAAAAAATGATGTTGAAGAAGACGAATCATTAATTGATATAGTAGCTGATTTGAAAGCTAACTATAAATTAAAAATTCTTTTTACTGGGAGTTTAACCTGTGTGAGTATCTTCCTATGCATAATAAATATGTGTTTGAGTGCAAATAACTTTATTTCAATTTTTGTTTTTGACAACAGTCTCGTTATTACTTTCTTTTCAATAGTGGAGATAATTTTGTTTGTAAAAAAAATTATTGATCCTGAAAAAATTCAAAAAGAAAGTTATATTGGGAAGAGACAGTTAGAGGAAAAACTAGAAGAGAAAACGGATAGTTTTTCTGAACAAAATAATAGTGACAAAGTAAGTCTAGAAGATTTTTTGAAAACTTATAATAGTATAGAAAGTAGTATATCGAACCTTGTAAGTTCTTCAGTAAAAATAGATGGCAAATATGCAAATATGTATCAAAACTTAAAAATATTACGATACGAAGGGAAAATAGATGCAAAATTGTTTGAAAAAATAAATGTTCTTAGAAGATATAGGAATTATTTAGTTCATGGTCAAGATATGATTATGGATGAGAAGGTGTACTATTTGGCAAAAGAAATAAATGAAGAATTAGAAAAGTTGCTGTAAGAAAAAATACTAAAAATTTAATGTCAAATATTAATATAAAAATGAATAGTTTATTAAAAACCTATAATAAGAATTACCTCAAAATAAGGATATAGATGTGATGAAACACCCTATCAGATATTGAATAGGTTGCTTCATCGCTAAATACTGAAGATTGTTCTGGCAAATGATATTTGAAGGGGGACTCCCACTTCTAGTAATGACAATGAAATAATTTCTAATTACTTTTTTCTAAGGATAGATAAATGATTTAATTTTTTGTCGATAACTTATGTTTATTCTAGTGTTCTAATAATAATTCTAGTTAATTTTCAGGAAGGATAGTGATTGAATTTGCTATTAGATCAGGGTATTTTGTGAAATATGTTAAATGTTGGAGATTATGAAATAAATTGATAAGTAGTATAATAAAGTAAATATATTATAGATTAAAAAACGTAAAAATATAGTTATATGATTACATGTAAAAAAAGAAAATTTATAAAAGAAATATAGAAAGCGGTTTCGATTTAAAGTTAAAATATTAATAATTTATTATGGAGATTAAAGTATGGATATAAAGAAAAGTATATTAGAATTATTAAAACCTGAATATAATATTAGATATTCGAATATGGCAATAGAGAAGTTAATACTTACAGTATTTCAACACTACTTAAAAAGACAGAATAAAGAAATGATACTCTCAAGAGACAGTTATCAAAGAATAACTTTTGATGCAGTACTGCCGGAGGGATTTGATACTGTCAGTGGAAAAGTAGATGTGGAATTAAAAATACATAGAAATACAGGTCTGATAATTAGAGAATTATACAATATTATAGGACGGATAGTAGTAAATGAAGATAATATAAGCACGTTATTATTGGTGATGGTTAATGAAATTCCCGATAAAATCAAACAAAAAATCTATAGCCAAACAGAACATTTAAATTTTAGAATAATAATTTGGGACATTGATGATGTTGTTGATATGTGCGGAAAAAATGAAGACTTCTTTTTTGAAACATATACTAATATAAATAATTTGTTACTTAATGATACTGTAAAAACTGGATTGTATAGGGATAGTGCTAATAATAAGCAAAAGAGAGATGAATATGTTAATCAACTTAGTCAAGAATACAGTAGGGATAATATTGTGTTATTTCTTGGGGCAGGAGTATCAGATGATGCCGGTATGCCTAAATGGAATAACCTTATTTCTGAATTATTTGTGACATTAATTGAAAGGAAACTCAGAGAAAATAATGTTGATATTCCTTCTGATAAGAAAGACAAAATAGTAGAGAAACTAATGGAGAAGAATAGTAGTTCACAATTATTTCAGACAAGATTGATAAGAAGTGGATTTGGAAATAGGTTTACTGATACAGTCAGTGATATTTTATATGAAAATTCTCATTCTACCTCTAGTTTAATAAATGAAATCTGTCAATTGTGCATTTCAAAACGTGGAAAAGTTGGAGTTCAAGCAGTTATTAACTATAATTTTGATGATTTAATTGAGAGGAATTTAGAAGAGTTAAGGGTTAAGTATCGTTCAATTTATGCAGAAGGAATGATTCCTGATAATGAAGAGGTTGGAATTTATCATGTACATGGATTTTTACCTAAGGATAAACAAAACTATAAGGATTTGGAGAAGTCTTTATTAGTATTTTCTGAGGAAGGGTATCATAAATTATTTTTAGAACCCTATAATTGGGCCAATATGATTCAACTTAATTATTTGATTAATAATACATGTATATTTATAGGACTATCAATGACAGATCCAAACTTAAGAAGATTATTGGAAATCGCAGCTCAAAAGAGTTTAGATATAGAAGAAAGATTGAAACATTATGTTATACTAAAAAGAACTGAGTTTAATGATGATAAAAATTTTGTAAGAGATGATAAAATAGTTAAATTTGAAAGAATATATGAAGTACTGCAAGAATCTTTTTTTGCAGAATTAGGGTTAAATATTATTTGGATAGATAATTTTTCAGAAATTCCTAATTTATTGAAAAAAATTAAAGAAAATAAATTTCTCAATGGTGAATGATAAATAATAGTATAGAATTTATTATAATAAGCTAGTTCATATTCGAAATGTAAAAGTCAATCGAAATATGTTAAAAAAAATTCAAAATAAAGATGTATATTTTATTTATCCGTAAATTCCTAAAGTAATTCCGATTCAAATAGAAAACTTGAATTTAACTTGAGACTAATTTTTTAGGCTCTGTATCAAATTCGATTGATTTTGAAAATTAGGAGGAAGCTATGCTATATTAAGTAGTATAGCTTTTTGCAGTATCGAGATTTTTGTGTAAACATAATCTAGTGTTTTAAATAAAGTTGACTATTTAATAATTATAGTTGTTTACAGGGTTAGATAATTGATTGAAATAAATAGCTGATTGTTAAAAGTTTTAAAAGAAAAAGTAATAAAGAGCTACAATGCGTTCGAATGGGTGGTCGAATAAAAGTTTATAATAAAGCTGTAGAGTCAATTTATTTTTCCGTAGGCAGTCGAATAAATAGAAATTATTAACAACTTATCCACGACAGATTTTTTTAAAAATAAATGTAATAAAGAATAAAGGAACATAACCATAATCTTCTATATAATGTTTTACTGTGCCGTTCTTATCAACCTTATCATGAATTGTTTTTGTTAGGATTGATATTTGTTGTAATACTTTTTTTGGACTATTAATGTTGTAATTTTGTATTTCTAAATATGAATTTGGTTTTGGATATTTTTTGAAAACTCATGTGATAGTACAGTCTTAAATGAATTTTCAAAAATTAGAATATATTTTAAGAACAGTATTCTTAGTTCTCTATCAAATAAAAATAATGATTGCAATTCATTAAAATGAGTATTAGGTAAATATTTTTTTGGAATTTGAGGAGTATCATCTGCACCTTTTTCTAGAAACAGACCTTTGTAATCGTTTAATACATTATAATAGTCTTCTTGTTCTAAAAATTTCTTTGGTTGTCCATTTGTGGGGACAACGAGCCCCCCTTTTTTTTAGTATTTTTAATTGTTGGTTAAGTGTTTTATAATCTTTCATAATTTATTCTCCAAAAAAAATGGTCAGGACACCGTATGCTTCCTGACCTAATCTTATAATCAAATTGTATATCTTTAATTCTTAGATGTCAAGTATTATAACTATAGTTTATGACTTTTGTGAATGAAAAGTGATAATGTTTTAAGTAGAGAAAAGGTAGTCCAACATATGGACAGTGGGAGAGTTTTATTCTCTCAGGTCATAACAAAAGGCAACTTTTAGTTCCTAGAGGATTTGCTCATGGTTTTGCGACATTAACACCAAATGTTAACTTCATGTATAAGTGTGATAATTATTATAATGTAGAAGCAGATGCAGGAATTGCATTCGATGATGAAGTGCTAGGAATTGATTGGCAGATCGATTTATCAAAAGCTATTATTTCAGAAAAAGATAAAAAACTTCCTACATTCAAGGAATTTGAAAAGGACAATGATTTTAAGTATGGGGAAGTCTAATTGTAATATGTTTTTAGGTGTATTCAAAAAATCCTAGACGTTTATGAAAATGCGTAGGTGAAGTGGTTTATTGATAACTAAATTTTCTTCATAAGAGATTTCTAGATATATGATGAATTTTGTGGTGATGATTCGATAATCAAAATCACGATTTATGAGTCTCTCGTTTTTTGAAAAAATTTAAGTTGTAATGTTTATATAAGTAATTCCTTCCTATGAGTGTAGCGATTCATAGTTTAGAGGAATTTATCCTTTATGAAATATATCACTATATCTGACCTTTGAATTAATTGACAATAAGAAAAGGTATGTGGTAAAATATAGGAAAGTGAATTGGACGATTATATTCACATGCAACCACGAAAAGCAACTGAAAGGCGATTCAGTTGCTTTTTTATATGTATTAACATACCACTTTGTATGAGAATAAATATTTATACATGAGTGAATAACATGTACATCGTGCCTAAATAGGGCTACTTTTTCTTGGGAGCAACTCAAAAATCGTGATTTCGAAGAAATCGATTTTGTCGAGTTGCCCCCGCACAGGTTATTAGATGTCTAAAGAGCTTTTGCAAAGCGAATTTAGATATCAATAAGCCACTGCGTCTAAATTTAATTTTGTTTACTTTGTAAAAGGCTACTTTATGAGCTAGTAGCCTATCTTTATTATTATAGCACTAGAAGTCATATCAGAAAAGGATCTCTATTTATAATTATAAGGAAAATTATCTTTTTAAGATTATGTAAATGGATAGAGAATTAGAGGAATATCTTTTCGGATTAATTGACAACTAGAAAAGGTGTATGTTAGAATATAAATAAGTGAATTGGACGATTATATTCACATGAGACCACGAAAAGCAACTGAAATGCCGTTCAGTTGCTTTTTTATATGTATTAACATACCACTTTGTATGAGAATAAATATTCATACATGAGTGAATAACATGTACGTCGTGCCTAAATAGGGCTACCTCCTCTTGTTGTTTTTATCATTTAGGAAATAAAAATATTCTATAAATAGGAGAACAATTCCCACAAATAGTCCAACAAGAATTTGGACGATTATATCGTACATGCAACCACCTCCTTTTGGAGCTAGTAGCCTACTTTTATTATATCACCATAAATCATCTTAGAAAAGGTTTTCTTATTTATGTTGAGATTAAAATTGCATTTTTAAGATTATGTAAATGGATAGAGAATTAGAGGAATATCTCTTCGAATTAATTCATAACAAGAAAAGGTGTATTGTTGAACGAAATAGAGTAAAGAGTGTGCGTGGTATCCTAAGGGTTGTATCTATTTTTAGGTTATTACGTAAAGTCATAAAGAATTTTATCTTGTTAAATATGAGATGAGATTCTTTTTATGTTAATTGTAATAAATTATTTTATATTTATTAATTTAATTATTTCTTAACTGTTATGTTTGTATTATATTGTGTTTTGATGTAGAATAAAGTTGGAGAGGTAGTGAATTTTATAAAGATTTTCTTACAAAAGACGATTGTTGAAATCGCTGTAAACTTTATAGAATTACTCAAAACAGCAAAGGGAGGGAACAGGCATGAATAGTAAAAAAATTATAAAATTTCCTGTTGATAGAAAAGGATACACAGGAATAAGAAGTCGTAAATATAGAGATTTTAATCTCAATCAAGGTTATGGTGAAATACAGTTCTCTTCTAAAGAGATTGAGTCTGATTTTAATGAATCGATGAAACTTTTTGCGGAATTTATTGAGAATTTCGAAGATCCTAAATATGCATCTAATGTAAAAAATTCTATAGATTTATCTAAGTACAACGTAGATGCTAGGGTTTGGGAAATAGTTAGTAAAGATTGTACGGAATATGAAATTGAACAAGAATTAATACGACTAAAAGAAGAAGTATACACTTTCGAAGACGGTTTTGTTGATGGTAAACTACTTCCGATTAACTATCTTCATTTGAGAGTCTGTCATCACCTTGCGGAATTTTATTTAGGAAATAAGTTATATAATAAAGTTCAGAATGCATATCAGCCGTTTTATTTCGCTTTAGATATGGACAATGAGGTTATAATGCCGATGTATCACAATTTTGTTGTTGCTAGTCTTATATTGAATGATTTTACAGAGGTTAATCGTTACTATAAACTAGCGAATAAACATGGCAAAAATGATGATGAGGTTATTTTGTTATCGAAAGTTTTTTACCATTTGATGCAAGGAGAAGAGAAAGAAGCTGTTGCATTTTTCAGTAAATTGATTAAAGTTAATAAATATATTTCTGATGTTTTAGATAGAATAACTAATCCTAAGTTAATTAAGTTTAGTACGGATGATGATTGTAAGTATTTAGAGGCTCTTAATACTGTTATGAAGTTCGATTATTTCTTAAGTAAAGAGTACTATTTTGACTTTCTTATGCATGTTAGGGAAAGTGAATATGTTATTGGCGATGATTTGGATAAATATGCGGATCGTAAGGAAATAACAGTTGCTGATATGAAACGAGATAGATCGTTTATGGCTATCCGAGATACTGAATTAAAAATTATGCACGAGAACTTTTTACTAACAAAAGAAGATTTCTTAGAAATTACTAAGGCTGAGTTTTTGAAAATAAAAGGTTTAGGTAAGGGAACAATCAGGAACTTACATATGAATGGTGTAATGTTTGCTGATGATAGTGAGTTTGATATCCAGATGGAGCTAATGGAGGATGACTTATGGTAAAACGTGATAAAAAATTTGAATTATTGCTTAAAGAATTTTTAGAAACTGAAGGGAAGAATTTTCCTAATAGAGAAGATGCTATCGAGGTTTTTGAACATATTTATAATATGGTAAAAGATGGTTATGATGTAGATGGTCCTCTTGGTGATATTGTCGATGCTATTGATGATAGTGATATGAGTGTTTTTGACAAGGTTAATGCTTTACTAGAACTACATGAGGAAAATCACAGTGGTATAGAGATGGCTATTGAGCTTGGAGAGGATATTTTATATTCAGAAAGTGATGAAGATACTGAAGAGATGATATTAGCGGATGCTCTTGCAGGGTATTATGTCAAAGCAGGTATGTACGAAGAAGCTGCGAAATTGTATGAACTTTTATTAAAGGCTAGTCCGTCTGATTTTTCTGAGGTTACAGATGAACTGACACATGTTTATGTTCGCCTAAATAGAGATGACTTGATGAGAAATCATATTAAACGTTTCGATTATCTAGAATCAGAACCTACGTTGTTGCTTTTAAGTATCTTTAGTATAAATCAAGGTAAATTTGATGAAGCTCATTATTATATGACGAAGCTTAAAGAACTTAATAAATATGTTGGTATAATCTTTAAAGGTGGTTTTGAGAAAGTTGAAAGCTTTATAGAGGGAACTCTGCAAGATGAAAAAGATTTGCAAAAACCCGAAGTATTCGAAATGCATTTCGTAGCTAATATAGCTAAAGATTACCTTATTAGTAAATACCATTATGAATTGTTAGAAAAATTCTATAAAGAAGAAATTGAAAAAAGAGTAATTCTGATAGTGGAAGGTCGTCTGAATATTTCCAAGGAAATGATGAAAGAAGATCCAATTTTCGCTGGTATGGAAAGACAATTAAACAAGTTTATTGGTGCTGAATTGTATAATAAAGAAATTATTGAATCTTATACAGAAAAAGAACTGAAAAAGCTAGGTGGTATAGGTGCTACAGTTATCCAAAATCTAAAAAATAACGGAGTTAAGTTTAAAAAAGACTAGAGGTTTTTGTAGGAAGAAAAATAACTTGTCTTCGATATCATGTATATACACGCTAAACAATAACTCGTTGGCTGGATCGTTATACAAAAACAAAAATTCAGTGCAGGGGTACTTGTACATATAAAAATAAAAAATCTGGGAAGTGAATCTAAAGTGATTCGTAGTTTCCCAGATTTTTTTGTTATTCAAATATCTTAGCTAAAAAGTCATCACTAAGCGTATATATTTTTGGTTTCTTCTTAATTACTGTAATCTTGTCTTCATTATCTTCTAAATATTTATTTAGAGTTTTTGTAGAAATTTCTAAAATATTAGAAACTTCTGTATGACTTATTAAAGCATCTTTAGCACTAAATAAATGACTTTGTAGAAGTAAGAATAGTATATTTTTAAGTGTATCGTCAGCGATATTATCATTAATATAGTTTCTTGCTGTGAACATTTTTTCGATATTTTCGGTTAGGAAAGATAATATATGTTCTTGACCTGAAACTAAAAGCTCTAAGTTCTCTTTAACAAATAGAGTCATATCACCTTTGTTTAAAGGGTGTGATGTTTTCTCAAAACTCTTATAGTATTTATTTTTATTTCTATTAATACTGTATGAAAGAGTAATTGCCGTAAATATATCTACTACACTCGTAAGAGATTTGGCGAGTAAGTATCTACCTACACGACCATTTCCATCATAAAATGGATGAATGTATTCAAAATAATAGTGTCCAATAAAAATTTTATATAGTTTTGGTAAGTTGTCATAATTCATAAACCTAATTAAATCAGCCAGTCCGTTGTTGATATCATCTTCAGTTGCTAAACCATGGTGAATGATATCATTCCCAGCATAGATACTTACGCTTCCTTTTCTAAAAACTTCTCCATCTAAAATATTTTCTGTTGAAACCTCATCCCCAACGAGAACATCATAAATTTTTCTGAAATCTTTAGGTTCAAGTATTTGTACTTCTTTGTCGAGGTAAGAATATAATGAAGCCATACCAGCAAAACGTCTAAAGTTAGGAGAAGTGCTATCTTTTTTAGAAAGTGCTTCGCTAATCTCTTTTTTAGAACTATGAATACTTTCGATTTCATTAGTGCTTTGAAGTTCGTTGATAAGCAACAAATTAAAGAACTTTTCTTGTGCAGCTTCTGGAAGCATACTTTGTTTCGCAATAATCTCAGCACTATTTGTATGAATTTTCTCTAGAATTAAGATCAATTCTGCAGAGTTATATATAAATAATGGATACTCTTCTGGTTTTCTTATCCCCTTAATAAAGGGATTGATTTTAAGCGAAGTAACAGAACTAGAAGGAGAATGGATTCTATTGTTATATTCATTTTCTATATCTAAATTCATATGAAATAATTTCTCTAGAGGATAATACTTATTCATATAAATCACCTACTTTAATATATTTTTAATAATTATAACATATTCAAAATGGAAAAAACAGGTAAAATTTCCATTTTGAGGTCAAAAATCCAATTCAAAATGGAAAAAACAGTCAAAATTTCTATTTTGAGACCAGAAAAGTAATTCAAAATGGAAAAAATAGTAAAAATTTCCATTTTGAGATCAGAAAAGTAATTCAAAATGGAAAAAACAGTCAAAATTTCCATTTTGAGGTCATAAAATCAATCCAAAATGGAAAAAACAGTCAAAATTTCCATTTTGAGGTCATAAAATCAATCCAAAATGGAAAAAATGGTCAAAATTTCTATTTTGAAATCAAGGTGTAAGTCCCCCCCTCACTCCCAAAATAAGTTATAATAAAAACCTCCCGTATGAATTTACTCAAAAGATGTTATTTTGAATAATTTTCGTAATGGAGGTTGTGTTGAATATTATAATTCTTTAATTTAATAGTATAGTAAGATAAAAATATTCATAGTGCTTTGATTATAACTTAAATTATGATTGATTCTATTAATTTTTTTATTAACGTTTCGAATACTCAACAGCTCTTGCTATTTTTGGTTTTGCTGGATTTTTATCTATATTATTTTCTTCTAATAGTTTCTCAAATGCAGCTAGTCCTGATTCGTAATCTTTAGTCTCGAATTCTAGTTCATAATCGACAATATCGTTAATAAATGTTGTTTTGTCAAGAACTAGTAAGCCCTCTTCTAAAGTTACTTCATGTCTTAATGTTTCTATTTTTTGTATTAGCATCGGAGTTTTAATCTTCACGTTCATTCGCTCTAGTTCTACGATAATCTCATTTGGTAAAATCGGTAGTACCGTTGGTTCTTTTGGATATCTTTCATCAAGCGGTACATTTATTTCAACATTTTGAGTTTCACCTTTTATCTTCAGAGTCATCTCCGTTTTTTTGTTAGTATATCGGATTCTTAGTGCAGCTCCAATTTTTTTGAAACTTTCGTCTGCATCATCATAGTAGAAATTTTTGTTAATTATTTCTTCAGAATTATTCAGGTCGTAATTTTCGTATAGTACGTAGTATTGATCTTTTGTCAGTAAGTTTTTAAATTCTATTTCTATTTCTCGCATGAGATTTCCTTTCTTTTTTCAATCGCAATAATAAATGGCGCATTGTTTTTCTGATTTATGAATTGATAAATTAGCACTTCAGCTTCTTTTTGGTCGAGGTTTTGAAGTTCGGTTAACAATGCTTCTTTTTCAACCTTACCATTCTCATGCCCCCAGTAGACGACGATGATGATTCTACCACCAACTTCTAGATGTAGTAAAAATTTCTTAATAGTCGCAAGTGTTGTCTCAGCTAATGTTGTAATCTCGTGATCAGCATTGGGTAGGTATCCTAGATTAAAGACAACAGCACGGATTTTTTCGTTTATGTATTTGTCAAATTCAAAATGAGAATCAAGAATAATCTCACATTTATCAGCTAGTTCTGCTTCTTTAATAAGGTTTGTTGTATTTTCTATTGCCAATTGTTGGATATCAAATGCATAAACTTTTTTCGCTGAAGTTTTCGCGAGAAACAATGTATCATTTCCATTTCCAGCAGTAGCGTCAACAACGATTGAATTTTTATCTATAACTTCTTTTAATAATTTTTTGCTAAAAGCTAATACTTTATCCATATTATTATCCTTATTATAAAATTATTTTTCTCTATCTGCCTTCATTTCTGAAAGGATGTCGCTAAGTTCGTAGTAGTTGTCGCTTGCGATTGTAAAATCTAGTGATGTATGGATAATCCCGGCTAATAGTTTTGAATTATCACTTGTATAGTCTTCTTCTCTGTCTAAGTTTGCTTTAAGACCAGCCACAAGTTTTTCTAATTTATCTACTAAATCAGCCTCTGTAATATCATCATATTCATCGAAATCTTTAGTGTAGTCTTTAATATTAAAGCTAAGACCATCTTTTAATGGTGAAATGTATAAAGCACGTAAGTTATTCACTTCTTCTCCAACCGCAGCTGAAAGTTCATGTAGAGGTGCAGTATAAATTTTTTCATCTACAGCACCAGCTTGCTCGATAACTTTAACTTCATGGTCGTAAGGATAGAAAGACATAAGCTCATCCGATACATTCGCTGCAGTCAAATCATCATAACATTGTGTTATAAGTAGATGTTGTAGAGGATTAACCTGTTTTAATGTTTCTAATGCAGTAGCATCTACAAGAGAAAATCCTTCTACAGGATCGAATTGTGCTGCATTGAAGCAAGAATCTAGAAAGCTCTCTCCACCAACAATTTTAACATCTTTTCCGCTATTTATTAGAAGTTGAGTAGTTAACTCGGCAACCATTGGATGCCCTGGAACAAGATACATCACATCATTATTTTCAGCAGCTTCAAGAATGTAGTTTGCAATACCGTTATAAGTATTCTCGAAATTTTCACTTTCTGTATAAAATCTATCGCATGTTTCAAATGTGATGTTGTTTTCATCTAAGAAAGAAATCGCAGGATGCTCTTTAGTACGTGCGATAACCTTCGCATTCGTGTTATTTAGTAAAAGTTGTTTAATATTTTCTTTAATATTTGAACTATCATTCGGTCCAAGTCCAATAATATAAATCATAAATTTCTCCTTATTATAGGTATAGTCTATTTTTCTAATCTTAAAGAGGGTGTGGTTAGAAAATCGTGATTTCTGAGAGATTGATTTTGCCTAATTACCCTCATTCTTTAACATAGTTATTATAACATAAATAGCCTATCGATTGATTAAAAACATTTCTAACATAAAATAAGAAGAGAGAACTGAACTTTTAATGTTGAAAAAAGATAGAAAATATAAATATTAATTATATGTTTTACATTGATAAACAACTATGTTTACTACAGTATAGAGAAGAAAAATTCCCGTGGTGAGCAAAGTTGCTTGAGGAAATGTTAGAAAATAGATAATTTTAGAGTTAAATTGTTATAAAGAAAAAGATTAATATGTATCTAAATACTGTAAAAACAAGGGTTATAAAATTATCAGCGAGAAAATAAAACATTAAATTTTTGACTATACAAGAATAAGGGAAAGTGAAAATATTTTCGAGTTAAAAGATTTTTAAAATATTAAAAATAAGAGGTGAAAGCTTGATATGTTTAGATTTACATATAATTAGCAAAGTGATATAATTGAATTATAATAATATATTTATAAGGAGGAATTGAATATGTCAATAAAAGCGTTAAAAGTTGCTAAAGCAGCACTTAAAACACCAGGGGTATTTGCAGGAGGAGTAGCATTCGGAACTTTCGGTCTTAAACTTTTATCAAGCAAAGATGCTAAGAAAGGTTACTCAGTTGTTTTATCAAAATTATATAAAGCAAAAGATGGAGTAGAAGGAACTGTTTCAAACATCAAGCAACATGCTGATGATGTAGTGGCAGATGCTAAAGACTTATACGAAAAAGAAAAAAGAGAAAGCAATCTTCAAGAATTAGAGGCAAAATAAGATGGATTTTAAAATACTACATCTATCAAGTGTCAGAGCTAGGGTTAGAGCTGATTTTCGCTTAACACCAGATGTGAAAGTATATTTAAAAAAACGAGCAGCCAAAATCGAAAACATACAAAAAGTGGACTTTTATCAAGACGAGTACACTTTTGTTGTTATTTTTAAAGAAGGAAGTAACAGTTGTTTACAAGAATTCTTTAAATTAATTGATAAAGAAAAAGTAAAAAACTGTTATGAGAATCCAGTAGCTAAAGCTGAGGAAAGTCCTTATTCGATAATAATGGATGCTATGTTTTGGCGTGCAATGTCGAAATTATTCGTACCACTTCCACTAAGAGCGATTCATACATGGTGGAAAGCTTCAGGATATTTGAAAGACACATTAAAACTACTAGCACGTAAGCAAGTTACTATGGAAACACTTGACTCCGCGGCAATTCTTGTATCATTAGCGACGGGGGCTCGTGAAACGGCAAGTTCTATTATGTTTATTTTAGAACTAGGAGAATCACTTAACAATTGGTCTGAGAAAAAATCTGTAAAAGTTCTTGAACAAAGTTTGACTTCTATGGATAAAGAAGTATGGCTTGTTGAAGAAGAAGGAAATAGAAAAGTAACTTGTTCAGAAGTTAGGAAAGATGATGTAATACTAGTTTCAGAAGGAAATGAGATTCTATTCGATGGTATTGTGATGACTGAGGGCGCTAGTGTTGATGAAAGTTCATTAACAGGAGAAAGTTTCCCAATTGTCAAAAATATCGGTGATAAAGTTTATTCTAATACGATAGTTGTTAACGGTGAAGTTAAGATTAGAGTCGAAAACCCACAGGTTAATGGTCGTATTCATCACCTTATCCAATTGATGAAAGATTCTGAAAGTAGAGAAGATACATATCACTACAAATATATAAAATTAGCGGATAGTATTGTAAAATATAACTTCTTAGCGATGGGACTAACGTATTTATTTACTAGATCATTTGCTAAGGCAATTTCATTCCTATTAGTTGATTATTCATGTGCATTGAAACTATCAACACCTGTGGCGTATCTAACTACTATTAAGAACTTAATCGATAAAAAAATTGTAGTTAAGAACTCTGTAACTCTTGATAAATATGAGGATATCGATACATTTGTTTTTGATAAAACAGGAACTATAACGGTGTCTAAACCATATATTCAAGAAGTGCTACCATTTTATGGATATTCTTATGAAGAAGTATTAAAAATCGGAGCGTGCTTAGAAGAACATATCTATCATCCGATTGCTAGTGCTGTTGTGAGTAAGGCTGAAGAAGATGGAATTGAGCATGAAGAAATGCATACAGAGTTATATCACATCGCATCAAAAGGTATAGTTTCTCATATTGATGGAGAAAAAGTTGTTATTGGAAGTAGACAATTACTAAAAGATGAAAATGTAGTTGTTACAGACGAACAAAAACAAATAATTGCTGAAAAACAAGAACAGTATAACTTATTATTCTTAGGGTATAAAGGACAATTGATTTCAATTTTCTGTGTAGATATACCGCTAAGAGATGAAGCGAATGAGGTATTAACTGAACTTAGAAATAACGGTAAAAAAGTTGTCTTATTAACAGGGGATAACGAAGTAAGAACGAAGAAAATCTTAAATGATGTTACTTTTGACGAAGTATATACAAGTATGACTCCAGTTACGAAATTTGAGTACATTAAGAGTGAAAAAGAAAAAGGACGTCGTGTACTTATGATAGGAGACGGTCTAAATGATTCGGCAGCATTATCAGAAAGTGATGTAAGTATCGTTATGAGCGAAAGTGCTGATCTTTCGAAACAAATCAGTGATGTCGTTCTAAAATCAGATTCACTTAATTCGTTATTACTATTATCGGATGTTTCTAAAAAATTACGTGCGCAAATGAGTAATAACGTTAAAAGTACGGTATCGATCAATAGTTCACTAATATTCCTAGGACTAATAAACGTATTGCCATCTAACTTACTAGCATTACTGCATAATTTAACTACATTTAGTATTGTACTGAAAAACTTTAATATTAAGTAGAGCAGGTCAAAAGATGCTGAGTTGATTATGATGGGAGTGACTCAAAAATCGTGATTTCGTAAAAATTGATTTTGTTGAGTCACCCCCGCAAAGTTTATTAGATATCTAAAAAGCTTTTATAAAGCGTATTTAGATATCAATAAACCACTGCGTCTATGTTTTATCATATATACTTTGTTAATATTTAGAACTTTTAGGTCAGCTCTTTTGAATATGTAAACTAAATAACAATAAAACGGTTGTATACTAAATCCGGGGCATGGAAAAATTCCAGCCCCGGATTTCAATTTTTATATACAAAAAGACAAATACCCAATATAATTAAAGTGTAGAAAAATAATTAACTAAGAAAGGATATTTGTCATGTCTAATTTTATCACAAATTTACTATTAATAAAAGACCAAAATATAACTATGGATGATAAACTTGATTTAATTAATGTAGACGGTCAAGATACATTCGTATTTCATGGGACTTTATCATACAATCCAAAGTGTTGTACAAACTGTGGTTGTATAAAAGAAGGAAATAATATAGTTAAAAATGGATTCACAGATCCATTAAAAGTAGCTTTATTAAAGATATCAGAATGCCCTACATATCTACGATTAAAGAAACAACGCTTTAAATGTAAAGAATGTAATTCTAAGTTTTGTGCTGAAACATTATTTGTACAAAAACACTGCAGTATATCTAAAAATCTTATATTTCACATTATGAAGAATCTTTCTAAGACAATATCATTTAAAGATATAGCTGAATTAAGTAATGTATCAGTATCTACAGTAGTAAGAGTAATGAAATCATGTAGAGAAGCCGTAGAAATTAAGACTCATTCAAACCTACCAGAACACCTATGTTTTGATGAGATAAAGTCAACTAAAGACAGTAAAAATGGAATGAGCTTCGTATTCTTAGATGCTAAAACACATGATTTTATAGATATTGTAGATGGAAGAACTCAACATATATTAAAACAGTACTTTATGAGATATCCAAGGAAAGTAAGAAAGAAAGTAAAAACAATCTGTATAGATATTTACCCTCCTTATATGAATATGATTAGAGAGATGTTTCCTAACGCTAAAATAATTATAGATAGATTCCATATGGTACAAAATATTAATAGAGAATTAAATAAAGCTAGAATAAAACTAATGAACCAATATAAGAATAAAAAAAGTTCTACTTACACTATTTTAAAGAACTTCTGGAAAGTAATATTAGAAGATAGAGATAAAGTAAATTCAACAAAAACATTCTATTCTAGAAGCTTTAAACGCTATGTAACTAGAAAAGAAGTATTAGATTATATATTAGCTATAGATGATGAATTTACACCTAGCTATGAGAGAGTGCATGAGATAAGAGAAGCTATTAAGGCTAAAGATTCTGTAGAATTAGAGAAGTATATAGATATGGATACTAGAGGATTATCTAAAGGTGTATCTAAAGCTATAAATACTATGAAAAAGCACAAAGAGTATATGCTTAATGCTGTTAAATATAAGTATTCTAATGGTCCATTAGAAGGATTTAATAATAAAATAAAACTACTAAAGAGAGTATCTTATGGATATTCTAGCTTTAGTAATTTCAGATTACGCATTTTAATTATGTCTAGATTATTTGTTTCTGAGTATAAAAATAATGTCAAACTTAAAGAAAACAAGAAAAAATCTAAGCAGCAAAATGCTGCCTAGATTTCATTTCCTATTTTTCTCCATGCCCCGAATTTGACAAAGAGCCAATAAAACTCGAGTCTGGGGAACCTGGATTCGAGTTCTATTATATAGATAACGTAGGTTTTGGGGAATAGATATTTCTTACTTGAGATTTCCTTTATGATTATATTTGAAAATGGATACAATATATAGTATTATATCAGTATAATATAATAAAGGAGAGCATATTAATGAATAAAAAAAGAAGATTATTAAGTATTGTGGCGGTTGCGTCATTAGTAGCAGGTATAGGAGAAGTAGCAAGCCCGCAAGCACAAGCAGTTACATTCCATAGTTGTAAAGAAGCGTGGAATCAAGGATATGGAGATATTCGAGTAGGAGAAGATGGTTATTCAAGACATCTAGATAGAGATGGTGATGGAATAGCATGTGAAATCAGTAAATCAAATGGACAATATAAACCACGTGCTCAACACGCTCAACATGCTCAAAATGGTTGGGTAAAAAGCGGTGGTGCTTGGTACTACTATAAAAATGGATCAGCAGTAAGAAACGCATGGGCAGGGAACTACTGGTTAGGATTAGACGGAAGAATGGTAACAAACAGCTGGGTTGACAACAATCGTTACTACGTAGGAAGTGACGGAGCATGGATAAAAGGCTACGGAAATAAATCAGGATGGCAAAAAGAAGGAGGATCTTGGTATTTCTATAAAAATAACTCGGCAGTAAGAAATGCGTGGGCAGGAAACTACTGGCTGGGATCAGACGGAAGAATGGTAACAAATAGCTGGGTAGATAACAATCGTTACTACGTAGGAAATGACGGAGCATGGATAAAAGGCTACGGAAATAAATCAGGATGGCAAAAAGAAGGAGGATCTTGGTATTTCTATAAAAATAACTCAGCAGTAAGAAACGCATGGGCAGGAAACTACTGGTTAGGATCAGACGGAAGAATGGTAACAAATAGCTGGGTAGATAACAATCGTTACTACGTAGGAAATGACGGAGCATGGATAAAAGGTTACGGAAATAAATCAGGATGGCAAAAAGAAGGCGGATCTTGGTATTTCTATAAAAATGGATCAGCAGTAAGAAATGCATGGGCAGGAAATTACTGGCTAGGATCAGATGGAAGAATGGTAACTAATAGATATGTGGATGGTGGCCGTTATTATGTAGGAAATGATGGAGCATGGGTTCCATCGCTTCCACCTATAAGCGATTTGAAAGATGAATAGTCAAATATTATAAAAAGAATTAATATAACAATAAAAGCTTTAGTTCACAGGTTAGGTGAGCTAAAGCTTTTTGTGGTTGCCAGTCGCAGTTGAAATAAATACCTAATTATAGTATTATACTAGTGATATTAAATTCAAATACTCTATCTAAGGTGAAAGGAGGTAAAGTAAGTGGTAAAGAAGGGTATATCTCTAATAATTTTATTTGTTATCACATTATTAATAGTATTTTTATATAGATATTTATATGGCTATATTTATCACGCTGTCGATGATGTTACAATTAATTATTCAATATTAAATAAGGAATATACTTTACTACCATATTTGGGGATAATATTAACAAAGTCACTAACAATATTACAAAGTATATTTCCTAGTATTAATATATTTTTTGTATTCTTAGTATTAATGTATAGTATAAGTTTCTCAGGTTTACTTTATCTGCTTAGAGATAAAAAATATAAAATAGTACTATGGATAATTGTTTTAGTTATTGAATTTGCTTTGATAAAATATTTTACATATTCTATGGTTGCCTACTTGTTAGCTATATCTGGAATATTTTTATTATATAAAGAAAATAATATTGTTGTTCCAACTATACTTATATTTATAGGAATTTCTCTAAGAGTTCAAATAATATCTAGTCTTTTGATATTATGCCTAGCTGTAATTATATTTGAATTAATAAAAAATAAAAAGGTAAAACAAACTGGTATACTAATTGGTATAATTTTTATTGTAAGCTTAACGAATTGGTTATTCATACAAAGTAATGATATTGAGAAATCGTATATAGAATGGAACGAAAAAAGTACATTGATTAGAGACTATCCTGCTATTGATTATTCTGCAAAAAAAGAAAGTCTTGATAGAATGGGTGTTACTGAAAACACATTAGCAAGTCATAATTCTTGGATACTCTCAGAAAAGCGAGTCTTTAGTAATGAGTTGTTAGATAATCTTGATAAAGTAAGATCAGTATCAGAAAAATATAATTTTTCGATTAAAAAGATAATAATTAAGTATTTCTCTAATGAGTTTTATAAGTTGTTTACATTCTTTGCACTTCTTGTTTTTATATTTTATAAGTCAAAAAGTTTTTATGGATATTTGTTATTTTTAAGTCCTATAGCTTTATTAATAGCACTAATAGTAAGGCAGAGGATAGTAGAGCGAGTTTATATACCTATTATTATTCTGTCCATATTTATTTTTATTGTATATGGTAATGATTTATTTATAAAAAGAAGCAATAAATTATTAAGTGGTTTAGAAAATGTTATTTTTACAATTTCATGCATATTATTGATGAATACTATAGGAACTTATGGGAAGAATGAATTATATTGGTTTAATTATAATTCATACGATTTTAATAAGGATTATAATGATGTACTAATTAATAATAAAGACAATTTGTATATTATTTCAGGGTATGGAAACTTAGTTAGCTCACAACCGAATGTTAGTAAGGTTTTTATTGAAAAAAATAAGTTAACGAATAATATAATTACTTTTGGAACATGGCAAACTTTTTCGCCAGGATATCATAATAAACTAAATAGATTCGGTGTAAAAGATACGAATAATATACTTTCTAGTGCGGTTAATAGCAATAATATTAAATTTATTTTATCTAGTGATTCTAGTGTTTTTGATAAAATCAGAGTATTGTTTAAGGAAAATTATAATAGAGATGTTTACTTTGTAAAAGAAAGTGATATTACAAATGATATGAATATATATTTATTAAGGAGTGATAAATAGTGAGTAATAAGAGAATCAAATATATAGATATGTTGAAGGCGTTCTGTATAATATTAGTAATTGCAGGACATATGGGATACACTCCTGCAAAAGTAAAATTATTATTGTATGTTTTTCATATACCTTTATTCTTCTTTTTATCTGGAATGACATTAAATGTTGAAAAGTATGATTCTATCGTTCAATTTTTTTCTAAAAAATTTAAGGCGATAGTTATTCCGTGTTTTCTAATGAATATTTCTATATTTTTTATTAAATCCGTTATTTTACAACCGCAACTTATATTAAAGATAGATATCTTATATTTCATAAAAGCATTAATTTTAGCTGATAGAATGCATATGTATTATCAACTATGGTTTTTAAATGTGTTATTTTTAGCGGAACTAATTTGTTATTTTGCGATAAAATATAGTGATAAATTGTATAAATATGCAATTGTATTTATTGTTCTTATTCTGTGTGGTAGTTTAGGACAGAAATTATACGCGATGGAATTTTGGTTAATCTGGAGTTTTGATCTTGTACCGTATGCATCAATATTTATTTTATCTGGTTATATATTGAGAAAAAATCTGTCTAGTGTACAGAACTATTTTAAGAAACTATATTTCATACCGGTGCTAGCAGTTAGCGTAGTGTGTGGTGTGTATAATACAAGAGTAGATTTATATTATCAACAGATTAATTCAACTTTCTTGTATTTTGTTGCTGCTTTCTTTGGTATATGGGCAAGTTTAATATTTTTTGTAAATATACCTAGTTTATATATTCTAGAGAAAATTGGAGGGAATACATTAATTTATTACGCATACCATTCTCCGATAGTATTATTTATTCTTGATATAATTATGGAGCAAGTATCTAGTAAATATACAGGAATATTTTTCAGTAACTATATTATAGCTATTGTCGAATTACTCTTAGCTATAATACTATGTGAATTAATAGCACGTATAATTAATAAAAATTTTCCGTTTCTTATTGGAAAATCATTTAAGACAACCTAATTTGGTTGTCTTTTTTTACTGGGTTTTCTTCTGTTATATCTAGAAATATGTTATAATAAAGGGATGAAATAAATTTGAAAACTGTTTATAAATATTCAGTTAAATAAGTAAGGTGAAAGATGAACATTGATAATAGATTTGAAACGGAAGCGGTAAAAAAGTATAGAGCTTCGATAGAAAAGAAGAAGATATCTTTGTTTCTAAAATTACTTTTTGATAAGGTGCTGGCATTAATTTTGCTTATTCCTTTATCACCGATAATTTTAGGAATAGCTATCTGGATAAAACTTGATAGTGAAGGGCCTGTATTTTATAGACAGGAACGTATAACTACATATGGCAGAACTTTTAGAATCTTTAAGTTCAGAACTATGGTTAAAGATGCTGATAAGCTTGGGACAGCTGTTACTCAGCAAAATGATCCTCGTATAAGTAAGGTAGGACACAAGCTTCGTAAACTGCGTCTTGACGAACTTCCGCAACTTATCAACGTACTTGTAGGTGATATGAGTTTTGTTGGAGTAAGACCTGAAGTTGCGAAATATGTAAATAAATACACTGATGAAATGAATGCAACATTGCTACTTCCTGCAGGTATAACTTCTCCAGCGAGTATTGAATACAAAGACGAAGATGAAGTTATCGAGAAATTCAAAGGAAGCGGACGAAGTGTAGATGAAATCTATGTGGAGGAAATTCTTCCGGATAAGATGAAATATAACTTAAAGTATATTGAAGAATTCAGTGTTATAAATGATATTAAAATAATGATAAGAACTGCTTTAGCGGTAATTAAATAGAATTGAAGTATTAATTGAGAGTAATTAAAAATAATTAGGAGTTTGAGATGAAAAAATATAATATACCATTTTCTCCACCAGATATTAGTGAAGAAGAAATAAATGAAGTAATAGATACTTTAAAATCAGGTTGGATTACAACAGGACCTAAGACAAAAGAATTAGAAAGAAGACTATCAGAATTTACGGATACACCGAAAACTGTTTGTCTAAATTCTGCAACTGCAGCGTTAGAATTAACATTACGTGTTCTGGGTATTGGTGAAGGTGATGAGGTTATCGTTCCTGCGATGACTTACACAGCTTCTTGTAGTGTGATTTATCACGTTGGAGCGAAGGCTGTTATTGTTGATATCGCTGAAGATAGTCACGAAATGGATTATGATGTTTTAGCTGATGCTATTACTGAGAATACTAAAGCTATTATTCCTGTTGATTTAGCAGGTATTCCATGTGATTATGACAAAATTTTCGAAGTTGTTGAAAGCAAGAAACACTTATTCAAAGCTAATAGCGAATATCAAGAAAAACTTGGTAGAGTAGCTGTTGTAGCCGATGGAGCGCATGCTTTAGGAAGTACTTATAAAGGTAAGAAAATTGGTTCTGTAGCTGACTTTACTACATTTTCATTCCACGCTGTGAAAAACTTCACTACTGCTGAAGGTGGAAGCGTGACTTGGAAAGAAAATGAAAACTTTGATAATGAAGAATTATATAGAGAATATCAAATATATTCTCTTCATGGGCAAACTAAAGACGCGTTAGCTAAAACCAAAGCAGGGTCATGGGAATATGATATTGTTATCCCTGGATATAAATGTAACTTAACTGATATTGCGGCATCTATTGGAGTAGTTCAATTAGATCGTTATCCTAAACTTTTAGAACGTCGTGAGAATATTATTAGTCAGTACAATAAAGGATTCGAAGGGACAAGAATTACAGCTCTAAGTCACAATTCAGAAGATTATAAATCTTGTGGACACCTGTATATAACTCATGTTGAAGGTGCTACATTTGAACAACGTGGTGAAATAATTGTAAAAATGGCAGAGCGAGGAATTAGTTGTAATGTTCACTATAAACCACTACCGTTATTAACTGCGTATAAAAACTTAGGATTTGATATTGAAAACTATCCTAATGCGTATAATTACTATGTAAAAGAAATAACATTACCTCTACACACTAGACTTAGTGATGAAGATGTAGCTGTTATTATTGAAAACTTCAAAGAAATAGTCGAGGAGGTAGTAGGTGAGTAGTTTAAAAGAAATACAGAATAAAAGCTTAGAGATGGCTGAATATTTTGTAGAATTTTGTAAAGAACATAACTTACTTTGTTATCTTTGTGGTGGTGGAGCTATCGGTGGTCTAAGGAATAAAGGATTTATCCCTTGGGATGATGATTTAGATTTTTTCATGCCTAGAAAAGATTATGAAAAACTTCCAGAACTTTGGAGAAAGTATGCCAAAGAACAATATTTCTTATCAAAAAGTGATAGTAACTTTGTCGATAGAAATTTATTTATTACGATTCGTGATAGAGAAACAACATGTATAAAACCATATCAGCAAGATTTAGATATGCCACATGGTTTAGCGTTAGATGTTATTCCTTTGGATTATTATCCTAAAAATGAAGCGGATAGAAAAAAACAAGTTCGTTGGGCATTGATTTATTCACTATTCTGTGCTCAAACTATCCCGGAAAAACATGGAGCAATTATGAAATGGGGTAGTACTATACTGTTAGGTTTAACACCTGGAAAATTACGTTATAAAATTTGGAAAAAAGCTGAAAAAGAAATGACGAAATACACTCTAGAAGAGAGTGATGGAATAACAGAACTTTGTACAGGTCCTGGATATATGAAGAAAAAATATCCGATTGAAGCATTTGAAGATAATATTTTTATAGATTTTGAGAATACTAAAATGCCAATACCTGTGGGATATGATATTTATCTGAAAACAGCATTTGGTGATTATATGACACCGCCACCGAAAGAAAAGCAAGTTCCACATCATGATTCGGTAATAGCGGATATGGAAAATAGTTATCTTAAGTATAAAGGGGAATATTATGGACGAAAGAATTAGTGTAATAGTACCGGTATACAATGTAGAACAATACTTAGAGCGCTGTGTTGACTCAATAATCAATCAAACATATAAAAACTTAGAAATTATTTTAGTCAATGATGGATCTACTGATAACAGTGGACAACTTTGTGATGAACTTGCTAAGAAAGATTCTAGAATAAGGGTAATTCATAAGGAAAATGGTGGTTTATCTGACGCGAGGAATGTCGGTATAAATGAAGCAAAATCTGATTTAATCGGTTTTATAGATAGTGATGATTACATAGATGAAGATATGTATGAAGTATTGATGAATAATCTAAAAGATGCAAACGCTGATTTATCTATGTGTGGACACTACGATGTTTATAATAATGTTCCTGAAGCACAAGTTGCTGATAAGAAAATATGGGAACTTAGTTCTAAAGATGCCATTAAAATGGTTATGGAAGCAAAGATATTATCAGTTACAGCTGTTAATAAATTATATAAAAAGAGTTTATTTTCAGATTTGAAATTTGAAATTGGTAAAATTGCTGAAGATGCATTTATTATGATAAAACTTCTTGATAAATGTAATGTAGTAGTAGCAACAAATGAGAAAAAATATTACTATGTTCATAGAGAAAATAGTATTACTACTCAGAAATTTTCAACTAAGTTTTTAAATGTAATAGAAGCTTATGAACAAAATAGAAAGATTATTTTAGAAAAGTATCCAGAATTACAAGATGTGGCTCAGATGAGAATGAATTGGGCATATTTCTATGTGTTGGATAGATTATTGTTAGATAAGGAATACAACGATAAAAAATTAGAAAACAAGTTAATATCGTATTTAAAAAATCATAGTAGGGATATACTAAAAAATTCATTATTTACAAAAGGTAGAAAAATTGGATTTGTTGCCTTATTATTGAATAGGAATCTATATAGAAAAATAATAGAGAAGAGAGGATATTAATTAGAGTATGTTAAAACTAATAGAAAAAAATTATTTTAAAATAAATCTGGCATTTATTTTAATAGTTGCTGTTTATTGTATGTGTGGTCTAATAGTACCATTACAATTTATATCAGCAAATAAAATTGTTGCGGGAGGAATGACGTTACTTGGAATTCTTTTAGCGACGTATAATTTATTCATAAAAAAAGTGTATCTGAAAATAAAAACAATAGAATACTTATTACTATTTTTTGCTTTTAATATAATTACTAGCATTCTAGTGATATCGTATGGATATTCTACAAATATTAAAAATACGTTAATATTTTATATTTATTTCTTAACAGTATTCCCTATATTTACAGGAATCACTAGAGAAGAGAGTAAAAAATTATATAATTACTTTTTCTATACAGTTACTGTACTTAATACTTTTGGAGTATTAGTTTCATTAATTCAATTTGTATTATTGAAAGGTTACAGAGTACATGACTACAAAGGGTTGTATATTAGACAAGGATTTGTAGAGTCTAGATTATTTGGTATTTTAGCAAGTCCAAACTTTTTATCATTAGTTTCTTTAATTGTAATTATATTTTTAGTGTCAAAAATATGTGATTTCAAGAAAAGTTATAGATATATAGCTTCATCAACTATTGTATTGAATTTTATTTATATTGTTTTATCTGGTTCAAGAACAGCATTTATCTGCATGTTCTTAGCATCAGTTATTTATTCAATAGTAATGTTTTATCGAAAAGGAAATGCTAAATCACTGTTAAAAGTAGTTATGGCAATTGTAGTTGTATTATTCAGTTATAAAGCTGTTAATTTCACTAGTGAGCAATATTTAAAATACAACAAAGAAAGGTTAGAAGCCCAAGATAAAAAGTTAGTAAATAAAGATAACAATCTTTCTTTAGAAAGAACTGATACAAGCGAAGAGAATATTTCTAATAACAGGTTCGCAATTTGGAAATCTACAGCATCTTTCGTACCTAAAAAACCTATTTTTGGTTACTCAGGTGGGAACTGGTATGAAATAGGTAAAAAGACTAATCCAGATGAGTATATAATAAGAGAACACTATCTTACTCATAATGGATATTTAGAAATTTTATTTTACAATGGAATTGCAGGATTTATCTCGATGGGAATATTTGTATTATCATTTTTCACATCAATGGTAAAACGACTAATTAAAGATAAAAAAGAAGACTTAGTTAATAAAGATTTATTATCAATGATTATGATATTGGTGGTAATTTTAGTATCTAATTTATTCTTAAGTTCTACATTTTATGGTATTTCATTATTAGGTATTATTCTATTCTTAATGGCAGGATATAACTATTCTATAGTGAGTACTGACAGGAGTAATTTCAAAAAATTAGATGCGAATGAAATTAAAGAGGTAGAATTAGGTGTTATGGACTATATTCATAATATCTGTCAGAAAAAAGGGATCAATTATTCTTTAGCTTATGGAAGTTTACTAGGTGCAGTAAGACACAAAGGGTTTATTCCTTGGGACGACGATGTTGATATTGCATTAAAGAGAGATGAGTATGATAGTTTATACCAAGCAATATTAGAGGATAATGATAGTGTTTATAAAGTTGTTTCATGGGAAAATGATTCTAGATATCCTTATCCGTTTTATAGAGTATATGATAGTAGAACTGTCTATGAGAATAATTATATACAAAATGATATAGAATTAGGAATCTGTGTGGATGTATTTCCTTTTGATAACTATAAAGATATAAACAAAGAAGTTACTAAATTAGATATGTATCGCCGACTTTCTGTATATACTTTGTATGGTATAAGAAACAAAGAAGTGGGTATTAAGAATATCATTCGCTATGTATTATTAGTAGTATTTAGATTAACTAGTGTAAAAAGTTGGAATAGAAAACTTAACGCTTATTCTACAATTGATAGTAAAAGTGAATTTATCGATTACCTGATGGAATCTAAAAAATACAGCACAAAGATAGATGCTAAGGCTTTAGATGAAGTAGTTGAATGTAAATTTGAAGATAGAATGTATAATATTCCAAAAGAATATGATCATATTCTTACTACAATTTACGGTGATGATTATATGGAAATACCACCAGTAGAAAAAAGAATACAACATGATGATTTTGTAGCGTATATAAAAAAGGAGAAGTAATATGTTGCAATGGCTCAAGAGAAGTTTAGCCAGTTTTTTAGGTGATAAAAAAGATGTGGTTAAAAATCTCCCTTTAATAAAAAAATTAAATGAGAAAGCTAATATTGAATTAGATTCTAAAAGAAGTAATTTGTTAAAAGAAAACTTTGAGGAAATTCTGAATGTAGTTTATGGTTCTGATTTGAAGGATTATAATATTTGGTTAGACTTTGGAACATTATTAGGTTACTACCGAGAAAATGATTTTATAAGTCATGATTTAGATATGGATTTTGGAGTTCAAGTTTCAAGTTTTGAAGAATTTGAAGTGATAGAAAAACATCTTATTAATAATGGTTTTAACAGAACAAAAGAATTCTATTTTAATAAAAATTTAGTTGAATTATCTTATAGTTATAAAGGACTCAATGTAGATTTCATCATCTATAAGAAGGAAAATGATAAAGTATCTTCTGATACAATATTTTTCATGACAAATGCATTAGGAAATCCTACTCGTTATGAGGTGTATCACTATGAAATTCCATTTTTAGGTCTAAAAGAATGTGATTTCAAAGGTATGAAAGTAAAGGTTCCTGATAATACACAGGAGTATCTAAGAACTTTATATGGAGAAGATTTTGAAACACCAAATACTAATTATAATTGGAAAGAGAATCCAATTTATAAGCTGGGAGCTGCAGAGTTAGCTGAGGTTATTTTACATAAAGGAAAGTAAGTTAGAGGATAATTTTATGGGAAATAGAATAGCATTATGGGATAATCTGAAGTTTTTCCTTGTAACATGTGTTGTGATAGGCCATTTTGTAGATCAATTTACTGGTTTATCTAATATTTATGATAGTATATTTTTATTTATTTATTCGTTTCATATTCCGCTGTTTATTTTTATAGCTGGATTGATGTTCAAGAATAAGAATATTACAGCCAAAGCTATATTTTTTATAAGTATTGGTTTTGCGTATAAAATAGTTTCAGCAATAGTGGAAAGATTACTAGGTACGGTGAAAGTTGAATTTTTCCTGTTATGGGATGGTGGGCTTTCATGGTTTATGTTTGCCTTGGCGGCATATATGGTAATTTTAAAAATAATTGAGAAACAGAACAAGGAATATATTTTAGTGTTTTCGATCGTATTGGCTTGTTTTGTAGGGTATGATCCAGGAATAGGAGATTTCTTATACTTATCAAGGATAATAATATTTTTCCCATTCTTTTTGAGTGGGGTATTATTACAAAACTTCGATATAGTAAGTTTTAAAGATAAAAATTCTAAATATAAATTCTTAGCAGGAGTTATAGTTTTAGTTTGGTTAGGATTATGTATTTATGAAGTAGATAGAATATATGGGTTAAGATATCTGTTTACAGGGAGAAATCCATTTTTCCCAAAGATAATGAGTTACGCTCCATTAGTGAGACTAGCGAGCTATATCATATCTTTTAGTATAGGTTTCTCTCTTATTATGCTTATGCCTAATAAAAGACTTGGCTTGATCACAGATATGGGAAAAAATTCTATAAATGTGTATTTTTGGCATATGCACATATATTATACGTTGAATAAGTTATTTGGAATTTCTAATATATTCCATTATGGTGTAAAAGGTAAAATAGCTTTTCTTGTAATTGCGGTTATTTTAAGTATAATATTATCCCAAAATATATTTAATTTCCCGATAAAACAAATAAGAAATCAAGTATTTTCAAGTAAAAAAGCATCGTGATTTTAAGAATCACGATGCTTTTTGTTTTTAATGCTATATCCTAAATAACAAATTATTAATAATGATATTATGAATAATGGATAGTTTTTATAATCAGAGAAACTTATTTTTCCTTCGTTATTCACATGAAGGAAACCAATCCATTTATTTTTACTTAAAGTTCCATCAGCTTCAAAATGATAGAAGTTTTCCCATTCATTTTTTGCTGCACTTCCATCTTTTTTGAAATAATATTTTGAAGTTGAATCAATTTCTTTCCAAGAATCTGTTAACATTCCGTTATTTTTATCTATGTAGTAGAAGTTATTGTTATCTTTAACTATTCCTGTTTTTATAGAGCCATCATTGTTAAAGTAGAACCACTTGTTATCAAGATATTTCCAACCTACAGCAACAGTACCTGAATCGAAGAAATAGTACCAATTGTCGTTGTGCTGTGTCCAGCCATCTTCAGGGGCTTCATTTTTCCAATTTTTAAATTTTAATATATTATTTTCATTATAAAATCCATAGTGAGGATAATCATTAGAAATATCTTTTACGTCTCCATTATTAAACTCTAAAGAAATTGCTGCTCTATCTAGTTGACCAGCATTTATAATGCTGATATTTTTTTGTTTTAGATATTCAGCATATTTTTCTTCTACAGGTCTAATACCTGTTTTAATAATTTTTTTAGGATTAAGTTTATCCACAAATTCTTTTGTATTTGATTTTGTTGTTTCTACATGATGATTAAATTTCATAACATCTACTTGACCGATTAATGGTCCATATTTTTCTTCAAGGTGTCTTTCAGTATTTTCTAAATCTCCACCTAGGAAAATTCTAGTATTATTAATGTTTACTATTGCCAAGATAGAATTCAAATTGTCATCATATACTTTTTTTAAAGAACCATCACTTTCGTATTCATTTTCATAATTCAGTAGATCGATTTTAATATCTCCAAGAGTTAGATGTGAATCTTTTTCTGAGATATCTTGAATGATTTCAGTATTAGTTTCTTTTGCTGCCTTTAATGCTCTTTCGTATCCGTATAAATTATCCCAAAGTCTAGTTTTATCGGAAATTCTATCATCACTATATTTTTTAATATATAGTTTTTCTGTTGGGATAGATTTTAGTACGTCATGTGCCGAACCAACATGATCTGAATGTGAGTGGGTTATAATAATGAAATCAAACTTTTTAATTCCCAACTGTTTTATATGAGCGAATAACCTATCTTGGGTAATTTTCTTTTTATCTTTTGTTATTCCTTCTCTGTCAGGGTATCTAGGGTCTGAACCATCTGGATACGAGAAATCCTCCCCTGTATCAATCATAGCGTAATGACCATTACTTTCTAGTATCATAGCATCTGACCATTCAGCTACGGTAATAATATGTAATTTATCATTAGCTTTAGCATATGATGATGGTAGAAAAGTTATAAATAATAGTGTTGTTATAATTAGTGTTTTTAAAAGTTTCATAAATACTCCTTTATTAATTCTTTTTAATTTTCCCTTTAACCATATTTATGGCATAGTTTATTGTCGAATCTTTTAATATTATTAGAGCAACTAAATAATAAATTCCACAGATTGCTATAACCGTACAAACCATAAGCAGCATGCTTAGTGTTATTTCATAAGAATGAACACGGAAAGTAAATTTAGAAATGAAGTAAATTGGAATAAATCCAAGTGATACTACAAGGTATTTATACAGCGAAGAAAATACTGAAGATAAGTTGATCAACTTATGTTTTTTAATAAACTGTATTTCTAATAATACTACTAGTCCTTCAGCGAAAATTGTTGTTCCGATATAATATTCAGGTTTGAAAATGTTGCAGAAATATAATGTAGAATTTAATATTACGTTCAACCCACCACCGATGAAGTAAAATGAAGTTAGTTTACTTTCGAAGTCATTGATAAATATAATTTGTTTTCCTAGTATCATCTCAATAGCCCAAATAATAGTTCTAATGGCGAAGATACTCGTTACGATTCCTGCTTCTAAGTATTTGTCTGATGAATAAATAACAGTTGCATATGTTCCTAGAATCATTATACCAATACTTGTAGGTATCATTAGGAAGAAGAATAGGGAAGATCCTTGCCTAATTAGATATTCATACGAGTCGTGGTCTTTTTTTCCTAAGTAATAACCTAATCTAGGAAGGCTGACATTTAATGCGCCGCTAAGTACCCCTGCTATAAGCATCACTATACTTGATGCTATAGTGTAGTATGAAATATAGTTTTCATTCGGAGCTTTTGTAATAAACATCCTATCAAGCAATGTATAAAGCATATTAGCATTTGCTAATAATAGCATGGTAGTTAGTGCTTTTGTAGATGTTAATAAGTCTTTTATTTTGATTTTTACAAATGAAACTTCTCTTTTTATCCATAAGAAACTTAGTAGATAGTTTAAGATAGTAGTAGCACTCATTATAATTGCATACGGTATAATATCATCTTCTGTTTTTACAAATGCGAATATTGATACTAACATAGCTATTCTAATAAATAGTGTTTTATATAGAATAAATGTGTAGTTTTCGTACGCTTCATTCATCCATTCAATATTTAAAAATTGAAATAGTGCTTGAATTCCAAGTATATAATATAATATTTTTAGATTTTCAGTTTCATGAGTTCCTACACTAATAAATATGAAATATAAGGCTGTTATAGTTATCGAAGTAATTACCGATATATAGAATAATTTTGAAAATACGTAGTTAATTTTGTTTTTATCATCTTTAACTTTACTTATCGATCTAATACCATAGTTATATATACCGAAGGCTGCAAGAGGTATTACAAAACTAGCCCAGGTATTTGCTGTGTTGAAATAGCTATAGTTTGATTTGCTAAGTATTCTAGTTAAGTAAGGATTAGTGATTAATGGAAATACTATGTTTAGTACATTAACCATTAAGCTTGCTAATGCATTAACTTTTATGTTTTTCATAAAAAGAAATCCTTTCTAAAATTCTATTTAACATTATAACATATTTTCAATTTATTGGCTTATAATAATCAGACTAGATAGAAGATTTTTGATGTTTATAGTTTTTCTATGATATAATAAAATAGATAGAATATTAAAAAATAGATTTTAAAGGAGAATAAAATGATATACGCAGGAATATTAGCTGGTGGAACAGGAACTAGAATGGGAATAAGCAATATGCCAAAACAATTCCTAGAATTAGGTAAAAAACCAATACTTATTCACACAATTGAGAAGTTCTTATTAGAACCTGAAATCGAAAGAATCGTAGTCGGTGTTCATGAAGATTGGGTATCTCATGCTGAAGACTTAGTAGAACAATATGTTTCAGCGTTTGCTGATAGAATCATTATTACACCTGGTGGTGTTGATAGAAATACAACTATTGAAAACATTATAAATAGAATTAATGAATATAAACCTTTAACTGATGAGGATATTATCGTCACTCATGATTCAGTTCGCCCATTCATCACACTAAGAATTATTAAAGACAACATACGCCTAGCTAAAGAAAGTGATGCGGTAGATACAGTAGTAGAGGCAGTAGACACAATCGTTGAAAGTACAAATGGAGAATATATCTCTAGTATTCCTAATAGAGCTCACTACTACCAAGGTCAAACACCTCAAAGTTTCAAATGTTTAGATTTCCTAAACCTATATAACTCATTAGATAAAGAAGAAAAACAAATACTTACCGATGCATGTAAGATATTCGTTATAAAAGGGAAAAAAGTAGCACTAGCTAAGGGAGAATACTCTAATATTAAAATAACTACAGTAACTGACCTTAAGATAGCTAAGAGTATGATAGAGGACGAGTAATATGATAAATCAAATATATCAATTAATTAAACCGAAGTTTATTAATGTAAAGTACAACGAAGAGAATATAAACGATGGTGATAAAATCATCATCCGTCCAAACTATATGGCACTATGTCACGCAGACCAAAGATACTACCAAGGGAAAAGAGATCCTAAGGTACTAGCTAAAAAACTACCTATGGCACTTATTCACGAATGCGCAGGGATAGTAATCGCAGATCCAACAGGAACGTATAAAGTGGGACAAAAGGTAGTAATGATACCTAACCAACCACCAAGACAAAGTGATGAAGAGTTTTATGAAAACTACATGCCAGGAACACACTTCCTATCAAGTGGATTTGATGGATTTATGAGAGAATTTGTAGCTTTACCTAAAGATAGAGTAGTAGCTTATAACGATGTGGAAGATTCTGTTGCGGCTATTACAGAGTTCATAAGTGTAGGTATGCACGCTATGGATAGATTCTTAAAGAATTCACATAGTAAAAAAGATAGAATAGCGATAATTGGTGATGGAAGTCTAGCTTATGTTATGGCGAACATAATAAACTACACTCTTCCAGAGTGTGAGATAATCGTAATAGGTCGACACTGGGAGAAATTAGAACTATTCAGTTTCGCAAAAGAAAGATACATTACAGATGATATTCCTGAAGACTTGACTTTCGATCATGGTGTAGAATGCTGCGGTGGAGATGGTAGTGGTTATGCGATAAACGACATAATCAAATACATCAAACCACAAGGAAGCTTAGTACTAATGGGAGTTAGTGAATACAAAGTAAATATCAACACACGTGACATCTTAGAAAAAGGACTAACACTAATAGGTTCATCACGTTCAGGTAGAATCGACTTTGAGAAAGCTATCGAGATGCTTAGTAACAAGAAATTTGAAAGAAGATTCAAGAATATTATTGAACTTGAACAACCTGTGAGAAATATTAAAGACATTCATAGGGTGTTCGCAACGGATTTGAATACAGCCTTTAAAACGGTGTTTAAGTGGGAGATATAGAAAAGACTATTTCTGCTATCAATCAACTAAAATAATAGAATAAAATTAATAGGGTGATTCATGAAAACTACTAAGAAAGATTTATCAGTCACCTTTAAATATTGTGATGTTTAGATTAAGTGATATTATTACTTTGAATTATTGAATTTTATGTCACAATGGTAAGTGCTGAAGAATTGAAAAATATTGGGAATGACCCAAAAGACTAGATTTTTAAAAAAAGTTTACATGAAAACTCATAGACGCAGTGGTTTATTGATATCTAAAATCGCTTTATAAAAGCTTTTTAGATATCTAATAAACTGTGCGGGGGTGACTCTAAAAAAATCGATTTTGATATATACCCCTTTTACTGGACAAACCAGTGAAAGGGGTATTTTTATGCGTTATAGTTTTGAATTTAAAGTAAAATGTGTTGAGATGTATGAAAGAGGGGAATATCCAGAAACACCGAACGGAATAACCACTAGAAAATTTAAAGATACTATTAGAAAATGGAAAAGAATGGTTGATTCGTTAGGAGTAAGTGTCTTGCGACATAAAACAAAAAATAAGAAGTGGAATCCAGAAGAAAAACTAGTATTAGTTTCTAAAATTTTAGCTGGTTATTCATATAATTCCGTTGCACTAGACAATGGAATTAACTATAGGACACTGTATAAATGGGTTCAAAAATATAAGGAAAAAGGTTATAATGGACTTGTAGATGAAAAGAAAGAAAGACCAAGAAAGGTACCTATCATGAAAGAAAACAGTAGTCCTAAACCATTAAAAGAATCAGAAAGAGAAGAATTAATTAGATTACGTGCAGAAAATAAATTTATAAAAACGGAAATCGAAAATATTAAAGCGGAAAAAGAAATAATAAAAAAATTAATAGCCTTGAGGCGAGAAAAATGGGCTGCGCAACTCAAGGCGAAAAAGCAGCAATCATCAAAGAACTTAGAAAAAAAGGATATCAATTAAAATGTCTTTTACAAGAAATAGGAATGGCAAAATCAACGTATTATTATTTAGTAAATAAGGAAGAAGTAGATGTTGAGGCTATTCGTAATGAACCAGTGTTAAAAGAAATTAAAATTATTTTTACCGAAAATAAAGGACTATATGGTGTCCGTAGAGTTCACAATGAACTAATTAATAGAGGTTTTAAAGTAAATCATAAACGAGTACAAAGTCTTATGCATAAAGAAGGATTGAAAGGGAAAACTCCTAAAGAAAGATACCATTCATATAAGGGAACAGTAGGAAAAGTCGCTAATAATATAATAAATCGAGATTTTAGTACGACTGCTCCTTTACAGAAATGGACTACAGATGTATCACAATTCAATTTTTCATGGGGAAAGTGCTATTTTTCAGCGATTCTAGATATGCATACAAATGAAATAATATCATATGATTTATCTTTACATCCAAATTTAGATCAGATAAAAAGGATGTTAGAACAAGCATTTAATAAATTTCCAAATACAGAAGGATTAATTATGCATTCTGATCAAGGGTGGCAGTATCAACATTCACACTATAGAAGTGAGTTAAAAAAACATGGAATCATTCAATCGATGTCTAGAAAGGGAAATTGTTATGATAATAGTATCATGGAATCACTTTTTGGAAGAATGAAGACGGAGATATATTATGGTTATGAAAAGGTTTATATGTCATTTGAAGAGTTTAGTAAAGCTGTATCTGAATATATAAATTATTACAACAACAAGAGAATTCAATCAAAAACAAAATGGATGCCTCCTGTACAATACAGGATAACATCCACTTGTCTAAACTAAATATATATGTGTCCAGAATTCTGGGTACACATCATTTCTACGAAATCACGATTTTTGAGTCACTCCCATATAAATTTTAATTCAAATGATATTTTTAAGATTTTAAAAAGGAGAACATAGTGGATATTTTTATATTATTATTAATTTCATTATTTGTTTATCTTATACCGAAAACAGATGTTGATTATTTAAGTAATAAATCAACGAAATCCCTAAAAGGTCTTTTAGCTTTATTTATAATTTTTCATCATCTCTCTCAAAAAATTACTACTGGTGAAAATTTTTCGAATTTTGAATATATGGGAAGATATATTGTTGCTTTGTTTTTCTTTCTATCTGGTTATGGACTGTATTTTCAGTATAGTAACAATGTAAATTATAAGGAAAACTTTTTAAGAAAAAGATTGGCTAGAATATTTATACCGTTTACTGTTTTTATAGTTATTTATGTATTTTATAGAGCGACATTAGGAGAAGTTGTTAATGTAGATTTTTTTCTTATCTTTTTGGAAAGACCACAGCAATATAATTTATAATGGTTGGTTTGTCAATAGTATAATAGTTCTATATGTTATTTTCTATGTTTCTTTTAAAATGAAAGATTCAAAAAGTTCGTTTTATATGCCAACAGTTTTGACATTACTTTATATTTTTTGGAAAGCGTATCAGAATCATGGGGATTGGGAATATGTTAGTATATGGCGTTCTTATTAGGTGTATTTTGGATGAAAAATAGGGTTTCTATAGATAAATTTATTGAGAAAAATTAATTTGTTTTTCTAGTTACATTTAGTATACTGATGTACGCATTTCATCATTATGAAGCTATTATGAAAAATATTGGAATTACAAATAAGTATGTTTATTACGGAATAGTTGGGAATCTGTGTACAATGGTTTTCGTAGTGTATTTTTTATTGTTAACAAATAAATTTAACTTTTCGAATAAATATCTGGATTTTTTAGGAAATATATCATTTGAAATATATATGTTACATGGTTTAGTTATGCATTATCTTGGTAAGTTTTTTATTTCATCGCCAGTTAATGATGTAATCTATACGGTTGTTGTATTATTAGTTAGCATTATTTTTGCGTATCTTATAAAACAATTAATAATTGTTATTGAAAAGAAGCTTATAAAAGCTGTTTAATATATTTTAGAAATTGAGTTTAGGATAGAATGTTTATTTTATCCTAATTTTATTATATTGAAAAAATATAGTAAAAAGACTATGAGTTATCATATTTTATGTTATAATGATAAGTAATATTGTAATGTTGAAAAGAGGTTTTACATTGAAACAATTAATAAAAAGTAAGATAAAAAAATTACTTACTGAATCAGAAGAAATAGTAAAAGTAGAGCAACTAGGAGGTATGACTAATAGTAATTACCTAGTAGAAACAACAAATAATAAATATATAGTTAAATTCTTTGGTAAAGGGACGGATAAGTTAATCAACAGGATTGCGGAGAAAAATAATCTTGCAAATCTTGCGGATTTAGAACTAGATGTTAAAAATTATATTTTTGATATTGAATCTGGAATCAAAGTAAATGAATATATTGAAAATGCGACTACTTTTGATGCGCATTATTTAAAATCAAAAAAAGAGGATGTTGCTAATATTCTTAAAAAAGTGCACAGTTCTGGAAAAATTCTTGAAGGTGAATTTAAAATTTTTGATGAGATTAGAAAATATGAGGACTTGATAGAAGGTAATATTAATTATCCTTATTATGACAAGATAAGGGAGAAAATATTCTCTTTACAGAAACACCTAGAAGAAATTGGTGTGGACAAGAAATCATGTCATATTGATCTTGTTCCTGAGAATTTTATCGAAGATGAAAATGGTCGAGTGTATCTTATTGATTGGGAGTATTCTTCAATGAATGATCCAATGTGGGATTTAGCTGCGTTATTTTTAGAATCTAATTTCAGAAAGGCTGAAGAAGGTGAGTTTTTCAAATATTATTTTAGTGAAAATACTCCTGTTAGCGTAGCGAAGATTATGGTTTATAAAATACTTCAAGACTTCTTATGGAGTCTGTGGACGATTTATAAAGAAGAACAAGGTGCAGACTTTGGAACTTATGGAAAAGACAGATATTTAAGAGCATTAAAAAATTTGAAAGAGTATGTAGAAAGTTATGAAAAATAAAATAGGTGTATCAGCAGGTTTATTATCAGGGTTGTTTTGGGGATTAGGTCTTGCAATAAGTGCGTATATATTTTCATTGTATAATGTTTCGCCTTTTGCAGTCGCGGTAATCCATGATTTTATTAGTATTTTTGTCCTTTTGGCGATTATATTAGTTAAGTATAAACGAATCAATTTTAAAATTTTTACGAATATAAAAAGCATTAGTGTTATTATAGGTGCGCTTCTTGCCGGGCCTATTGGAATGCAGTGTAACTTATATGCGGTGAAGTATATAGGAAGTGGTCTTACTTCTTCGATAACAGCTATCTATCCAGCGGTGTCGGTAATACTAGCTGTGATATTTTTAAAAAATAAAGTTTCATCAAAAACTATTATTGGTATAGCACTAATTATTGTTGGTATTTTTATCCAAAGTTATAAGAGTGAACAGGTTGAATCATTCTACCTTGGATTCATGTTTGCGTTAATCTGTGCTATTGCATGGGGTAGTGAGAGTGTTCTAAGTTCATATGCGATGAAAAATAATTTAAATGAGCTTGAGACGTTATTAATTCGTCAGGTGACATCATTTTTAGCATATTTAGTAATAATTTTATTTAACGGATTAGGAATTGAAACTAGTCTTGATGTTAAGTTCGGAGGACTTATTGTTTTCTTCGTTGTGAGTAATATGGTATCTTATATTTTATATTACATGGCTATTAATAGATTAGAACCAGCGAAAGCAACTGGGCTAAATGTTAGTTATGTTGTTTGGACAATAATCTTTTCTATGATTTTTGTAGGATTAGCAGTAAATGTGCAATTAGTAGTAACATCACTTATTATAATATTAGGGGTGTATGTTATTGTGAGAGAGGAGTAACAAAATAGTGAGAGCAATTATATTAGCCGCAGGGTTAGGCACGCGTCTTAGACCTATGACGGATAATACTCCAAAGGCTTTGATAAAAGTTAAAGATAAGCCTCTTGTGGAGTATCAAATAGAATTTTTAAAAGAAAAAGGAATAGATGACATAATCGTAGTTGTCGGTTATCTACATGAGCAATTCGATTATTTAAAAGAGAAGTACAATGTTAATCTTGTATTCAATGAAAAATATTCTGAGTACAATAATTTTTATTCGCTATATTTAGTAAAAGAGTACTTGGCAGATAGTTATGTAATCGATGCGGATAACTATTTGTTTAAAAATATGTTTAGAGCGGATATCGATCGTTCAACATATTTCAGCGTGTATCGTGAAGATTGTGAAAACGAGTGGTTCTTAATCTATGGAGATGATTATAAAGTTCAAGATATTATCGTAGATAGCAAAGCTGGAAGAATCTTAAGTGGAGTATCTTTCTGGGATGAGAAAACTGCAGAGAAGATTGTAAGTTTTATTGATAAAGCTTATGAGAGTAATGAATTTATGAACTTATACTGGGATAACATGGTTAAAGATAATATCGAAAAATTAGATGTTTATGTAGAAGAATTAGAACCTAATAGTATCTATGAAATTGATAGTGTTAAAGACTATAAAAAATTAGAAGAAATACTAAAAGAAGAATGTGAGAAATAATCTCCATTCTTTTTTATTATGGAGATTAAGTAATAATATTTCTTGCTATTTTGTAATATATATGTAATAAAAAATAACCGATTTGTAACCTTAAATATACTGGGAATATGGTATAATTATTAGTGCATAAATATGAGTACAGAGGAATATTAAGAATGAGAAGAAATAAACTTAAATTAGGATTAGGAGTGTTAACAGTACTAGCTACACCGATCGCAGTTAATACAGTAGCAAGTAATGACGCTCAAGCAGCACAAGGCTGGGTAAGAAGTGGTAATGCCTGGTATCTTTATAATCAAAATGGAACATTAGTAAGAAACGCATGGGCAGGAAACTACTGGCTAGGAGCCGACGGAAGAATGGCGACAAACGCTTGGGTAGACGGAGGTCGTTACTATGTAGGAAGTAACGGAGTGTGGGTAAAAGGAGCTCAACACCAAACAACAGCGAGTGAAACTAAACAAGGTTGGACAAAAGTTGGTAATGCTTGGTACTTCTATAACCATGGGAAGGTCGTAGCGAATGCTTGGATAGGAAACTACTGGCTAGGAGCCGATGGAAGAATGGCGACAAATGCTTGGGTAGATGGAGGTCGTTACTATGTAGGAACTGACGGAGCATGGGTGAAAGGAGCTCAACATACTACAACAGTGAAAAGTGGTTGGGTGAAAGAAGGCTATACATGGTACTACTATAAAAATGGATCAGTAGTGAGAAATGCATGGGCAGGAAACTACTGGCTAGGAGCCGATGGAAGAATGGCAACAAATAGCTGGGTAGACAATAATCGTTACTATGTAGGAAATGATGGAGCATGGATTAAATACTATTCAAACAAGTCAGGATGGCAAAAAGAGAGTGGTTCTTGGTATTACTATAAAAATGGATCAGTAGTGAGAAATGCATGGGCAGGAAACTACTGGCTAGGAGCCGATGGAAGAATGGCAACAAACAGCTGGGTAGATAACAATCGTTACTATGTAGGAACTGATGGAGTATGGATTAAAAACTATTCAAACAAGTCAGGATGGCAAAAAGAGAGTGGTTCTTGGTACTACTATAAAAATGGATCAGTAGTGAGAAATGCATGGGCAGGAAACTACTGGTTAGGAGCCGATGGAAGAATGGCAACAAATAGTTGGGTGGATAACAATCGCTATTATGTAGGAAACAATGGAGCATGGGTAAAAGGAGAAGACAGAACAGCTTCTAAATCTGAGAATGCGACTAACACTTCTTATTCTGGATACTACAAAGTAACTTCACTATATATTCCTGTATATGATGCTAATGGTAGAATCTTATCTCACGTTTCAAAAGATACAATCTTATTTAGAGATAACAGAGCTACTGCGAATGGAAGAATCCCTGTACAAGTAGCTGGAATTACAGGTTATGTAAATTCAGGACAAGTTGCAGCTGTTAACTCTAGTACAACATTCATCCCTGACTATGTAAGTGATGGTAAATATGTATATCACAGATATTCAGCGTACAACAGGGTAATGGTAGCTTACCACAATCCAAATATGCAAGTAGGAAAATCTTATTATTCTGCTGATGGAATTAACTTTGGATCATTTAAATTAGATCATCCTTTCCAATTTTCTAATTTAAAATCAAGATCTAACTATACTGCTGCTGATATCAACAGATTGTATAGTTTGATGGGAGCTAATGATAGTAAGCTTGCTGGAAAAGGTGCTACATTTAAGGCTGCTGAACAAAGATATGGAGTTAATGCACTTTATTTAGTTGCTCATAGTGCCCTTGAGAGTGCATGGGGAAGAAGTAAAATAGCTAAAGATAAAAATAATTTCTTTGGAATTGCTGCTTACGATAGCACACCTTATACTTCTGCGACAAAATTTGATGATGTAGATAGCGGTATTCTAGGTGCAGCACGTTGGATTGACCGTAACTACTTAAGTAACACAGGATATCCAGCAAATGGTGCATACTTAGGAAATAAAGCACGAGGAATGAATGTTAACTATGCAACAGCTCCGTATTGGGGAGAATCTATTGCAAGTATAATGTTCAGTGCTAATGAAAAATTAGGAAGAAAAGATAGATAAAAAAAGGATGTGGCTAGGTTATTTTAATCTAGCTTCCTTTTTGGTAAGGAGAAAATTATGTTAGTTTCGGTTGTAATCGGACTTTTAAATGAAGAAAAATTTTTACCAAGATTAATTGAAGATTTTAAAAATCAAACATATAATCATGAGAATATCGAACTTATCTTTATTGATGGAATGTCGAAGGATAATAGCTGGGCTATTTTACAAGAATTTAAAGAGAGTAATCATGATTTCTTTAATGTAGTTTTACTGAAAAATCCTAAGGTTATTTTGTCAGCGGGTATGAATGTTGGGATTCGAGCTGCGAGGGGAGAATGTATACTTAAGGTAGATTGTCACTCACATATAACGGAGAATTTTATAGAAAATAATGTTAAAGTTATAGAAAGTGGAGAAGATGTTTGTGGTGGACCACGACCTAATATTATAGAAAATGAGGATGCTTTAAGTAAAACGCTGTTGCTAGTTGAAGAAAATATGTTTGGTAGTGGTATAGCTAATTATCGAAAAGAAACTTCTAAAAAATATGTAAGTTCTGTATTCCAAGGAATGTATCGAAAAGAAATTTTTGATAAGATAGGTTTATTAGACGAACAAGTTGGACGTGTAGAAGATAATGAATTGCATTACAGAATTAGAAAAAATGGTTATAAAATTCGATATAGTAATGATATATTATCATATCAATACACTAGACCTACTGTAAAAAGAATGTTAAAACAAAAGTATTCTAATGGGTATTGGATTGGTAAAGTGAGTCATGTATACCCTAAGGCTTTCTCAATTTTCCACTTTGTACCTTTAGTCTTTGTTTTAGGTATAATCTTTAGTTTGTTGATGTTACCATTAACGAAGATATTCGCAATACTTCTTGGAGTTTCCTATGGATTATTTACAGTTCTTGTTACAATTATGACTATAATTAATAACAAGTTTAATGCAACTTTATTATTAATTCCGTTTTTACTATTCTTAGTTCATTTTAGCTATGGATGGGGAACTTTAGTAGGGCTAGTAAAAGGATTTAGTTGGAAGAAAGATTATCATAGTAAGAGTCAATAGAGGAGTTTTATAGGAAGTTGATGTCTAAATAATATGGAATAAAATATATAGGAGTGCTTCGAGCTGATTAAGTTCAAAAAATTATCAGTTTTGAGGTACTCCTATTTGTTTTTGTTAGTTAAAAATAGTATAATTGTAAATAAATTTAGACGAAATGTAGGAGGTGACAGGTTTATGAAGAGAAGAATAAGTATGATTCTTGTAGGTAGTTTATTGTTGACTAGTTTTAGTGATGTTAAAGCAGATTTACTAAAAGAACAAAGGGACAAAGTGGAGTCTTTTACTTCAGAAGATAGCATAATGAATGATGCTACAGGTAAAGAATCTGTGAAACCTGTGAAACTTCCTCAATATTATCAAGCGGATGCTAGGTGGGGATCTAAGAGATATGGTATATCTAATATGAAAATATCAGGATGTGTTCCTACATCTTTATCTATGGTGTTATCAGTATTGAAAGAAGAGGTTACACCTGTGCAGGTTGCTGATTATATTTATAATACGTCTACAGAAATGAATACTATGTTTGTAGGAACTTCTAGTGATGGAGCAGCTGCAGCAATTGAGCACTGGGGATGTAATTATCGTGTGATTAATTCTAAAGATGATTTAAAAGCAGCGTTAAAAAATGGAAATATTGTGTTTGGTTCTGTTGGTCATGGTATTTTTGTAAAAGGATATTCTACGCATGCAATTATTCTAAGTGGGTATCAAAATGGTAAGACTCATGCGGTAGATCCAGATAATCCAGAAAAAACTAATAAGTGGTACAATATTGATGATATTTGGAGTCAGCGTAGTATGGCACCAGAAGACAATTCTGTAGGTGGACCATTTATGGTGATATCTAAATAAAAGAAATGAGTGTCTAAGTATTAATTAGACACTCATTTTATATTAATTCATTTATTAAATTATATTATTCAGCAAAACCGTTTGGATGTTTACTTTGCCATCTCCAAGAGTCCTCACACATACGTTTTACATCGTACTGAGCTTCCCATCCAAGTTCTTCTTTTGCTTTTGTAGCATCAGCGTAACATGCTGCGATATCACCAGCACGACGTGGTGCGATAACGTAAGGTAAGTCGCGTCCAACAGCTGCTGAAGCACTCTTAATGATATCTAGTACAGAATATCCGATTCCTGTTCCTAGGTTATATTTAGATAGTCCGTTACCTTTCTCTAATTTTTTAAGGGCTGCCACGTGACCACGAGCTAGGTCTACTACGTGGATATAGTCACGTACTCCAGTACCATCATGTGTATCGAAGTCGTTACCGAAGACATTAACTTTTTCTAATTTTCCTACAGCTACTTGCATAACGTATGGAAGTAGGTTGTTTGGAATTCCTGTTGGATCTTCTCCAATATCCCCACATTCATGTGCCCCGATAGGATTGAAGTAACGAAGTAGTACTACGTTCCATTCGTTATCGGCTGCGTAAACATCTCCTAAGATTTCTTCTAAGATTAGTTTAGTACGTCCATATGGATTAGTTACAGATAATGGGAAATCTTCTTTAATTGGTAATGCATGAGGATCTCCGTATACTGTAGCTGATGAACTGAAGATTATATTCTTACAGTTATGTTTTTCCATAACACGACATAAAGTTGTAGTTCCAGCAACATTGTTATCATAGTATTTTAAAGGTAGTTGGCAAGATTCACCAACTGCTTTTAATCCAGCGAAGTGAATAACTCCGTAGATATTTCCTTCTTTTTCAAATACTTCATCTAATTTAGCTTCATCACGAATATCAACTTCATAGAAAGTTACTTTTTTACCAGTTACTCTTTCTACAACTTCTAAGCTTTTTTTATTTGCGTTATATAAGTTATCAACGACAACTACTTCATTTCCATTGTTTAATAATTCTATACAAGTGTGTGATCCGATAAATCCTGCTCCACCTGTAACAAGTATTTTTTTAGTCATAGTATAATTCTCTCGCAAAGCGAGTCCTTCCTATAATTTTATATATTAATTTTATAAAAAGTAAGAGTAAGTGTCAATAAAAATGAGAGTAATATTAAGAATCTGTTACATTTATTATATTTCTTTGAAAAATAGTTGAAAATATAATACAATATATGGAATATATTTATTTTTAGAGTAGGAGTTAAAGGAATATTTTATGAGAAAAAATAAGGTTAAATTAGGATTAAGTTTATTAACAGTATTAGCTACACCAATTGCGGTTAATGCTGTAGCTAGTAGTGACGCTCAAGCTGCACAAGGTTGGGTGAAAACTGGAAATGCATGGTATTTTTATAATCAAAAAGGAACACTTGTAAGAAATGCATGGGCAGGAAGTTACTGGCTAGGAGCTGATGGAAAAATGGCGACAAATGCGTGGGTAGATAATGGTCGTTACTACGTAGGAGCAAACGGAGCGTGGGTAAAAGGAGCTCAAAATCAAGCTACAGTAACTCAAAACCAAGTGACATCGAACGCAACAAAACAAGGTTGGGTACAATCAGGAAATGCTTGGTATTACTACAATAACGGAAGTCTAGTAGTAAATAAATGGGTAGGAAACTACTGGCTAGGAGCTGATGGAAGAATGGCAACAAACAGCTGGGTAGATAACAATCGTTACTATGTAGGGACTGACGGAGCATGGGTAAAAGATGCTAAGCGCCCAGAAGAGAAGAAACAAGGTTGGGTAAAAGAAGCGAACACATGGTTCTACTACAACATAGATGGAACATTAGCGAGAAACAAATGGGCAGGAAACTACTGGCTAGGAGCCGATGGAAGAATGGCAACAAACAGTTGGGTAGATAATAATCGTTACTATGTAGGAAATGATGGAGCATGGGTAAAAGATGCTAAACGCCAAGAAGAGAAGAAAACAGGTTGGGTAAAAGAAGCAAACACATGGTACTACTACAATACTGATGGAACATTAGCACGAAATAAATGGGCAGGAAACTACTGGCTAGGAGTTGATGGAAAAATGGCAACAAACAGCTGGGTAGATAATGGTCGTTATTATGTTGGATCAAATGGAGCATGGGTAAAAGATGCATCAAGAGATAAAAACACTAAACGTGCTATTTTCTTAGATCCTGGGCATGGTGGAAGTGATTCAGGTGCAGTCGCTAATGGTGTAAGAGAAAAAGATTTAACCCTTAGTGTATATAATAAAGTGAGTAGCCGTCTTGCCTCTTTAGGTTATTCAGTATTAACAAGTAGAAATACTGATAAAGATGTAGGTTTAGTAAGTCGTGCTGATCAAGCTAATAAATCTAATGCGGACATGTTTTTAAGTATTCATTTTAATGCTGGAGGTAGAGGAGCTTCTTATGGTATAGAAACATATTATTATAAGGATCGTCCAGAGTATACTCCTGCTATAAATAAGGATAAACATAATGATCCGGAAAGATTAGAAAAGAGTAGAAAATTAGCGCAAAAAATACAACAAAGTCTAGTAAGTAAAACAGGAGCATACGATAGAGGTGTAAAAAGAGAAACATTTGCTGTCCTTCGTGAAACATCTATTCCTTCTATCTTAGTTGAATTAGGATTTATTGACAATCAAGAGGAAGTAAGCAAAATCAAAACTAATGAATATCAAGAAAAACTAGCTGATGGAATTGTAGATGGAATCGTAGAATACTACAAGTAAAGGTAGAATAAGAAGTGCATATGCTACGCATGCTATTGTCTTATCAGGATATGATAATGGGAAAGTAAAAGCTATGGATCCATATAATACGAATGCAACTGGAAAATGGTATGATATAAATGAGATTTGGAACCAAAGAAGCGATGCTGCTAGTGATACAATGCTAGGTGGTTTGTTTACTGCTATAGGAAAATAACATTGTTAAAATTGACTTTTTGAAATTATATTTGATTTCAGAAAGTCTTTATTTCTTATAAAATGTTAAGATTTTACTTGAGTAACTTATTAATTTATTGTAAAATTAGTAATGAAATTTTTAAAATAAATAGCTAAGGAAGAGTGTATTATGACGAAAAATAAAATGAAATTAGGATTAAGTTTATTGACTGTATTAGCTACACCAATTGCTGTCAATGCAGTAGTTAGCAATGACGCTCAAGCTGCACAAGGTTGGGTGAAAACTGGAAATGCATGGTATTTCTATAACCAAAAAGGAGCACTGGTAAGAAATTCATGGGCAGGAAGTTACTGGCTAGGTGCTGATGGAAAAATGGCGACAAATGCGTGGGTAGACAATGGTCGTTACTACGTAGGAGCAAACGGAGCGTGGGTAAAAGGATCTCAAAATCAAGCTACAGCAACTCAAAACCAAGTGACATCGAAAGCAACAAAACAAGGATGGGTGCAGTCAGGAAATGCTTGGTATTACTACAATAACCGAAGTCTAGTAGTAAATAAATGGGTAGGAAACTACTGGCTAGGAGCCGATGGAAGAATGGTGACAAATGCTTGGGTAGATAATGGTCGTTACTACGTAGGAGCAAATGGAGCATGGGTAAAAGATGCTAAGCGCCCAGAAGAGAAGAAACAAGGTTGGGTAAAAGAAGCGAACACATGGTACTACTACAACACAGATGGAACATTAGCGAGAAACAAATGGGCAGGAAACTACTGGCTAGGAGCCGATGGAAGAATGGCAACAAACAGATGGGTAGATAACAATCGTTACTATGTAGGAAATGATGGAGCATGGGTAAAAGATGCTAAACGCCAAGAAGAGAAGAAAACAGGTTGGGTAAAAGAATCCAACGTATGGTACTACTACAACACAGATGGAACACTAGCACGAAATAAATGGGCAGGAAACTACTGGCTAGGAGCTGATGGAAAAATGGCGACAAACAGCTGGGTAGATAATGGTCGTTATTATGTAGGAAGTAATGGAGCATGGATTCCTAATTATTCTAAAGGTGACAATAAAACTACGGCAGCTTTAAATATGCCGCAATACTATCAAGGAGACTACCGTTGGCGTAATAAAAGATTTGGTATTGGAACGATGGCACAAAGTGGATGTGCACCTACATCATTAGCAATGGTATTTAGTGGATTAGGGCAAAAAGTACTACCAACTTCAGTTGCTGAAACGATTTATAATCACACAAATGAAATGAACGTTAGAGAGTTAGGAACATCAGGTAAAGGGGTAGTATATGCTATCAATGCTTATGGATATAGTTATTCAGTTATTACTAGTAAAGAACAACTTATAGCTGCACTTCAAAGTGGAAAACCTGTATTCGCTGCTGTAGGAAATGGAATTTTTGCAAGAGGTGGATTGACTCATGCTATTGTTTTAAGTGGATATAGTAATGGTAAAACAAAAGCGATGGATCCAGATAATGTTAACACTACTGGAAGATGGTATGATGTTAATACTATTTGGAATCAAAGAAGTACAGACCCATATGATACTAGCATTGGTGGAGCATTTGTACAGATTGGTTAGTAAGGTGTAAATAATTATAAAAAGGGTATCTCAAAAATTTTGATTTGTAAAAATCATTTTCTATGAGGTATCCTTATTTTTATGTATTAAATAATACCAATAATTTCATATTAAATTCTTTCAGTTGTTGCTAAAAGTCTTTAAAATTGGTATACTATAACTTAGAGAACTTGAAAGCGAAGGAGTGTGCTTAAATTATGGTATATAACCACCGAGTTATAGAAAAAAAATGGCAAAAATATTGGGATGAAAATAAAACATTCAAAACATTAGATGATCATACAAAAGAGAAATTTTATGCATTAGATATGTTCCCTTATCCATCAGGAGCTGGACTTCACGTAGGTCACCCAGAAGGATATACGGCTACTGATATCTTAAGTAGATATAAAAGAGCTAATGGATACAATGTACTACATCCAATGGGATGGGATGCATTCGGATTACCAGCTGAGCAATATGCATTAGATACTGGTAATGACCCAAGAGACTTTACAAAAACTAATATCGACACGTTCCGTCGCCAAATAAAAGAATTAGGATTTTCTTATGATTGGGATCGTGAAGTAAATACAACAGATCCTAAGTATTACAAATGGACTCAATGGATCTTCAAAAAACTTTATGAAAAAGGACTTGCTTATGTTGATGAAGTACCTGTAAACTGGTGTCCAGCATTAGGAACAGTTCTTTCTAATGAAGAGGTTATTGATGGTAAATCTGAGCGTGGAGGACACCCTGTAGAGCGTCGTCCTATGCGTCAGTGGGTACTTAAAATTACTGATTACGCTGAAAAACTTCTTGCTGATTTAGATATTCTTGATTGGCCAGAAAGTCTTAAAGCTATGCAACGTAATTGGATTGGTAAATCTGTTGGTGCTGAGATTGATTTCAAAATTGAAGGAACTGACAAAGCATTCACAGTATTCACTACACGTGCTGATACTGTATTCGGTGTATCTTACTGTGTACTTGCACCTGAACACAAACTTGTTGAAGAAATCGTTACAGAAGGACAAAGAGCTGCTGTTGAGGAGTACCTTGATATCGTTAAACGTAAGTCTGACCTTGAAAGAACAGACCTTAACAAAGATAAAACAGGAGTATTCACAGGAGCTTATGCGATTAACCCTGTAAATGGTGAAAAAGTAGAACTTTGGATTGCGGACTACGTCCTAGCAAGCTACGGAACTGGAGCTGTTATGGCTGTTCCTGCGCATGATGAGCGTGATTATGAGTTTGCGACTAAGTTCAACCTACCGATCAAAGCTGTTATCGAAGATAATGGAGAAGTTGTTGTACCATTCTACGGTGATGGTAAACACATCAACTCTGATTTTATCAATGGATTAAATAACGAAGAAGCTATCGCAAAAGTTATTGAATTCTTAGAAGGAAATAAAGTTGGACGTAGTAAAGTTACCTACAAACTACGTGACTGGTTATTCTCAAGACAACGTTACTGGGGAGAACCAATTCCAATCATCCACTGGGAAGATGGTACTATGACTACTGTACCTGATAGTGAACTTCCATTATTACTTCCAGAAACTGACAACATTAAACCATCAGGAACTGGGGAATCTCCACTTGCGAATATCGAAGAGTGGTTAAATGTAGTAGATCCTGAAACTGGTAAAAAAGGTAAACGTGAAACTAACACAATGCCTCAATGGGCTGGTTCTTGTTGGTACTACTTACGTTACATTGATCCACACAATGATGAAATGTTTGCTGATCCAGAGAAATTAAAATACTGGTTACCTGTAGATGTTTATATCGGCGGAGCAGAGCATGCGGTACTTCACTTACTATATGCTCGTTTCTGGCACAAAGTACTTTACGATCTAGGTTTAGTACCAAGTCGTGAGCCATTCCAAAAACTATTTAACCAAGGTATGATTCTTGCTGAAGGTAAAGATGGTCGTCCAGAAAAAATGTCTAAATCTAAAGGTAATGTAGTTAACCCTGATGATATTATCGTATCTCACGGTGCTGATACATTACGTGTGTATGAAATGTTCATGGGGCCATTAGATGCTTCGATCGCATGGAGTGAAAATGGTCTAGATGGATCTCGTCGTTTCCTAGATAGAGTATACCGTCTATTCGTAGATGAAGAAACTGGTAAAGTAAATGACAAAGTTCAAGATAAAGATAATGCAGAATTAGAAGTAAGCTATAACTACACTGTTAAGAAAGTATCTGAAGATATCGAAATTCTAGGATTTAATACAGCTATTTCTCAACTTATGGTATTTGTAAATGACTGTTACAAAGCTGAATATATTCCTCGTAAATATGCGTTAGGATTTATCCAACTTCTTGCTCCATTTGCACCTCACCTTGCTGAAGAAATGTGGGAAGTTTATGGTAACACTGAATCAATCTCATACGTACCATGGCCAACATTTGATGAAAGTAAACTTGTAAGTGATACTGTAGAAATCGTAGTTCAACTTATGGGTAAAGTTAAGGCAAAATTAGACGTTAAGAAAGATTTAACACCAGCTGAATTAGAGCAAATCGTTCTAGCTAATGAAGAAGTAAAAGAATTAATCGAAGGAAAACAAGTTATGAAAGTAATCGTTGTTCCTGGAAGATTAGTTAATATCGTAGCTAAATAAGGAGAGACACATGGAAGAATTAATTTATAGTATTGTTAGTGAAATCGTTGAGCATAAAGATGAAATCAAAATCGAAAAATTTGTTAAAAATGCACGCGAACACTACATTTTAACAGTTCACCCAGAAGATTGTGGGCGTATAATAGGGAAAAAAGGTACAGTGATTAACGCAATTCGTACTGTATTAAATTCAACAACATTTAGTAAAAAAGTTTACTTAGATTTAGTAGAAGAATAAGATAAATGTTAAGTAGGAGTCTGAAAGATAGATATCTTTCAGATTCCTATTTTTTAGTTGAATTTTGAATTAAGGACATGGAGAAGGTACAGATAATAACCGTTTTATAGAGTAGAGAAATGGGACATAGACTTATATTTTGTGTATAATAATATTAGCGTTAATTTAGGAGGTTATTATGATAGAGATAGTTGATGGATATTTAATTAATGATGACAATATAAAAATAGCATTTACCAATAGAAAGGTTGATGCGAAAAATAGTGAGGATATGAAAAGATTCTCTGATGAATATGGTTTTAATCATAAAAATATAGTCTTTAACACACAAGTTCACGGTGCGAATGTGCGTATTGTCGAATCGGATTCTGATATTAATGAAAATGGGAAGGAAGCTGATGGGTTAATTACTAATTTGGTTGCGACACCGTTATTGATTTTTACTGCTGATTGTGTACCTGTCGTTTTCTATGATAAAAAGCAAAGTGTTGCTGCTTTAGCTCATGCAGGATGGCGAGGAACATATGGTAATATTGCCGGGAAAATGGTGAATATTATGACAGGTAAATATGGTTGTAAAGTAGAAAATATTAAGACTATTATAGGACCGTCGGTTAGTGTTGATAACTATGAAGTTTCTTATGATCTTATAGAGAAATTCGCTGCTTTAGAAGTGCCGAATTATTATAAAGAAAAAGATGATAAATATTATTTAAATTTATGGCAATTGAATAAAGAATTGTTGAAAAAATGTGGTATACTAGAAGATAACATCAAAATTGTTGATTTCTGTACGGTTAGAGATAATGATAAATTCTTCTCATATAGATTAGATAATGCTACTCCAAAACGTATTGGAACGATAATTCAAATAGATTAAATTCATATAGAATAGAGGAAATAATATTGGAAAAAGATATTAAATTAGTTGAACAAGTAGCTACATTTAAGAGATTGCCGAAGAGTGATAGTAGATGGCGTGTAGCATTTTATTATATAGCGAAAGAATTTTGGGATTTAGAAGAGGTTTTCGTAATAATAGATAAAGTTCTTTATGAAGAACAAGGATTAAAAATTCCAGTTTTTAGAGAGTATAAAGAAGCTGAAGGATTCCAAATTTTTTCTAGTCATATAAAGGCGAAAGAATTCGTGGAGAAACAAGGTGATTTATTCGTTACTGCTAGTGGAGAAAAACTTATTGGTAGAATACGTCAAGGTGCGTTTAGAGAAGTGTTCGTTCCATTTTTTGCTGAGCAGAATTTTAATTATCTATTAAATGAGGATGAAGCGTTATTCGCTGATACATTCAAACGACTTCTTGCGGTTATGGAAGCTAGTGAAAATTATATTGTAGATGAAGAACAAGAAGCTATGTTAAAAGCAGGTGATGTTCAGAGTTTCTTTGCGGATATTTGTAAAAAATATATAGTATTAGTATAAAAAAGATCTTCAAACATATTTTGAACTGTATGTTTGAAGATTTTTGTTTTCTATTTAATGAATCTATTTCATGTTAATGAATCTATTTCATGCACAAAATTTATAACTCTAATTTTATTTTCCTCTAAAATAATTTAATGTGTAAGCTATAGCAATAAAGAAAATTATTACATAAAGAGTGTAGCTTGTGTATTGTGTAATTCCTCTAATATTTACTAAGTAGCTTTGAACACCGAATGGAATAAAGATTGCTGATATTAGAGGAGTAAGATTTTCTTTCCAAAATGCAATAATAAGTAGGAAAAATATTATTATTGTTAGAATAAAATATATTATTCTTGGTAAAGTAATGTAAAAACTTTCTGGATTTGGAAATGGATTATAGTAGAAAAATATAATTGCTAATAATACCAAGACTAAGGTGATTCCATTTCGTTCATTTTCTGTGATTTTAAAAATATCTTTAATTAACAACATATAACCGGATAATCCCCATAAAATTAAAACAACTAGTATAATTGCTAAATTAGCGAGGTTTAACTGTTTATTGAGATCAAAGTTAATATTAAATGTGTATAGAAAAGTGAAAATTAGAGCAAGTATGCAAGCTAATGTAATATATCTTTTAGTTTTCATATATCTCTCTTACCAAGCAACAAATGTTGCATCCTTTTTATTTTTTTCATATAATTTATATATAGAATTATAACATTAAGATAAATTATAAACAAGGAGATAAATAATGAAGAGTATAAAGTGTAAAAAATTATATTGTTTATTTGCATTTTTAGAAATCATATTATTAGTGATGATTTCTGGTTGGTATTATTTTTCGGAAAGAAAGATGGGGATGATAAGGCATATACTGTTTAGAAATGTATATAAGTTTCCGAAGTATTTTACAGATACAAATGTAAAGTTGTTGATAGCAATTTTTGTAGTATTTTTAATAATTCAATTGCTACTGTTAATTCGCACGCGAAAATATTTATTTAGCTTTATTTTAAATACACTATTTATTGGTTTATCGATATATTTTATTTTAAATAATAATTCTGATAAAGTTTTTATCTATTATTATCTAGTTATGTTTTTTGGGCTATTTAATTTAATAAGATTTTTACAATTTTTAACATTAAATCATAGAGTAGAGAAATAGAATCGAGATAATTATAGGTGTAAAAAAATATTAAGTACATTTAAACTTTTCTTTAAACTTTGTTTAAGTTGATGTTGGTAAGATAAAACTATGAGAAACGTAAATTAAAGATTTTTTATATAATAAGTTGTGAAACACAACGGAAAATAAAAATCAAAAAGGAGGATTTTTATGCAAAATAGAAATAACAATCAAAATAATAGAAATTTACAGGATTTTAATAATCAAGAAAATTATAACGAACAAAACAATTATCAAGGTTATCAAAATTATGATAATGTTGATAATTCTCAATATAATAATTTTGAAAATTTACAGGGAATGAATAATGAGCAGGTAGCTGCACCGCAAAAGAATAATTATGGAAAATTATTCTTAACTGTTTTTGCTGCGTTTGCTCTTGGAGCTACTAGTGTTTTTGGAGCGCAAGCTGTAATGGGAACTGGAAAAGCGTTGAATTCTTCAGTGACTGCTACGAAAGAAGATAAAGATAATCAACAAATTACGGTAAATGCGATTTCAAAAGCTAAAGATGCTGTAGTTTCAATCGTAAACTACCAAAGTAACTCTAACAATAATCTTGAGTCAATCTTAGGTGGAAATTCAAGGAAATCAGGAAGTGATTCTAGTAATTCTAGTGAACTAAAACCAGCTTCTAGTGGAAGTGGTGTTATTTATAAAAAATCAGGGAATACTGCTTATGTTGTAACTAACAATCACGTGGTAAACGGAGCTAAAAAATTATCGGTAATTTTAAGTGATGGAACTAATGTGAATGCAGAAGTTGTTGGAACTGATGTATGGACAGACTTAGCTGTACTAAAAATTAAAGGTGATAATGTGACAACTACAATGGATTTTGCTGATAGTGATAAAATTGCAGTAGGAGAAACAGCGTTTGCTATCGGATCTCCTCTTGATGTTAACTTATCTAATACTGTTACAAAAGGTATAGTATCTGCCGTAAATAGACAAATTCCTATGGATGTTGACGGTGATGGTAAAAATGACTGGAATCAAACTGTAATTCAGACTGATGCGGCTATTAACCCAGGTAACTCTGGTGGAGCGCTGATTAATAATGAAGGTAAACTTATCGGAATTAATGAATCGAAAATAGCAAAAGCAACAGAGAATGTAAGTGCCGAAGGAATAGGTTTTGGAATACCATCTAATGAGGTTAAAATAATAACTGAACAATTAGAACAAGCGGGTAAAGTAATTCGTCCAGCTCTAGGTGTTCAATTAGTATCTGTAAATACAGTTGATAGCGATACGTTGAAATCACAATTGAACTTCGAAGGTAAGCAAGGTGTCGTAGTTAGATTTGTTGAGAATGGTACACCAGCTGCACAAGCAGGGATAGAAAAATATGATATCATCACAAAATTAAATGGTGAAGATGTTAAGGATGTTGCTGCAGTCAGAAAATATCTATTTGAAAAAACAAAAATAGGTGATACTGTTAAAGTAACTTACTATAGAAATGGTAAAGAAAATACAACAAGTGTTGTAGTTCAAGCGTTAAATACAAGATAAAATAATTAGAACTTGGAATAGAATTCTCTGTTTCAAGTTCTATTAAATACTTGTTTGTAAAATGTTCGAAAGATAACGTTATTTTTATTATGGAAGTTTTAAAATAACATAATATCAGTGTTTTGAATTAGAGATATATAGGGATGCTGAAATAAAAAATGTTATGTATATAGTTTGAAAAGTGAAGAAAAATTTGCTAAAATAATGAAAATATGTTATTATTAGTTTGTAAAATTAAAAGAAAAGAATATAGGTGAATACATGAAAAAAGTAAGAAAAGCGATTATTCCAGCTGCGGGATACGGTACACGATTCCTACCTGCAACTAAAGCATTACCAAAAGAAATGCTACCTATTATCGATACTCCTACTATTCAATATATAGTGGAAGAAGCGGTAAAAGCTGGAATTGAAGATATAATTATTGTTACAGGAAAACAAAAAAGAGCTATCGAGGACCACTTTGATAGAAATGTTGAACTAGAAGTAGAATTAGAGAATAAAGGTAAGTTAGCGATGTTGGAAAAGGTGAAATACCCAACTCAACTTGCTAATATTCACTACGTACGTCAAAAAGAAATGGCTGGTCTAGGAGATGCGATCTTAACAGCACGTAGTTTCATTGGAGACGAACCATTTGCGGTATTACTAGGAGATGACGTAGTAATTAACGACGAGTATCCAGCAATTAAACAACTTATTGATAAAGCTGAGGAAACTGGATGTTCTGTAATCGGGGTTCAAACTGTTCCAGAAGATCAAACTCATAGATATGGTGTAATTGCACCTAAAGGACAAGATGGTCACTTGTACGAAGTTGAAACATTCGTAGAAAAACCAGCACCAGGAACTGCACCGTCTAACCAAGCCATCATGGGAAGATACGTTCTTAACCCAGGGATTTTCAAACACTTAGCTAAGAAGCAAGTAGGTGTTGGTGGAGAAGTTCAATTAACTGATGCTATTCAAATGTTAAATGAAGAAGAAAATGTTTATGCGTATGATTTCCAAGGTAAACGTTACGATGTAGGTGAAACTATTGGATTTGTTAAGACAACAATTGACTTTGCCCTTAAGAGTGATCTTAAAGATGAGTTAGTACCGTATCTAAAACAAAAATTAGCAGAATTAGAATAATAAACAAGAAATGATGCAGATTTAAACAAGGTTTGCATCATTTTTATTATATTTCAGGAGGTAATATGATTATTGATTATTTAGGTATCTATGGTATGTGTATAAAAGAAAATAAAGTATTGTGTATAAAAAAGGCAAGGGGACCTTATAAGAATAGATATGATTTACCAGGAGGTAGTCAAAAAACTAGTGAGGGATTTACGGAAACTTTAGTTAGAGAATTTCTAGAAGAAACAGGGTATAAAGTAATCTCCTACGATAATTGTAGAGCTTATGATGTATTTGTAGAAGAGGAAGAAGCTTACCCAAAAGACCTAAAACTTAACAAAGTTCATATGAGAACTCATAGACGCAGTGGTTTATTGATATCTAAATTCGCTTTGTGAAAGCTTTTTAGATATCTAATAAACTTTGCGGGGGTGACTCGACAAAATCGATTTTGATGTGTACCCAAAATTCTGGACACATATATATTTAATTTAGACAAGTGGATGTTATCCTGTATTGTACAGGAGGCATCCATTTTGTTTTTGATTGAATTCTCTTGTTGTTGTAATAATTTATATATTCAGATACAGCTTTACTAAACTCTTCAAATGACATATAAACCTTTTCATAACCATAATATATCTCCGTCTTCATTCTTCCAAAAAGTGATTCCATGATACTATTATCATAACAATTTCCCTTTCTAGACATCGATTGAATGATTCCATGTTTTTTTAACTCACTTCTATAGTGTGAATGTTGATACTGCCACCCTTGATCAGAATGCATAATTAATCCTTCTGTATTTGGAAATTTATTAAATGCTTGTTCTAACATCCTTTTTATCTGATCTAAATTTGGATGTAAAGATAAATCATATGATATTATTTCATTTGTATGCATATCTAGAATCGCTGAAAAATAGCACTTTCCCCATGAAAAATTGAATTGTGATACATCTGTAGTCCATTTCTGTAAAGGAGCAGTCGTACTAAAATCTCGATTTATTATATTATTAGCGACTTTTCCTACTGTTCCCTTATATGAATGGTATCTTTCTTTAGGAGTTTTCCCTTTCAATCCTTCTTTATGCATAAGACTTTGTACTCGTTTATGATTTACTTTAAAACCTCTATTAATTAGTTCATTGTGAACTCTACGGACACCATATAGTCCTTTATTTTCGGTAAAAATAATTTTAATTTCTTTTAACACTGGTTCATTACGAATAGCCTCAACATCTACTTCTTCCTTATTTACTAAATAATAATACGTTGATTTTGCCATTCCTATTTCTTGTAAAAGGCATTTTAATTGATATCCTTTTTTTCTAAGTTCTTTGATGATTGCTGCTTTTTCGCCTTGAGTTGCGCAGCCCATTTTTCTCGCCTCAAGGCTATTAATTTTTTTATTATTTCTTTTTCCGCTTTAATATTTTCGATTTCCGTTTTTATAAATTTATTTTCTGCACGTAATCTAATTAATTCTTCTCTTTCTGATTCTTTTAATGGTTTAGGACTACTGTTTTCTTTCATGATAGGTACCTTTCTTGGTCTTTCTTTCTTCTCATCTACAAGTCCATTATAACCTTTTTCCTTATATTTTTGAACCCATTTATACAGTGTCCTATAGTTAATTCCATTGTCTAGTGCAACGGAATTATATGAATAACCAGCTAAAATTTTAGAAACTAATACTAGTTTTTCTTCTGGATTCCACTTCTTATTTTTTGTTTTATGTCGCAAGACACTTACTTCTAACGAATCAACCATTCTTTTCCATTTTCTAATAGTATCTTTAAATTTTCTAGTGGTTATTCCGTTAGGTGTATCTGGATATTCCCCTCTTTCATACATCTCAACACATTTTACTTTAAATTCAAAACTATAACGCATAAAAATACCCCTTTCACTGGTTTGTCCAGTAAAAGGGGTACATATCATTTCTTCGAAATCACGATTTTTGAGCCACTCCCATCATATGATGGTCTTTTATGATGTAGAAATAGAAAGTCATCAGTTGGAAGAGATACAAACAATTTTAGATGATGAAATAAATGATTCAGATGGAATATGTTGGTTGGAGATTAATAAAATAAATATTGATAATGCTTCACCGCTTCTTCTAAAATTAAAACAGGAAATACTGAATGATAGTAATATATTAGAAAAAATAGAATATAAATCTTGGAAAATATTATAAAATGTTATACCGACTTTGAAAGTTAGAGAAAAAATCTAACTATTACGGGGTCGGTATTTTTGTAATTAAAAAATAAACTTCTCTATACATCTTCTATAATACAGATATATAGAGAAATTTGGTATTGGTAGTATAACATGTAATTATTTAAAGTATATAAAAAAGTGTTTTAAATACTTGTTTTATACGATTTTAGTACATAAGTATGACAGAAACATCTATACTTAATAGATATTTTTTATATAATTAATAAAATGTTGTTATATGTGTAAATGTATACATTGTTATAGTTTATGAGATTATGTAAATTGATAACTATTTTCAATTGTACATAATTTGAATAAATAAAAAGTCTAAAAAAAATTAGAATGAAAATCCTTTTTTACTAACATTCTGTATGAAAAACGTAGTATTTATATAAAAAAATTTAAATATATATTGTTTTTTTAATAAAATAAATCTTTACAAAAAGTTGTATACTGTTATACAATAAATGTAGTAGAAGTTTGGAACTACTGCTTGTAAACAAATTTTAAAGAAAGGAGGAAAAATGGAATGTTAGAGTTTAATGTTGAAAAAATCAATATCCCCCTTAAACAACACGTTGGTGGCCCTTGTCAACCAATTGTAAATGTTGGTGATCATGTTAAACGTGGTCAACTAGTTGCAACTCCCAATGGGCTAGGGGCAAATATTCACACTAGTTTATCAGGTGTAGTAGAAGAAGTTAATGACATGGAAATTGTTGTTAAATTAGATAAAGAACAAACTGATGACTATGTTAGATTAGAGAAAACTGATGATAAACTTCAAAAAATTAAAGATGCTGGTATCGTTGGAGTTGGTGGAGCTGGATTCCCAACTGGAATTAAGTTATCTGCACAAATCCCTGGAGGATATGTTATTGCCAATGCAGCAGAATGTGAACCAATTTTAGGTCACAACGTAAAATTCATGGAAGATCATCCAGAAGTTTTAGTTAGAGGTTTAAAATACATAGTTGAATTAACTGGTGCGAAAGAAGGATACATTGCTATTAAAACAAAATATCGTAAAGCACTACTAGCATTAGGTAAAGTATGTAAAAATGAGCCTAATATTAGTATTAAAATTTTGCCTAATATGTATCCTGCTGGTGACGAAAGAGTTATCGTAAGAGAAACTCTTGGTGTAATCTTAAAACCAGGTCAATTGCCACTAGAAGCAAATGCAATCATTTCAAATGTAGAAACTATCAAACGTATAGTAGAAGCGATTGAAGAAGACAAACCACTTATTGATAAAGATATTACTGTTGGTGGTCGTGTTCAAAATCCTGGTATTTTCTTAGATGTACCAATTGGATTACCAATAAGCGTATTTATAGAAAAAGCTGGTGGTTATATTAATCCACACGGAGAAATAGTGCGCGGTGGTCCATTCACAGGACGTCCTGCATTAGAAACAGACCCAATCAACAAAACAACAGGTGGGTTACTTGTAGCAATGCCATATCCACAAGAAAAAGAAAAAGTAGGAATACTTATTTGTGAATGTGGAGCACAAGAAGAACGCTTGAGACAAATAGCTGATGGCATGGGTGCAGAAGTAGTATCTGTTCAAATGTGTAAACGTATGAAACCTGATAAAAATGGAAGACTACGTTGCGAATTACCTGGTATTTGTCCAGGACAAGCGGAAAAAGTATTGAAAATGAAAAAAGATGGTGCGAAAGCAGTTATCACTGGTACTTGTCAAGATTGAACTAACACCGTGACAGGTGTAGCTCCTAGGTTAGGAGTAAAAGTTTATCATAGTACCGATCATGTGCTTCGTGCCACTGACCATCATTTATACAGAAGCTATAAAAGCTTAGAATTACATAATAATAAATAATTAGTTGGAGGTTAGAAGTAATGTCAATTACAGTAGAAACTGCAAAAGAGCACTTAAATGATAAAGCGGTATTTTGTTGCAGAGCTGAGGAAGGTATCGTAATTAGTCCAGAAAACTTAGAAGATCCAGGATTATTCGATGATCTAGTAGATTCAGGATTATTATCATTCCCAGATGATGCATTAACAATCGGACAAGTATTAGGAGCTAAATTATTAAAAACAACAGACGCTCTAATACCTATTACACCAGGTATCATTGATGCCGTACAAGGTGGAGAAGAAAAAGCAGAAGAAAAAGAAGAAGTAGTAGAGGCTCCAGTAGCTGAAGTTAGCGCACCAGTTGCGCCTGTTGCTCCGGTTACGCCGGTAGCTCAAGTACAAGCTCCAGCAGGAGTATTAAAACTACAAATCGGAAAAGGTGAAAACATTAACCTTGAAATTCCATTAGCAGCTATCGGTGGACAAGCAGCTCCAGTAGCACAAGCTCCAGTTCAAGCAGTGGAAGCTAAAGCTGTTGAAGCAGCAAAAGCAGAAGCAGTAGCAGCAAAAGTGGAAGAAAAACACGAAGGAGAACCTAAATTTATTCGTTCTCTACACACTAAACACTACAAAATTGATAAAGTAGAATTTGGTGAAAAAACAGAAATTAAAGGAACTACTTTAGTTTTAAGAACAGCAGAAGATTTATGTAAAGAAGCTGCTGAATCAGAAGCTTTAGTAGAAAGTGTTAAATTAGAAATTATCACTCCTGAACAATATGACACTTACAGTGAAACAATCATGGACGTTCAACCAATCGCTGTTAAAGAAGAAGGAGAAATCGGACACGGGGTTACTCGTGAACTAAAAGGTGTAGTAATGGTTCTTACAGGAACTGATGCTAACGGAGTTCAAATCGGGGAATTCGGTTCTTCTGAAGGTGAATTAGAACGTAACATTATGTGGGGTCGTCCAGGAGCTCCAGATAAAGGTGAAATCTTCATTAAAGGTCAAGTTACAATTAAAGCAGGAGCTAACATGGAACGTCCAGGACCATTAGCAGCTCACAAAGCATTCGACCACATTACAGAAGAAATTCGTAAAGCTCTTAAAGAATTAGACGATGAAAGCCTAGTAGTTGGAAACATCAATATTGAACAATATCGTCATCCAGGAAACAAAAAAGTATTAATCGTTAAAGAAATCATGGGACAAGGTGCTATGCACGATAACTTAATTTTACCGGTAGAACCAGTTGGAACACTTGGTGCTAAACCAAACGTAGACCTTGGTAACCTACCAGTAATGCTTGCACCAACAGAAATCTTAGACGGTGGTATCCACGCATTAACTTGTATTGGACCAGCTTCTAAAGAAACTTCTCGTCACTATTACCGTGAACCATTAGTACTTGAAGCAATGGCTGATGAAGAAATCGACTTAGTAGGGGTATTATTAGTTGGATCACCTCAAGCTAACTCAGAAAAATTCTATGTATCTAAACGTGTAGGTATGACTATCGAAGCAATGGACATCGATGGTGCTATCGTAACAACTGAAGGATTTGGTAACAACCACATCGACTTCGCTTCTCACATTGAAGAAATCGGTAAACGTGGAGTATCAGTAGTTGGTATGACTTACTCAGCAGTACAAGGTGCCCTTGTAGTAGGTAACGAATACATGAAAGCTATGGTTGATAACAACAAATCTAAACAAGGTATTGAAAACGAAATTCTTTCAAACAATACATTATGTAAAGAAGATGCTATCCGTGCTTTAGCAATGCTTAAAACACAAATGGGTGGCGGAACAATTAAAAAAGCTGAAAGAAAATGGAATCCTAACGTTAAATTAAATAACATAGAAGTTATTGAAAAAACTACAGGACAAAAAGTAGAATTACTTGATAACGAACAAGTATTACCAAAATCTAAAAAACGTCAAGAAATCTACGAAAAAGAAGATTAATTTTTAAAGAGGATAGGAAATAAGTTATGATTGAAAAATTAAAATATGCATCTACAGAAAGAGTGTTCGAAGGGATTATAGTTGATCATAACGACGCCAGCGTTACGATAGACATTAAAGGACGCTTAGGGCAATTTAAAATTCCTATGAGAATGTTAATTTCTGATTATCCAGTAAAAATTGGCCAAGAGGTAGCATTTTTACTAAGTTATCCAGAAGTTATAAACGAAGAACCTGACGAACATTATGTAAATGCAATATTAAACACAAAAAAATTACAAGAAGAAGTAAAAAACAGACTAAATGAAGAATAGTAGGAAGGAGAAATTAGAATGTCATTAACGATATTTGAAGGTCTACAATCAGAAATTTTTGTACCTATTACACCAAAACCAGTTTGGGCTCCAGTAACTAAAGAGTTAAAAGATATGAAAGTAGCATTAGCTACAGCAGCAGGAGTTCACTTAAAAACAGATAAAAGATTTAACTTAGCAGGGGATACTACATTCCGTGAAATCCCAGATACTGCTCACAGTACAGATCTTATGGTATCACACGGTGGATATGATAACGCTGATGCTAACAAAGACATCAACTGTATGTTCCCAATCGATAGATTACACGAACTTGCAAAAGAAGGATTCATCGGTAGTGTAGCAGAATTCCACTATGGTTTCATGGGTGGTGGTGGAGACCAAGAGGCTTTCACAAACTCTACAGGACCAGCGATTGCTAAAAAATTAAAAGAAGAAAATGTTGATGCAGTTATTTTAACTGCTGGTTGAGGTACTTGTCACAGAACTGCCGTGATCGTGCAGAGAGCAATTGAGGAAGCAGGTATTCCAACAATCTTAATAGCAGCACTACCTCCAGTAGTGCGTCAAAACGGTACTCCTAGAGCCGTTGCACCACTTGTACCAATGGGTGCTAACGCTGGGGAACCAGGAAACGTTGAGCAACAAACACAAATTCTAAAAGCAACATTAGAGCAACTAATTAAAATACCAAGTTCAGGTAAAATAGTTCCTCTTCCATTTGAGTATATTGCTCACGTGTAGGAGAAATATCAGAAGAGGGACGGGTGTCCCTCTTCTTTTTTGATGAAATATCTGTACTAGTAAACAACTTACATACTGTATTAATACAGAAAATAAAATAGTAAGGGATTGATAGTTATGTCAAAAGAGAGATTGCAAATAAAAGCATTTCATATGAAAAATGTTGTTTTAGGGAAAAAAGTGAAAATTGAAAACAATGAACTTATTATTCCAACAGAGATTGAATATGATAAAAATATTTTTGAAAGTGTAGAGGTGAAAATAATTAAACCTCGTGAACATGATTTTTATGTGAATACTATAATGGATATAGTTCCTATATCTACAAAGGTTTTAGGAAGACTTGGTGAAGGGATTACGCATACTTTAACAGGGGTATATATGTTGTTAACAGGTGCGAATACTAAAGGTGAACAAATGCATGAATTTGGTTCTTCAGAAGGTATTCTTAAAGAACAACTTGTGCTAAATAAAGCGGGATCACCAGCTGACAGTGATTATTTAATACATATTGATGTTATTATTAAATCAGACGTGGATTTTGATAGAGCTTTAGCATTTTCTATTTTTGAATTATCAGATGTATATTTACAAAATATACGAGAAGTGATGAAAGTTCTTAGCGGACGTGATGCTGATGAAGTTCACGAATTTTATAATCCAAAAAATCCTGGAAAACCTAAAGTAGCTTTAGTTAAGGAAGTTGCAGGACAAGGGATGATGTATGATAATCAGTTATTCCCAATAGAACCTAGTGGAATAGATAAAGGTATTTCTATTATAGATATGAACAATATGCCAGTGCTACTAACAGCTAACGAATATCGTGATGGCGCTATAAGAGCAATGGTATAGAAAGAGGTGTTATTATGGGTATTGGACCATCTACAAAAGAAACAAGCTTACACCACTTTAGAGATCCATTATTAGATGTACTAGCGGAAGATCCTGATATCGACTTTCAAGGGGTAATTGTAGTAGGAACGCCGCAGGATAATCGATTAAAACATTTAGTTGGATGGCGAGCTGCAACATGGTTAGAAGCAATGAGAACTGATGGAGCTATTATCTCAGCGGATGGTTGGGGAAATAGTGATGTTGACTATGCTAATACTATGTTTGAAATAGGAGAGCGTGGAATTTCTATCGTAGGACTAAAATTTATGGGTAAACATAAATTTGTAGTTGAAAATCAATACACGAAGTTCGTTTTAGATTTTAATAAATCTGAAGAAGGTGTAGAAACAGAAATAGTTTGTCAAAATAATATTGATTATACTGATGCTAGAAAGGCATTGGCATTATTAAAACTTAAAATGAGACAAGATGCAAATAACAAATAACAAAAGGCAATAATTAAGGAGTGAATTATTATGAAACTAAATAAAATGATTTCAGTTATCGATACACATACAGCAGGAGAAGCTGCTCGTTTAGTTACAGCAGGAATTCCAAAAATTCCTGGTAAAGATATGGTTGAGAAAAAACAATATTTCATCGAACATCTTGATGACGTAAGAAAATCAGTAATGTTTGAACCGCGTGGACACCAAGATATGTTTGGGGCATTCTTATTACCACCAACAAAAGAAGAAGCTGATTTTGGACTAGTATTCATGGATACTGGTGGTTACTTAAACATGTGTGGACACAACACTATCGCAGCTGTTACAGCAGCTGTAGAAACAGGTATGGTAGATGTTGAAGAAGGTGCTACTGAAAAAGAAGTTGTTGTAGAAACACCTGCTGGATTAATTTATGCAACTGCTAAATTAAAAGACAATGGAACTAAAGTAAAAGAAGTTTCATTTAGAAACGTTGAGTCATTCTTATACAAACGTGATGTAGAACTTGATGTAGAAGGAGTAGGACACGTTAAATTTGATATCTCATTTGGTGGAAGTTTCTTCTGTATTATTTCTGCAGACCAACTTGGTTTAGAAGTTAAACCAGAAAATGCTTCTAAACTAAAAGATGCTGGATTAAAAATTCGTGATGCAATTAATGCGAATATTGAAATTCAACACCCAACATTAGCTCACATTAAAACTGTAGACTTAGTTGAAATTTATGATAAACCATCTCACCCAGAAGCTACATTCAAAAATGTTGTAGTATTTGGTGATGGAAATATTGACCGTTCACCTTGTGGAACTGGTACTTCAGCTAAATTAGCTACATTATATGCAAAAGGTGAATTAAAACCAGGTGAACCTTTTGTTTACGAAAGTATTTTAGGTACATTATTCAAAGGTAGAATTGTTGAAGAACGTAAATTAGCAGACTTCGATGCTATTATCCCAGAAATTACAGGTTCTGGTTACATCTTAGGATTCAGTAACTATGTTTATGATCCAGATGATTCACTTACATACGGATTCTTATTAGGATAGGAGAGAAAATTATATGAACTTAGTAACGATATTATTAACATTACTAGGGCTGTCAGCACTATATTTCGTAGTGATGTGGGCGTTAGATATTATTAAAAATAAAGGTGAAGTAGGCGAAGATTCTAATCCAATCGTTGGATTTGTAATTGGTTTCGTTACAGACTTCATGGATACATTAGGTATTGGTAGTTTTGCACCAACAACATTATTAGCAAAAGTAACAGGATTTATTAAAAATGACAGATTATTACCAGGGACGTTAAATATCGGTCACACTATTCCAGTATTAATCGAAGCATTCTTATTCATTCAATCTGTAAAAGTTGATGCTGTTACTTTATTATCAATGATTGTTTCAGCTGTTGTTGGAGCTTTAATTGGTGGACGTATAGTAACGAAATTACCAGAGAAAAAAATTCAAGTTGTAATGGGATTTGCATTACTTATTACTGCAGGATTAATGTTTGCTAGTAAAATGGGATGGTTAGCTCTTCTTGGTGCTAATAATACTGCATTACACTTAACAGGAATTGCTCTTGTAGTAGGTGTTGTAGGTAACTTTATCTTTGGAGCATTGATGATGGCAGGAGTTGGTCTTTATGCACCATGTTTAGCTATGGTTTCATTATTAGGAATGGATCCAAAAGCAGCATTCCCAATTATGATGGGATCTTGTGCAGCTCTTATGGCGATTGGTTCACCTAAGTTTATTAAAGAAGGATTATACCCAAGAAAAGGTACTATAGGATTAACTATAGGGGGAATTATTGGGGTAATCGTTGGATACCAATTTATTACTTCTCTATCATTAAATAGCTTGTTATGGCTAATTATTGTAGTAGTAGTAATTACAGGATTTGATATGTTGAGAAAAGGGCTTAAAAAAGCAGCTTAATATAAAAGTAAAAAGCGAGGTTTGAGAAATCAAACTTCGCTTTTTGTGTTTTAGAAATTTTTACTTTTTGTGACTTTCACTAACTAAATTTTGTTTTTTCATTGATACAACTGCAGAATAACAGAAGACTGCAACTGCCACCCAAATTATTGAGAATGATATTAATTTTTGAACACTTAATTCTTCCCCATAAACAAAAATTCCGATGAAAAATTGCATTGTAGGTGGTAAATATTGTAAAATTCCTAACATATATAGAGGGATATCCGTTGCTCCTTTAGCAAATAACATTAGAGGCACAGCTGTAATGACACCAGATAATAATAGATAAATTAGTGTGTCTGTTCCAAAAGTATGGAATGTTACAGAATTATTTGATGCTAGATAACCCATATAGATTATTGCTATTGGAGATACTATTGCAGTTTCAATTAGTAAGCTTGCTTTAGGGCTAAGTATAATTTTCTTTTTACATAAACTATAAAGTCCAAATGTCAATGCAAGCATGATTGATATCCAAGGTAGAGACCCTAATGAGATAAATAAGTATAATAGTGAACCACCAACAAAAAGACAAGCTATAGTCTGTGTACGAGTTAGTTTTTCTTTTAAAAATACTACAGCTAAGATAATTGTAACGATTGGATTTAAGTAATATCCAAAACTTGCTTCTAATACGTGGTTAGTATTTACTGCGATTATGTATGTTAGCCAGTTTCCAGTAATTAAAAACGAAGCTAGAACTAGTAGTAAAAAACTTTTTTTGTTATCCCAGATTTTTTTTATTTCTTCAAAAATAGTTTTCTTATTTTTAGCAATTCCTACTACTAAAATCATAAAAATAAATGAACATAGAATTCGCATTGCTAAAACTTCATATGCACCTATGCTTTTTAGCAGTTTAAAATATATGGGGAAGAGTCCCCAGGAAAAGTAACAAATAAGAATAGCTACTAAACTTTTTTGAGTATTATTCATAATAATCCTCCTTTTAAAATAGATTTATTTACTTTATAGTAAATTAAGTATAACGAAAATAACAACATTTTTCAATGGAAACTTTCAATTACTTGAAAAACATTCGAATTATTTTCATATTTATATTATTTGTTATGTATTTATATAAATCATATATATTGTATTTGCAATACTATGATTCATTAACATTATAAAAATGGTACATCAAAAAAATTAATATATTTTTTATATTTTAAAATACAAAAGCTTAAAAATGAGGTTTCTTAAAAATTAATTATATTTTATGTAAATCTTTATGCTAAGATATTTTAGAGAACCAACTATAACGCTTAAGAAAACGTTTTAATTTATTTGAGAAATAGTATAAAATAAAAATATAAGGAAATATACTGTAAGAGTAGTGTGGGAGAGGACGCAAGACACCGAAGGTACAAGTTAATATTTGGCAAATATTAATGAAATTCTCAGGTAAAAAGACCATACTAGGACAGAACTCTGAAGCGAGACAACAGGGAGAAAGCTAACTTTCTTTCTGTTTTTTATTTTTTAGGAGGAGTAACATGAAACTAATAACTAACAATCCAAAATTTATTGAGGAGAACTTAAAAGATATAGAAATTGAGTATTTAGATGTGAGTTATATAGATATCTTAAGAAAGGTAAGAGACTATGTTCATGAAAACTGGGAGATAGTAACACATCCTCTTTATGGTAGTGTGAAACCAAATGAAACGATTTATAGGACGATTGTCATAAAAGAAAATAATTCTTTGGATATAACGTCGGTTAATTTAATCTCAGATGCGGTATTAACATTTAAAAAATTTAGAAATAATAGAGAAGTGCCTCAGTGGACTGATAGAGTAAAAGATGATTTTAGTGTCATCGATCATGATTTAATAATAAATGCGATAAATAGAATTTTATAAATAATAAATAAAAGGAGAATAATTATGAGTAGACATTATGATGTAATTATTATAGGTTCAGGACCAGCTGGTTTATCTGCTGCTTTGTATGCTTCACGTGCGAAATTAAGTACCTTGGTTCTTGAAAAATCTAAAAATGGGGGACAAGCTGCGATTACGCACTTAATTGAAAACTACCCTGGAGCGGTGGAAGATCCAACAGGACCTCGTGTAACAGCAAGAATGGTTGAACAAGCTAAGAGTTTCGGAGCTGAAATAAAACAAGATGAAGTTCTTAATGTTGAACTTGAGGGAGATGAAAAAGTAGTTACTTGCGTAAGTGGTGATTATACTGCTAAAACAGTAATTATTGCTACAGGAGCGTCTCCAAGAAAATTAGATGCACCAGGAATTAAAGAGTTAGAAAGTAAAGGTATTTCTTACTGTGCAACTTGTGATGGTGACTTTTTTGAAGGGCTTGATGTTTATGTAGTTGGTGGAGCTAATAGTGCTGTGGAAGAAGCTTTATTCTTAACTAAATTTGCTCGTAAAGTAACAATTGTATATCGTAGAGAAAATGTTCGTTGTGAAAAAGTTACTGCAGAAAAAGCTAAAAACAATCCAAAAATTGAAATTTTAGGAAATACTGTAGTTACAGAAGCAATTGGAGATGGTATTTTAGAAGCTATTAGATTGAAAAATTTAATAACTGGTGAAGAATATGTAATTGAAGCTGACGAAGAAGATGGAACAATGGGATTATTCTTCTTTATCGGATACATTCCTCAAACAAAATTATTTGAAGGAAAAGTTGAAATGACAGAAGATGGATACATTAAAGCTGGTGAAGATACTAGAACAAATGTAGATGGTGTATTTGTAGCTGGTGACTGTCGTGTTAAAGATATCCGTCAAGTAGTTACTGCGGTATCAGACGGAGCTGTAGCAGCGATTCGCGCTGAAAAATATATTGCTGAGAAATTTGAATAAAATTTAAAAATAAAATAACAAAAGGAGAAAAAGAAAATGTTAGAACTTAATAAAGAAAACTTTGAACAAGAAGTATTGGAAGCAGAAGGATATGTGTTTGTAGACTTCTGGAGCCAAGGTTGTGAACCGTGTAAAGCTCTTATGCCTGATGTACACAAATTGGCAGAAACATATGGAGATAAAATCAAATTCACATCTCTAGATACAACAAAAGCAAGAAGACTTGCTATTAAACAAAAAGTTTTAGGGTTACCAACATTAGCGATATATAAAGATGGTAGCAAAGTCGAAGAAGTAACTAAAGACGATGCAACTATTCCTAATATTGAAGCTATGATTAAAAAATATTATTAAAATTAACTCAAAGGGAGGTATTAGGTATGCGTCTTGAATTAGGAAAGATTCATATTAAAGATATACAATTTGCTGCAGAATCAAAAATTGAGGCAAATGTATTATATGTAAATAAAGAAGAGCTTGTAAAAGCTGTTTTTGAGGATGATGCAATTGAATCTGTTGATTTAGAAATTGCTCGTCCTGGTGAAAGTGTTCGTATTACTCCGGTTAAGGATGTAATTGAACCTCGTGTAAAAGTTGAAGGACGTGGTGGAATATTCCCTGGTATACTTTCAAAAGTAGATACTGTAGGAGAAGGACGCACTATCGCCCTTAAAGGTATGGCTGTTGTAACTACTGGTAAAATAGTAGGATTCCAAGAAGGTATCATCGATATGACAGGTGTTGGAGCTGAATATACTCCATTTTCAAAAACAAATAACCTAATCGTTATAGCTGAACCAAAAGAAGGAATTAAACAACATGAACATGAAAAAGCAGTTCGTTATATCGGATTTAAAGCTGCAAGATATATTGCAGAATTAGCTCGTACATTAGAACCCGAAGAAGTAGAAGTGTATGAAACAAAACCGCTATTAGAACAAATTGCTGAATATCCAGATCTTCCAAAAGTAGGATATGTATACATGCTTCAAACTCAAGGACTATTACATGATACTTATGTATACGGTGTTGATGCAAAACAAATAGTACCAACTATCCTATATCCAACAGAAGTCATGGATGGTGCTATTGTAAGTGGTAACTGTGTATCGGCATGTGATAAAAACCCAACTTATGTACACTTAAACAATGGAGTTATTGAAGACCTATATAAAAAACATGGTAAAGAAATTAACTTCTTAGGTGTAATAATTACTAATGAAAATGTTTATTTAATGGATAAAGAACGTTCGTCTAACTGGACAGCAAAACTTTGTCGTTACTTAAACTTAGATGCGGTAATCGTATCTCAAGAAGGATTTGGTAATCCAGATACTGACTTAATTATGAACTGTAAAAAAATTGAAGCGGAACAAGTTAAAACTGTTATCGTAACAGATGAATATGCAGGTCGTGATGGAGCTAGCCAAAGTTTAGCTGACGCTGATGTTGCGGCTAATGCTGTAGTTACAGGTGGAAATGCTAACCAAGTAGTAGTATTACCAAAACTAGATAAAATTATAGGACACATTGATGTAGTAAACGTAATTGCTGGTGGTAACCAAGATTCATTAAGAGAAGATGGAACTATCGAAGTAGAAATCCAAGCTATTACAGGTGCTACTAACGAAACTGGATTTGGTTACTTAAGTGCCAAAACTTTCTAATTAAAAAATAAATGTTATAGATTTGAACAAGGAGGAATAAGATAATGGTAAATCTTATTAATAAAAAAGTAGTTATCATTGGTGACCGTGATGGGATTCCAGGATTAGCTATAGAAGAATGTGTAAAACCAATTGAGGGATTAGAAGTAGTATTTTCATCTACTGAGTGTTTTGTCTGAACGGCTGCAGGGGCTATGGACTTAGAAAACCAAAAACGTATTAAAGAAGCTGCCGAAAAATTCGGTAACGAAAACGTTGTGGTTTTACTAGGTGCTGCAGAAGCCGAAGCTGCTGGTCTAGCAGCTGAAACTGTAACAGTGGGAGATCCAACATTCGCAGGACCACTTGCTGGAGTAGAACTTAATCTAGCTGTATATCACATTGTAGAAGAAGAAATTAAATCACAAATAGATGAAGCAATCTATGAAGATCAAGTAGGAATGATGGAAATGGTATTAGACGTAGATGAAATCGCAAGCGAAATGAAAGACGTTCGTGGAGAGTAGTTTATTGTCTGAATAACAATATAGGGGGAAATAAAAATGTCTAAAATAAGAGTAGTACATTATATAAACCAATTCTTCGCCGGAGTAGGTGGAGAAGAAAAAGCCCACATTGCACCAGAATTAAGAACTGAATTACCACCTATTAGTGTTCAGTTACAAGGCAAGTTGGGAGAAGAATTCGAAGTAGTAGCTACAGTAGTTTGTGGAGATAGCTACTTCAATGAAAATTTAGAAAAAGTTCAAGTAGAACTTATTGATATGATTAAAGGATATGATCCTCAACTATTTATCGCAGGGCCAGCTTTTAATGCGGGACGTTATGGAGTTGCAGCAGGAACTATTACTAAAGCTGTTCAAGACGAACTTCATATTCCAGCGGTAACAGCTATGTATGTAGAAAACCCTGGTACAGATATGTTTAGAAAAGAAGTTTATATTCTTGAAACATCTGATAGTGCTGCAGGAATGAGAAAAGCTTTACCAAAATTAGCTAAATTCGCAGCGAAATTAGCTAAAGGAGAAGAAATATTATCTCCAAAAGAAGAAGGATACCACGAAAGAGGAGTTCGTGTAAACTTCTTTAGTGAAAAACGTGGTTCTGAACGTGCTGTTGAAATGCTTGTTAAGAAAATTAAAGGTGAAGAATTTGAAACAGAATATCCAATGCCTAACTTCGATAGAGTAGAACCAAATCCAGCGGTTAAAGATTTAACTAAAGCTAAAATCGCCTTAGTAACTTCTGGAGGAATCGTGCCAAAAGGCAACCCAGATCACATTGAATCATCTTCAGCTTCTAAATATGGGGAATACTCATTAGAAGGATTTAACGATTTAACTGCCGAAACTCATGAAACAGCTCACGGTGGATATGACCCAGTGTATGCTAATGAAGATTCAGATAGAGTATTACCAGTTGATGTAATGAGAGATTTCGTCAAAGAAGGTAAAATTGGAAGTTTACATGAAAAATTCTATACAACTGTAGGTAATGGTACAGCCGTTGCTAGTGCAGTAGGATTTGCAAAAGAATATGCACAAAAATTAGTAGCTGATGGAGTAGATGCTGTAATTTTAACTTCTACTTGAGGTACTTGTACTCGTTGCGGTGCAACGATGGTAAAAGAAATAGAGAGAGCGGGTATACCTGTGGTTCACATGTGTACAGTAGTACCGATTTCTCTAACAGTAGGAGCGAACAGAATCGTACCTACTATAGCAATTCCTCACCCATTAGGAAATCCTAAATTAGATGCGGATGAAGAGAAAAAACTAAGAAGAGGTCTTGTAGAAAAAGCATTACATGCTTTAACTGTTGAAGTAGATAGTCAAACAGTATTCGAATAAAAAATAAAAGAAAGGGGAGCTGAGGGTAGGTATCTTACCCTCAGCACACAATAGCTATGAATTATCCAGTATTTAAGGGAGCAGGATACATTCTTGTTCACACACCAGATATGATAGTAAGAAATGGATCTACTTGCTCAATAGAAAGAGTAACGAATCCAGATTCTGAGTTTTTAAAAGAAGTATCGAATCATATTCGTTCATATGAAGAAGTAGTTAACTACTTACCTAACCAAGTGTATATCGGGAATAAAACTCCTGATGAGTTAAAAGCTTACCCAATGCCTTGGTATGATATTAAAGACGAGCAAGGTCAACGTCACGGAAAATTTGGACAAATTGTTCCTCAAGATGAATTTTTAGCTTTGATGAAAATCTGTGATGCTTTTGATTTAGTAAAACTATCAGAAGAGTTTGTAGCCAGTGTTCGTCCAAAAATAGAGGAAAACTTCAAAGAGCTAGCTCCTTTATTCGATAAATTAGAAGGAACTGATATAAACGATAAAGAAGATGATTTTGAAGCATTGGTTCACGAAGGAAAAGTAGTAGGTTATGTTAAAAAAGCTCACGATGTCGATATGAACTTGAATGCTCATGTTATATTTGAAAATCTAGTAGTTAAGGCTTCTGGAGTTATTTCAGCATTAGAATTACTGCGTAGTTACAAAATAAATCCAGAAGATATTGATTATGTAGTTGAATGTTCTGAAGAAGCATGTGGAGATATTAACCAACGTGGTGGTGGTAACTTTGCGAAGTCTATAGCAGAAGTAGCTGGACTAGTTAATGCTACTGGTTCTGACCTAAGAGGTTTCTGTGCAGCACCAACTCATGCTTTAATAAGTGCATCAGCGTTAGTAAAATCTGGTGTTTACAAAAATGTTTTAGTAGTTGCTGGTGGAGCTAGTGCAAAACTTGGAATGAATGGTAAAGATCACGTTAAAAAAGGTCTACCAGTTCTTGAAGATGTACTAGGTGGATTCGCTGTTCTTATCGGTGAAAATGATGGAGTAAATCCAATAATAAGAACTGATCTAGTAGGAAAACATAATGTAGGAACAGGATCTTCACCACAGGCTGTAATGGGAGCTTTAGTTGCAAATCCATTAGATAAAGCTAATCTAAAAATTACAGATGTTGATGTATTCTCTGTAGAAATGCAGAATCCAGACATTACGAAATCTGCAGGAGCAGGAAATGTTCCTGAAGCTAACTATAAAATGATTGCAGCTTTAGCAGCAATGCGAGGAGATATTGAGAAAAAAGAATTAAAATCATTCATCGAAGCAAAAGGATTACCTGGATGGGCCCCAACTCAAGGACATATCCCTTCAGGTGTACCATATGTAGGATTCTTAATTGATGATCTTACAAAAGGAGATAAAAACCGTGCCATGATAGTAGGTAAAGGAAGTTTATTCTTAGGAAGAATGACTAACTTATTCGATGGAGTATCTATTGTAATCGAAAGAAATAATGGAGCTGTAGAAGGAGAAACTGCAGGAATTTCTAAAGACGAAATAAGAAAAATTATAGCAGAATCAATGAGAAAAATTTCCCAAGAAATGTTAGAAGAATAGGGGTGATACTATGAGTAAAAAAATTATATCAGAAGTATTGCTAGAAGTAGCTAATGCCATAGAAACAGGAAACTTTGGCAAAAAATTAAAAGTTGGTTTAACAACTTTAGGTAGTGAACATGGCTTTGAAAATTTAGTTCAAGGTGCAATATTAGCTAAAAATCCTATATTCGATATAGTTTTAATAGGTGAAGGACATAAGGACTTCGAATCATATGAAGCAAGAGATGAAGAAGAAGCGCATAAAATTATGGAAGACCTATTAGATAAAGGGGAAATAGCATCTTGTGTTACAATGCACTATAACTTCCCTATTGGGGTATCTACAGTAGGTAGGGTTACTACACCTGCTAGAGGGCGTGAAATGCTTCTTGCAACAACTACAGGTACTTCTGCTACTAATAGAGTAGAAGCTATGGTGAGAAATACTCTGTATGGTATTGCAACTGCTAAATCACTAGGAATAGAAAATCCTACAGTAGGAATTGCAAACGTAGAAGGTGTAAGACAAGTTGAAAAAATATTATTAGACCTTAAAGGTAATGGGTACAATTTTGAATTTGCAACATCACAAAGAGCAGATGGTGGGTCAGTAATGAGAGGGAATGATTTGCTAATGGCTACACCAGATGTTATGGTTGTTGATTCATTGACTGGAAACTTGTTTATGAAGGTATTTTCAGCATTTAATACAGGTGGAGATTATGAGGCTAGTGGCTATGGTTATGGTCCAGGTGTTGGTGAAGATTATGACAGAAGAATATTAATCCTATCAAGAGCATCAGGATCACCAGTCGTAGCAAATGCATTGAAATATGCTTATGAGATAGCTAAAGGTAAAGTTAATGAAATAGCTAAACTAGAATACAAAAAAGCAAATAATGCCAAATTAGGGGAACTAATTTCAAAATTAAAAGTTAAAAAAGAAGGGTCAAATACTGAGGAAGTGAAAGTGCCTGAGAAAGAAGTAGTAACTTCACAAATATCAGGAGTAGACATATTGGATCTTGAAGATGCTACTAAATTATTATGGAAACATGGTATCTATGCAGAAAGTGGAATGGGATGTACAGGACCAATAGTTCTAGTAAATTCTTCTAAAAAACCAAATGCAAAAGAAATTCTAAAAGAAGCGGGATATATTTCTTAAAATATAAAAAAGGGTAAAATTATTATTAATTAAACATTAGAAATAAGAAGATAATATAAGTTAAATATTAATTTAAGTGGGAATAACTTTTAAATGATGTTTATAAGAGAGGTTAGGGTTGTTAAATAATTATAATATTAGTAAATATAGTTTTGGATAGTTTATTGATACTAAAATAGAGTATTACTAACTCTCTAGAGAGCTATGTGAAGTAATTTAGTGATGGAACAATTATAAGTTTATGATGTTCTAGTTTCTTTAATATTGGAAAGGTTATTCCTACTTTTTAGTTTATTGAAGTATGAGTTTAAAGAAGAGATGAAAAAGTAATTTGAATGAATAATGGGAGGGGAGATTGATGAGGATTTTTAGAAAAAAAACATTGGAAACAATACTTCATGGAAGTGATAAAAAAACTTTGAAGCCTACTATGAGAACTTTTGACTTAGTGTTATTAGGAGTAGGATCTGTAATTGGTTCAGGAATTCTTGTTCTTACAGGAGAAGCGTCTTCTAAAGCTGGTCCATCTGTAGTGTTTTCGTTTTTAATTGCGGGATTAGCCTGTGGTCTAACTGCCTTATGTTATGCGGAACTATCATCGACAATACCATCAAGCGGTAGCGTTTATACGTATAGCTATATGACCTTAGGTGAAGTAGTAGCACACTTGATGGGGTGGCTTCTTGGAGGAAGTTATATAATCGCAGGGGCAGCAATTGCGAATGGTTGGTCCAGCTATTTTAAAAATTTATTAGAAGGCTTTGGAGTCAAAATACCTAGAGAATTTACTAGTTTGCCTTCTGAGGGTGGCTATGGAAATATCTTGGCTATAGTCGTTGTTTTACTGATTATGTTAGTGCTATTTAGAGGGACGAGTAGCAGTAAGCTAGTTAATAATTTTATGGTGTCTATTAAAATTATAGTAATTATTCTATTTGTTCTGGTGGGAGTCTTTTATGTGAAGCCTAATAACTGGACTGATAGCTTCGCTCCGCAAGGTTTATCAGGTGTTATGATAGGAGCCACAACAGTGTTCTTCGCTTATCTTGGATTCGATACTATTTCAACTTCAGCAGAAGAAGCTATAAATCCACAAAAATCATTACCGAGATCTATTATAATAACGTTGCTAATCTGCACAGCTTTTTATATTGTTGTTTGTCTAATTTTAACAGGTATGGTTCCATATTCACAATTAGGAAAAGGAGATGCACTTGCGTATGTATTGGAAGTAGTTGGGCAAGGTAAAATTGCAGGAATAGTTTCCTTAGGAGCTGTATTAGGACTTTTGGCAGGACCATTAGCTACTATGTATGCTTCAATTAGAATATTATATACTATGAGTAGAGATGGATTATTACCGAAAAAACTAAGTGAATTGAATAAGAATAATGTACCAGGTTCAACGACAATAGGTGCAGGTATTTTAATGGCTGTGTTGACAGGATTTTTACCGCTAGGTCAACTAGCTGACCTTGCTAATGTAGCATGGATTATAGCATTTGCGTTGGTTAGTTATTCAACTATCATAATAAGGAAACAATATCCTAATGCCAAACGTGGTTTTACTATGCCAGGGATGCCGTATTTACCAATTATCTCAATACTACTATTTGTAATATTATTATATGGTATACAGTTATCTACATGGTTAATATTCGGTAGCTGGATTTTAATTGGTTTAGTGATTTACTTTAGTTATTCTATGAAACATAGTTTAGAAAAATAGGTTATATGAACAAAATAAACCTCTAATATAGGATTTTTACCTAATATTAGAGGTTTATTCTTATAGAAATTGTGAATCATCTTCTATAATTTCTTTAACCTTTTGCATTTGATTGTCTAGTTTAGCACTTATTTCAGCACAAAGTAGTAGGCGTCGTTCAATTTCTTTCTCTTTTTCCTCACTAAGATTTTTCTTGTATCGAAGTTTGTGTTCTAAACTTGCCCAGAAATCCATAGCTATAGTTCTAAATTGAACTTCGACAGCAACATGTTCGACTTTATCTGATAAAAAGATAGGTACTTTTACAATAAGGTGGTAGCTTCTATATCCATTTTCTTTATAATTTTTAATATAGTCTTTTTCAGCTATTACAGTTAAATCGTCCTGTTGTTTCAAGGCATCTACAAGTTTATATACATCGTTTTTAAATGAACATATAACACGGACACCAGCAACATCATAAATATTGTCTTTTATTGTGTCTATGTCAAAGGGCAAATTTAACCTTTTTAGTTTATTCATTAAACTGATTGGTGTTTTTAATCTAGTAGAGACTGATTCGATAGGATTACTTTCTCCATGTAGAGAGAATTCTTTATCAAATACATTAAGTTTTGTTTCAATCTCAAGCATAGCACATTCATAGTGCATAAATAATTCAACATAAGGCTCTAGTTCGTTTATTAATAATGAGTTGTCATTTTCCATAGAAAATAATTGATCTGTTAGTTTCTCTATTTGTGTTTTTTTCATATGTCTTTTCTCACTTTATTCTTTAATACAATTTTATCATAAATTACATTATTAAAACATAGTTTAAGTAATAAAATAATAATTTTTTTGGTTATAGGTGAACTTTTTAAGTGTCATTTTTAATTATTATTATGTTGGGGATAAAGAATCTGTATTATAAATAAAAATAAAAAGAAAATAATACAGAAGCTTATGTAAACCATGATAATTGCTGATACTATAGGATTTTCAAGATATCTTTTTAAAAACAGTAAGGCTATAAAAATTCACAATTGACCTCAAAGGCTACGCTATAGGATTTCTAGATTTCCGGGAAATATTTATCGTAGACAGAGGAAATATTTTGAGATAAGATAGTATTATAACGTTTTTATTAAATTAAGATTATATAGGAATGAGGGATAACATGCGTAATAATAATTTATATTCATACACACAAGCGAAGGTGGATAGTTTAATGAATAATCTATTAGTTATAAAAAGAGATGGTAGAATAGTTAAATTTGATGCTGAAAAAATTTATAAAGCGATAGAAAAAGCGATTCATTCTGTATTTGGAAAAAATCATAGCGTTAATATTGATGGAATTGTTGATAATGTCATTATTGAAATAGGGAACAGATTTAAAGATAATATTAAAATTTATGAACTTCAAAATATTGTTGAACATACGCTACTTACTTTGGGAGAAGAAGCAATTTATGAAGAGTATGTTAGCTATAGAAGTATGAGGGATATTGAACGTGAACGTAGTCTTGATATTAATGTAGCTATTGAAAAACTAGTTAATCGTGATGAAAATGTAGTTAATGAGAATGCCAATAAAGACAGTTTAGTATTTAATACTCATAGAGACCTAACAAGTGGTATTGTGGCTAAAGCTATAGGTCTTAAAATGTTACCGAAACATGTAGCTAACGCTCATCAAAAAGGAGATATTCACTATCATGATTTAGATTATTCTCCGTATCAACCTTTAACAAACTGCTGTTTAATTGATTTCAAAGAAATGTTAACAAAAGGATTCAAAATAGGAAATGCAGACGTAGATAGTCCGAAGAGTATTCAAACAGCAACAGCTCAAATGGCTCAAATAATAGCTAATGTTGCATCAAGTCAATATGGTGGATGTAGTGCTGATAGAATAGATGAGGTGCTTGCTCCTTTTGCTAAGTTAAATTATGAGAAGAATTTAAAAATGGCACAAGAGTGGATAGATGATGAGGAAAAACAAAAAGCTTTTGCAGATAAAAAAACAAAAAAAGATATTTTTGATGCGATGCAGTCTTTAGAATATGAAATAAACACTTTATATTCATCTCAAGGGCAAACACCATTCACTTCTTTAGGTTTTGGTCTAGGTGAGGGGTATTTTGAAAAAGAAATACAAAAAGCAATTTTACAAGTTAGAATTGATGGTTTAGGAAAAGAAAAAAGAACTGCAATTTTTCCTAAGTTGATTTTTGTTATTAAAGATGGATTAAATTTAAAACCAACGGATCCGAACTACGATGTAAAAGAACTAGCATTATCATGTGCAACTCAAAGAATGTATCCAGATGTTTTGATGTATGATACAATTACGAAGATAACAGGAAGCTGTAAAACTCCTATGGGATGTAGATCATTTTTACCTGCGTGGAGAAATGAACAAGGCGAGCTTGTGGAAAGTGGTCGTATGAATCTTGGTGTAGTAACTTTAAATCTTCCTAGAATAGCACTAGAATCTAAGGGTAGTAAAGATGAATTTTGGGAAATCTTTAAAGAAAGATTAGCTATTTGTAAAGATGCACTAGATTATAGAGCGAAACGTTGTGGTGAAGCAAAACCTCAAAATGCACCAATTCTTTATATGCACGGAGCATTTGGAAAACGTCTAAAACCTGAGGATAGGGTGAAACAACTTTTTGATAATAAACGTTCTACATTATCACTAGGTTATATTGGATTATATGAGGTTGCGAGTGTATTTTATGGTGGTGACTGGGAGAAAAATCCTGAAGCGAAGGAATTTACATTAGACATTATGCGTTATATGAAAGAATGCGTTGATAAGTGGACTGAAGAAGGTGATTATTGGTATAGTATTTATTCAACACCTAGTGAGTCTCTAACCGATAGATTCTGTCGTATGGATACTGAAAAGTTCGGTATTGTAGAGAATATAACAGATAAAGAATATTATACTAATTCATATCACTACGATGTTAGAAAGAATCCAACGCCTTTTGAGAAACTAGATTTTGAAAAAGATTATCCTTATTACGCTAGCGGTGGATTTATCCATTACTGTGAATATCCAGTGCTTAAACAAAATCCTAAGGCACTAGAAGCGGTTTGGGATTTTGCATATGACAAAGTGGGATATCTTGGAACAAATACACCTATTGATCGTTGTTATAAATGCGGGTATGAGGGAGAATTTGAACCAACTAAAAAAGGATTCAAATGCCCTGAATGTGGTAATAGAGATCCGAAAAGCTGTGATGTTGTTAAAAGAACATGTGGTTATTTAGGTAATCCGCAAGCTAGACCTATGATTAAAGGCCGTCATAAAGAAATCGTAGCAAGGGTTAAACACTTAAAATAAAAATAATTAGCAATAAGAAGCAATATTCTAATAATTGATTATTGCTTCTATTATTTTTCAAAACAAACAGAACAAAAAATAATCTATAAAAATAAAAACCTTTAAATTCTTTACATTATTTGATTTTTTTGATAAAATCAATACTGATAAGAAATTAGGAGGAATTCAAACATGGGTAAAATTTTTAAGGGTGCTTTATTAGGAGCAGTGAGTGCATTAGGAGCTTATTATTATAAAAATCCGAAAGAGTTAGAAAAACACAAAGAATTACTAAAAGAAAATACTAAAAATGGTATTGAGAAATTAACTGCTATTATTAACGAAAAAACTCAAGAATTAGAAGCTCAAGCACAAGAAGAAAAAGATGTTGCTAAAGAAAAATTAGAAGAACTAACAGCAACTGAAGAAGATGAAAAAGTGGAAGAAAACTTTGTTCAACTAGGTGCTAAAGCAGAAGAAGTAAAAGAAGATGTAGTAGCAGAAACTACTGAGAAAGTAGAAGAAGTAAAAGAAGTAGCAGAGCCTGTAGTGGAAAAAGCACAAGAAGTAGCAGAACTAGTAGTGGAAAAAGCACAAGAAGTAGCAGAACCAGTAGTAGAAGCAACACAAGAAGTAACAGAACCTGTTGTAGAAAAAACACAAGATGCGGTTGAAGAAGTGAAAGAATATTTTTCACACGTTACTGAGCCTACTTTTACGAAAGTAGAAGGGTTCGCAGAAGAAGCTAAAGAAACAGCAGAAACTCACTATGAAGAAAAAGTAGAACCTACATTTGAACAAATTCACGAAACAGTAGCTCCTGTAATTGAAAAAGCAGAAGAGTTAAAAGAAGAGGCAGAAGAATTTGTTGAAGAAAAACCAAAAACTACTTTAGACTCAATCGTTTCTTTATTTGCATCAAAAGAAGGAAGAAAATAATATAAAAATACGAGAACTGAGAATTTATCTCAGTCTCGTATTTTTTATGTAAAGAATAAAAAAAACTAGATAAATTCACCAGTGCTCACCGCTAAAAAAGTTAGACACTTTGATCTAATTTTTTGGTTACACACAAATCACCTAGTTTTTCTTGTTATTATAGTCTGTCAGCTATAGCTTTTCTAATTTCTTCGAATTCTGCTGGTTCAACTTTTTGTGGTGGCCATTTAACTTCTAAGTTATCGAAGTTTGTATCTTTGTCTTTGTATCTTGGTACAATGTGGAAGTGTAGGTGGAATACACTTTGTCCTGCATATTCTTCATTGTTTTGGAAGATATTAACACCATCGCACCCATATGCATCTTTCACAGCATTAGCGATTTTTGGAAGAACTCGTCCGATATTAGCGGCTGTTTCTGGATCGCAGTCGAAGATATTTCTACTATGTTTTTTAGGTATTACTAATGTATGTCCTTTTGTTATAGGAAATACATCTAAAAAGCTGTATACATGTTCATCTTCATATACTTTGTAACTTGGGATTTCTCCATCGATAATTTTTTCGAAAATAGTTTTCTCCATAATTTTACTCCTTCTATTTTAAGTTTTCTAATGTTTCTATTAAAAGATTTTTCAGGTTTATACTAATTTTTTGTGCAGTTTTTAATACATGCTCATGGTCGTGTTTTTTCTCTTGTATACCTGTTGCCATATTAGTAGCACAAGCTAAAACAGCAACTGGAAGTGATGCGTGGTTTGCAGCGATTACTTCTGGAACTGTAGACATACCTACAAGATCGCATCCCATTGTTTTGAATGCACGAATTTCAGCACGTGTTTCAAAGTAAGGACCTTGGAAGAAGCCATAAACACCTGTGTGTAAAGTAATATCTAGTTTTTTAGCAGAATTGTGTAAGTTTTCTACTAGATATGGGTTGAATGGTGTAGTCATATCAACGAATCTTTCACCTAGACGGGGATCGTTTTCTCCCATTAGAGGGTTTTTACTCACTAGTGAAATAAAGTCGTCAAGACATACAATATCACCTTCACTGAAGTTAGTATTAATAGCACCACATGCGTTAGTGATGAATAATCCTTTTACTCCTAAAAATTTAACAACATATGTCATAAAAGCAACATCTTTCATGCTATATCCTTCATAGAAGTGAAGGCGACCGTTTAATACTAGAACGTTTTTACCAGAGATTTTACCAAAAGTTAGTTTGTTAGCATGACCTTTAACTCGATTAGCGTGTTTATTTCCTGGGAAAAGTGGAATAGCCTCATAACCAAGTTCTTGTTGATCTTCAAGTTCAAGTGTAATACCACTTCCTAAAACTACTGCATAGTCAATAGGTTCCCCAAAATATTTCTTTATGTAGTTTGCAGTTTCTACAATATTTTCATAATATGTCATAATACAAATCCTCCTGAAAATGCTTTATCAAAAATATTATAGCATAAAACATTCAGAAAATATATAATTTCTAACCTATTTATTATTAACGTTTACAATTTTAGAGATTAATTTCAAAACAAAGTAATAGTTGATAGGATGAATTATATAGATTATATATAATAAAATTAGTATTCTAGTCTAATTGAAAAATAGAAAGTACTAAATCATTAGGAATCATAGTATTTTTTTTAGAAGTATATTTTATGTTATTTATATTTTTTAAAATCTTAAAAAATATCTTGCAAACGATTCAAAAAAGTAGTATTATGGTCTTAGTACATAAATTTTTAAGGAGGATATTATGAAAAAATTACGTACTATATTTGCAATTTTAGTTGCATTATCATTAATAGTTGTTGGTTGTTCTTCAAAAAATGCTAAGAACGACACTAAATCTGGCGATAAGAGTGGATATAAAATTGGTGTCGTAACTGGTGAAGGTGGAGCAAAAGATAAGAGTTTTAACCAAGCTAACGTAGAGGCAATTCAAGCATGGACGAAAGCTAATGGTGCAAAAGAGCCAGTTGTTTTAGAAACAAAAACTCAATCAGATTTAACTTCTAATTTACAAAATGCGGCGAAAGTGTCTGATATTATTTCTTTAGCTGGTTATGAATTTGAAAAAGAAATTCCAAAAGTAGCGGAACAATATAAAGATAAAAAATTCATGTATGTTGATACTTTTGTTGATGCGCCTAATATTGCTTCATTAATCTTTAAAGAACAAGAAGCTGGTTATTTAGCTGGATATATTGCAGCTTTACAATCTAAAACAGGAAAAGTTGGATATATTGGAGGAACTAAAATTCCACCAGTAGAAAGATTTGGTATTGGATTTGTACAAGGTGCTAAAGCAGCTAAAAGTGATATTAAAGTAATGTACAATTACAGTGGAACTTTTTCAGATACAAATAAAGGGAAAACATTAGCGGCTACTATGTATGACTCAGGAGCAGATGTAATTTTTGTTGCTGCAGGTAATACTGGTAATGGTGTAATATCAGAAGCTAAAGAACGTGGTATTATCGATATGTCTAAGAGCGGAGAGATTAAACACTGGGTTGTTGGTGTAGATAAAGATCAATATGAAGAAGGTATTTTTAAAGGGAAAGATAAAGACGGAAAAGAATACCAAAAATCTGCAGTCCTAACATCAGCTGTAAAAAATATTGAAGTAGCAGTCACTAAAATATTAAATGAAATCAAAGAAGGTAAATTTACAAAAGGTGAACATATCTTTGGTATTAAAGAAAATGGTGTAGGAATTCCAAAAGAAAATCCTAACTTAAGTGATGAAGTTAAAACAAAAGTTGCTAGTGCTATTGAAGAACTAAAATCAGGTAAAGTCGAAGTAGTAGCTACTGGAGATGAATTAAAAGCAAAAGGTTCAGTTACTAATATAGAAGGTGAACTATAATTAAAGAATATAGGAGCTGTTTGAAGCGAAATTTCTAAGAGATTTTGATTTCGGACACTCCTATTTTTTCTAAATAAGATATAGGAAATATCTAATATGTGATAATTTATTAAAGTAAAGCATGTAAAATTATCGCATCTAGAGGAAATAGGATAATAGCTGAATATAATCTATTTTTGCTAATGTTGATTTTAAATATTTATCAAAATCTGTAGTTTTATATAAATTGTTTTATCTTAAGAATAAGTATTAGTATACATTATTATCTAATGATTAGAGTGTGATATTTTAAAGTTCGTAAAATAAAAAATGTAATTAGTTCAATAAAATAAAGTGTTTATCCGAGGAATATAATTAATGTGTAATAATATTATAAAATGTAAAATCTGTATAAAATGTAAACGTTCTTAATGTTTTGGAAATACTTTATTATTCTAAAATAATCTTATATGAATATAGAAGAATAGATATAATAACTCCTGTAAACACTACTTTTATAGGTTTTTATAGTTAGAAAACGAACATTATGAAAAAATGTTAATATTTTTTTAATAAATTATTGAAGTTTCAAAGATAATGTGGTATTATTTAGATATAAACAATATACAAATAAAGGAGACTTTTTATTTATGAAAAAGGTATTTTCGTTAATAACAGTTGTTTTATCAGCAGCATTAATTATTGTTGGATGTTCTTCTAAATCATCTAACGGAAATTCATCTTCTAACAACTCTGGATTAAAAATCGGTGTTGTAACTGACGAAGGTGGAGCAAAAGATAAAAGTTTCAACCAAAGTAACGTTGAGACAGTAAAAGCTTGGGCTGAAAAAAATGGTGGAAAAGCACTAAACCCAATCGAAACTAAAAACCAAAGTGATATTGCAGCAAACTTACAAAACGCAGCAAAAGCTTCTGACGTAATTTCATTAGCTGGTTTCTACTTTGAAAAAGAATTACCAAAAGTTGCAGATTCATTTGCAGATAAAAAATTCATCTTCATTGATGGTGTAGTTCAAAACAAAAACGTAGAATCAGTTACATTCTCAGAGCACGAAGCAGGATACTTAGCAGGATATGCAGCAGCTTTACAATCAAAAACTGGTAAAGTTGGATACATTGGTGGAGCTAAAATCCCAGCAGTAGTTAAATTTGGTGTTGGATTCGTTCAAGGTGCTAAAGCAGCTAAAAAAGATATCAAAGTTGTATACAACTACAGTGGTTCATTCAACGACACTAACAAAGGTAAAACTTTAGCAGCAACTATGTTTGATGCTGGAGCTGACGTTATCTTCGTAGCAGCTGGTGGTACTGGAAGTGGATCTATCAAAGAGGCTCAAGAAAGAGCAACTAAGGATCTTAAAGAAAGCGGAGAAGTTAAACACTGGATCGTTGGTGTAGATAAAGACCAATATTCTGAAGGTGTATTCAAAGCTAAAGATAAAGACGGAAAAGATGTTGAAAAATCAGTTATCTTAACTTCAGCTGTTAAACGTATCGACGTTGCAGTATCTAACATCTTAGACGCTATCAAAGCTGGAAAATTTGAAGGTGGAAAAGCTAGAGTCTTCACTATTAAAGAAGATGGTGTTGGACTTCCAGCAGAAAACCCTAACTTAAGCGATGATATCAAAGCTAAAATTAAAACAGTTGTAGAAGATCTAAAATCAGGTAAATCAACTGTTGCAGCTGATGCTGCTGGTGTAGCTGATAAAGCTAATATCGACGGAGAACTTTAATTTTAAGAAGTTTATATTAAAAGACCTAGCGATTGCTAGGTCTTTTTTTAGCAAATTATTTTTATATTTCTTAAATAGTATTAAAAAATTTATATTATAATTAAAATTATAAAAGTTATAAAACTAGTAGTATATTATAAAATTATAAAACGAATACACCTTGGTAATTAATAATTTTATAATAACTGAAATTATGGTAAATATATGAAAAAAATCTATTAAAAAGCTATACTAGTTTGTCAAAATATATTATAATATATAGTATGTAAGAATTTATAAAAGAGAGGTAAAGATATGTACGCTATAGAAATGCTAAACATAACTAAAAAGTTTGGCGACTTCTACGCAAATAAAGATATCACTATTCAGGTAAAGAACAATGAAATTCATGCTTTACTTGGTGAAAATGGTGCAGGGAAATCTACGTTGATGTCGGTTCTTTTTGGTATGTACCATCAAGAAGCCGGTGTTATTAAATTGAATGGTAAAGAAGTTGATATTAAAGATCCTAAGCATGCTAACCAACTTGGGATAGGGATGGTGCATCAGCACTTTAAACTTATTAAAAACTTCACAGTTGCTGAAAATATTATTTTAGGTATGGAAGAAGTTAAAGGTGGAAAAATTGATTTAGATAGTGCAGCAGTGAAAATTAAAGATTTATCTAAAAAATATGGTTTAGAAGTTGATCCTAAAGCATTAGTTGGAGATATTAGTGTTGGGATGCAACAAAGGGTTGAAATTTTAAAAATGTTATATAGAGATGCTAACATTTTAATTTTTGATGAACCTACTGCAGTTTTAACTCCTGCTGAGATTAAAGAATTCTTAGCTATTCTTAAAAATCTTCAAGCGGAAGGAAAAACTATTTTATTAATTACTCACAAACTTAATGAAATTATGGCCGTTGCAAATCGTTGTAGTATTATTCGTCGTGGTGAATACTACGGAACAGTTGAAATAGCAGAAACAACAAAAGAAAAACTAGCTAGTCTTATGATTGGTAAAGACTTAGAAATAATTAAATATGAGCGTTCAAGAGATGGTAAGAAAAATATTCTTGAAGTTTCAGGTGTTTATGCTGACACTGCTGAGAAGAAAGATATTCTACATGACTTCAACTTAAATGTACGTGAACGTGAAATCCTTGGTATTGCGGGGGTTGACGGAAATGGTCAACAACAATTTGTAGAAGTACTAAATGCTTTACTTAAAGAAACAAAAGGAAAAATTATTTTTGACGGAAAAGAGATTAATTCATTATCAACAGCAAAACGTAAAGAGCTTGGACTTGAAATTATTGCTGAAGATAGACATAAAGATGGTCTTGTATTAGATTTCAGTGTTGAAGAAAACGCAGTTTTAGAAAATTATTATACAGAAAAATTTGCTAAACGTGGATTCTTAAAAAAGAATATTATTTCAAAATTTGCTAAAGAAATTTGTGAAAAATATGATGTTCGTAAAGCTGGAGATGAAAAAATTTCTGCACGTAGTATGAGTGGTGGTAACCAACAAAAACTTATTATTGGACGTGCTTTAGAATTAGATCCAAAATTACTAGTAACAACTCAACCTACGCGTGGTCTTGATGTTGGAGCTATTAACGGTATTCATAAAATGTTAATTAATTATCGTGATAAAGGTAATGGTGTATTATTAATTTCATTTGACTTAGATGAAATCTTAACATTATCTGATAGAATCGCGGTTATTCACAATGGTAACATTATCGATGTAGTGGATAATGATGAAAATGTAACAAAAGAACAACTTGGTCTGCTTATGGCAGGGGTTAAGAAGTAGAGAGGAGAACGTATGTTAAAGAAAGTTTTAACTAATGCGGTGCTACCGATATTAGCTTCATTTATTATTGGAGCAATTCTTATTTCAGCGATAGGGGCAGCACCAGGAGATGTGTTTGGAGTAATTGGAGATATTTTTTCAGACTCAAACAGTATAGCTGAAATTTTTGTATCAACAATTCCGCTTATTTGTACTGGATTATCTGTTGCATTTGCATTTAGAACAGGTTTATTCAACATTGGGGCAGAAGGTCAATTCATTATGGGTGGTCTTTTCGCTGGACTTGTTGCGATTAAAATGGAAGGTATGAACTTCTATTTAGTATTAATTACTAGTATTCTAGTTGGTGTTGTAGTAGGTGGTCTTTGGGCAGCTATTGCAGGTTACTTAAAAGCTAGATTTAATATTAGTGAAGTAGTTGTAACAATTATGTTAAACTATACAGCTTTATATTTCGTACAATTTGCTGTACCTAAATATATTAAAGGAACTAACGATATTATTTCTAAACCTATCGTTTCAGCTGATGGAACAGGATATTTACAAAATAGTTTAGTTGAAGGTATTTTCAACAACTATCGTTTAGGAACTGATTTATTCTTAGCTATTTTTAGTGTTATTATTTTCTATATCGTTATGGAAAAAACAGTATTCGGTTATGAATTACGTTCTGTAGGATTTAATCCGAGTGCATCAAAATTCGTAGGTATGAAAGTAAATAGAAACACTGTGTTATCTATGGCTATTTCAGGAGCTTTCGCTGGTTTAGGTGGTGCTCTTTACAATATGGGACCTGTAGGACAAGTAGTTGCAGGTTCAACATTCCAAGGATTTGGATATATGGGAATCGCGGTTGCATTAATCGGAGCTAACACAGCTGTTGGATCATTATTAGGAGCATTATTATTCGGATTCTTAGGAGTATTAACTCCACAATTATCATTCATCGGTATTCCAAAAGATATCGCGAATATTTTAATCGGATTAATCGTATTATTCGTTGCAGCTAAAGCTATCTTTGATAACAAGTTGCTTGATAAATTATTTAGTAGTAAGAAACAGAAAGGAGATAAATAGATGGATACAGTATTATCACTATTAGACTCAATGTTACAATATACTGCACCAATTCTTATAGCTGCCATCGGTGGTTTCTATTCAGAAAAAAGTGGGGTTGTTAACATTGCCCTTGATGGTTTCGTAATCTTTGGATCATTCATAGCATCGCTATTAGCATTGTCAGTGTTTGATGGATCTCCAACATTACTCCAATTAGTAATTTGTTTAGTTGTTGCAACACTTGCAGGTGGATTAATGTCATTAATTCACGCATATATCAGTATTAACTTAAAAGCTGACCAAGTTATTTCAGGTACGGCGATTAACTTAATTACACCAGCTATAGCATTATTCTTAGTTAACCACTTTAATGGTACATATGAATTATTATTAGCAAGTGGTTTCCCAAGATACACAGTATTTGGTAAATTTACTATTTATCCAACGGTATTTATAGCTGTAATTTTAGTAATTGTAACATACTATGTAATATATAAACGTCCATTCGGATTACGTTTACGTTCTGTAGGGGAAAACCCACAAGCGAGTGATTCACTTGGATTAAACGTATTTAAATATCGTTACATTGGGGTATTTATTTCAGGATGTCTAGCAGGATTAGCTGGAGCTATAATTGCAACTACATTCTCTCAAGGTTTCAATGCAGCAATCACGGTATACGGATTCGGATACTTAGCATTAGCAGCATTAATCTTCGGTAAATATAACCCAATTACAATCACATTAGCTTCGTTATTCTTCGGAGGAACTAAAGTATTCGCTGAGAAAGTTTCTATCTTAGCACCAGATTTACCAATTCCAGTATCATTCTGGAACATGTTCCCATTCGTAGCTACAATCATTGCACTTATCGTATTTTCTAAGAAAACTTCTACTCCAGAAGCACTTGGTATTCCATACGATAAAGGTATGAGATAAGGTTGTATTAAAAAACAATTATATAATAACACTCAGAAATTAAGTTACACTGAGTGTTATTTTTTTATTTAGAGAAAATGTGGTATAATGGTGACAAAGAAACAAGAATAGTCAATAGAAAGTATTATTTTATTGTATAAAGGAGAACTTAGATATGAACAAGAAATTACTTATGGTTCTTGCAGCAGGTGCATTGGTTATAACAGGATGGGCAGCAAAAGAAGCCAATAAAGAAAAAAATGAAAAAAATAACTCAGAACAAAAAGATGTTCCAAAAGAAGAAAAGAAACAAGAATAAAAAGTTGTTCATGATTTAGCAGAAGTAGAAAAATTAATAAATAAAGTGGCAGTTTCAGGCAATGATTTATCAAGATTAAAAGAACAAACTAATTTATTAGCTTGGATTACTCAAGACAGAGTTAGAAAATCAAAATCATCTAATGGAGATGAACTGTTTACTATTTCGAAAGAAGATTATCTAGATGTTATCAATGAATATTCAGATAAAACTTATACTATGAATGAGGCGTTAGGTTTATTAAAAGGACCAAATTTTAACGAATATGAAGTTGAAGCAGCAAAATCACCATTATATCCAACAAAAAATGAAATACATTATTATAAAGGTGATGATAAAATTGTCTTTGTTGGAATGCCTTTAACAAATAAATATCCACTGTAGTAAAAGAAGGAACTAAAGTAGTAGGAACAGCTAAAAACAAAGCAGATGGAACAGTTACTTTCAATATAGAATATATAGAGGGAAAGTCAAAGTACAGTCGTACGCTTGGTTGTCTTGTTGCGTTCAAAATATGAAAACAATAGCACTAAGAGAGGTGTAATCCTCCCTTAATACTACTGATACTCGGCCATATGGCTTATTTTTTTGAAAAACGACCAAAACATCAATATGTCCATTGATATTTTGGCCGTTTTGGCAACAATCTGTGAAAAAAGAGAGAATTCTTATTCTCTCTTTTTTATGTTTATTAGGTAAATAATACTTTTTAAAAAAATATGTGATTATTAGAGTAATAGTGATGAATGTGGTTACTAAAATGAAAAATATATTTTAATTATTATTTAGCAGAAAATTGGAGAAAAATTAGTAAAAAATGAGATATTTTTTTAAAAATTAAATAATAATTTCTTTGTTGATTTATACTACAAGAATAAGTTTTTTGTTAAGTTATAATTAAGATAATGATATATATTTTTTATATCATAAAAAAGTGAAAAATCGAAATTAAACTTTTGCAAAATTATAAAAGAATATATATAATATAAAATAGGGATTTATACCTAAATATTTAAGGAGGATAATATAGTGAAAAATATTACAAAAAAATATGTTCATGTATTTATGGCAGTTTTGTTAGTATTATCAGTATTTGTACCATTTTTAAAAGCTGGTAATACCGTAAAAGCAGCAGAATTACCAGCAAATAAATATAACATGACATCGACTGTGAAAATCAATAATAATCCAGTTGTAAATAATGCAAAATATGGGGAAGGAAAATTCTATATATCACCAACATATACTTTTCCAAATGATGTAGTATTACAAAATGGAGATTATATGGTTTATCAAGTTCCAAACGAGTTTAAAATCGAACAAGATTCAACAACTGATTTGAGAGCAGCAGATGGAACAGTAATCGCGAAATTAACAACAAATAAAGCAGCTAATACGGCAACAGTTACAGTAACAAATCAAGAATACTTTGCTAACTTGCCAGAAGATAAAACAATTACAGCTTTATTTACTGTTGTATGGGCAGATAGTGTTAAGTTAGATACTCCATATAACATTACTTTCCCTGGAGCTGGAAACTATACTCTAACCCGTATTGTTCCAGATGATGACCCAACAGGATTTACGAAATGGGGAGTTCAAGACTCAAGTGATCCTAACTATGTAAACTGGCGTATCCGTATAAACCGTTATGCAAAACACTTTACAAATGTTAATATAGCAGATATCATCCCAGAAGGACAAGTATTAGCTAGTGATATTACAGGATACTATTTCACTGAATGGAATAAAGCAGAAACACGTCCACCATTAGCAAAAACGGATGTAACTATAACAGATCCAAATCATTTTAGCATTAGACCAAACGGAGGTACGTTAGATAACAAAGGTTTATATGTAATGTACAAAACACGTTTAACAGCGCCTGTTGATAATGCTACTAAAAAAGCATTCAACAATGCTACAGCTACAACAGATCAAGGGAATTTTGATATACCAGGTTTTGCGCCACTAACTACAACAGAAGGTATTGGAGCAGGTGGTAAATCAGATGAAGTTGTATTTGAGGTAACTAAAAAACTTGAAGGTAAAGCTCTAGAATCAGATGCTTTCACTTTCCAATTAATTGCACCAGATGGAACTGTACAAGAAGCGAAAAACGATGCTAAAGGAAAAGTAAAATTCCCAGCTGTTAAGTTCTCAAGTACTGGAACATTTAATTACCAAATCAAAGAAGTAGATGGTAAAAAAGGTGGATACACTTATGACACTAAAACTATCAACGCAACAGTTACTGTAGAAGATGTTTACGGTGTTAAAATGGCAAGTGTAAAATATGATAATAAAGAATTCAAAAATACTTATAAAGCAGCTGAAACAACAGTTCAACTAGAAGGAACAAAAGTACTGAAAAACAAAGTACTAGAAGCAGAGAAGTATGAATTCGAATTAAAAGAAAATGGTGCGCTTGTTAGCACAGCTAAGAATGATGCAGCAGGAAAAATTACATTCCCAGTAATTACATATAAAGAAGCAGGGAAACACACTTACACTATTACAGAAAAAGCAGGATCAGGGGATGATGGAGTAGCATATGACCCTAATGCTTATGAAGTTACAGTAGATGTAAAAGATAATGGTGAAGGTAAATTAGTAGCAACAGTGACAGGGTTAGATAACCTAACTTTTGTAAACGTTTATACAGCAAAACCAACAAAAGCAACTATTACGGCGACAAAAGCACTAAACGGAAGCACACTAAAAGATGATCAATTTGAATTTGAACTAAAAGAGGGTGCTAAAGTAGTAGGAACAGCTAAAAACAAAGCAGACGGAACAATTACTTTCGAAGATATTACATATACAGAAGCAGGAGTGCATACATATACTCTAACAGAGAAAGAAGGAACAGAAGGTGGGGTTACGTACGATAAAACTTCTCACGAAGTAAAAGTAGAAGTTACTGACAATGGACAAGGTAAATTAGTAGCGGCAGTAACAGGAAATAACCCAGCATTCACAAATACCTATAAAGCAGCTGAAACAAAAGCAACTATTACGGCGACAAAAGCACTAAACGGAAGCACACTAAAAGATGATCAATTTGAATTTGAACTAAAAGAGGGTGCTAAAGTAGTAGGAACAGCTAAAAACAAAGCAGACGGAACAATTACTTTCGAAGATATTACATATACAGAAGCAGGAGTGCATACATATACTCTAACAGAGAAAGAAGGAACAGAAGGTGGGGTTACGTACGATAAAACTTCTCACGAAGTAAAAGTAGAAGTTACTGACAATGGACAAGGTAAATTAGTAGTGGCAGTAACAGGAAATAACCCAGCATTCACAAATACCTATAAAGCAGCTGAAACAAAAGCAACTATTACGGCGACAAAAGCACTAAACGGAAGCACACTAAAAGATGATCAATTTGAATTTGAACTAAAAGAGGGTGCTAAAGTAGTAGGAACAGCTAAAAACAAAGCAGACGGAACAGTTACTTTCGAAGATATTACATATACAGAAGCAGGAGTGCATACATATACTCTAACAGAGAAAGAAGGAACAGAAGGTGGGGTTACGTACGATAAAACTTCTCACGAAGTAAAAGTAGAAGTTACTGACAATGGACAAGGTAAATTAGTAGTGGCAGTAACAGGAAATAACCCAGCATTCACAAATACCTATAAAGCAGCTGAAACAAAAGCAACTATTACGGCGACAAAAGCACTAAACGGAAGCACACTAAAAGATGATCAATTTGAATTTGAACTAAAAGAGGGTGCTAAAGTAGTAGGAACAGCTAAAAACAAAGCAGACGGAACAATTACTTTCGAAGATATTACATATACAGAAGCAGGAGTGCATACATATACTCTAACAGAGAAAGAAGGAACAGAAGGTGGGGTTACGTACGATAAAACTTCTCACGAAGTAAAAGTAGAAGTTACTGACAATGGACAAGGTAAATTAGTAGTGGCAGTAACAGGAAATAACCCAGCATTCACAAATACCTATAAAGCAGCTGAAACAAAAGCAACTATTACAGCAACAAAAGCACTAAACGGAAGCACACTAAAAGATGATCAATTTGAATTTGAACTAAAAGAGGGTGCTAAAGTAGTAGGAACAGCTAAAAACAAAGCAGACGGAACAATTACTTTCGAAGATATTACATATACAGAAGCAGGAGTGCATACATATACTCTAACAGAGAAAGAAGGAACAGAAGGTGGGGTTACGTACGATAAAACTTCTCACGAAGTAAAAGTAGAAGTTACTGACAACGGACAAGGTAAATTAGTAGTGGCAGTAACAGGAAATAATCCAGCATTCACAAATACCTATAAAGCAGCTGAAACAAAAGCAACTATTACGGCGACAAAAGCACTAAACGGAAGCACACTAAAAGATGATCAATTTGAATTTGAACTAAAAGAGGGTGCTAAAGTAGTAGGAACAGCTAAAAACAAAGCAGACGGAACAATTACTTTCGAAGATATTACATATACAGAAGCAGGAGTGCATACATATACTCTAACAGAGAAAGAAGGAACAGAAGGTGGGGTTACGTACGATAAAACTTCTCACGAAGTAAAAGTAGAAGTTACTGACAATGGACAAGGTAAATTAGTAGCGGCAGTAACAGGAAATAACCCAGCATTCACAAATACCTATAAAGCAGCTGAAACAAAAGCAACTATTACAGCTAAAAAAGTATTAGAAGGTAAAGCTTTAGAAGCAGACAAATATGAGTTTGAACTAAAAGAAGGAACTAAAGTAGTAGGAACAGCTAAAAACAAAGCAGACGGAACAGTTACTTTCGAAGATATTACATATACAGAAGTAGGAGAACATGAATATACTGTAACAGAAAAAGCAGGAAATGAAGCAGGAGTTACATATGATTCAAAATCTTATACAGTAAAAGTAAAAGTTACTGACAATGGACAAGGACAACTTGAAGCAACAGTAACTGATAATAATCCAACTATTACAAATACATATAAAGCAGCTGAAACAAAAGCAACTATTACAGCTAAAAAAGTATTAGAAGGAAAAGCTTTAGAAGCAGACAAATATGAGTTTGAACTAAAAGAAGGAACTAAAGTAGTAGGAACAGCTAAAAACAAAGCAGACGGAACAGTTACTTTCGAAGATATTACATATACAGAAGTAGGAGAACATGAATATACTGTAACAGAAAAAGCAGGAAATGAAGCAGGAGTTACATATGATTCAAAATCTTATACAGTAAAAGTAAAAGTTACTGACAATGGACAAGGACAACTTGAAGCAACAGTAACTGATAATAATCCAACTATTACAAATACATATAAAGCAGCTGAAACAAAAGCAACTATTACAGCTAAAAAAGTATTAGAAGGTAAAGCTTTAGAAGCAGACAAATATGAGTTTGAACTAAAAGAAGGAACTAAAGTAGTAGGAACAGCTAAAAACAAAGCAGACGGAACAGTTACTTTCGAAGATATTACATATACAGAAGTAGGAGAACATGAATATACTGTAACAGAAAAAGCAGGAAATGAAGCAGGAGTTACATATGATTCAAAATCTTATACAGTAAAAGTAAAAGTTACTGACAACGGACAAGGACAACTTGAAGCGAAAGTAACAGGAGATGGAGATAATGTGACGTTTATAAATAAATATAATAAACCAACCCCAGAAAAACCTGTAGATCCAAAAGATCCAAAAGATCCAAAAGATCTAAAAGATCTAAAACCTAAGAAACCATTACCAAATACAGGAGCTACTGATTCACCAGTATTACCAGGTCTTTTAGGACTTGTACTTGCAGCATTATCTATTTTCTTATATCGCACTAAAGATGCTCGATAATCTTTTTTGATTTAGAGAAAATAATAGAAATAGCTATTTGTTAATTACAATAGTAATAAATCGTTTTAAGTAAAATCCGGGACATGGTAAATGTCCCGGATTTATTTTATAAATCTAAAATTTTTTTGTATGTGTTTATATCGAGTTCTTTTCTTTCTATGCACCAATTTTTTATAAGGATTTCTAATTCGTTCTTATCTTGAACAAGTGTTTGGTAGAATGCATCATCTTTTGCTATTTCAAAAAAGTAGCCAGAAATGTTATTGGATGCATCTTTATTGAATAGACGGGCAAAAAGACCATTTGGCACATAATTTGGTGTGCATTGAATGTAATTACTTTCTGAGGCTGTGTTATCATTTTCAAACCAGATGGTAATAAAGGTAAATTGATCTTTTATTATACCTCTTTCTGGTTTATCAAGAGTAGCAATAGAATTTTCAATAGTCTTCCAATCTTATAAAGTATCTCCTATACTTTTGGTACTATATTTTAATATGTCAAGATTTTTACAAAAAATCTCACCAGTAGCTAGATTATAAACTCCCATACCATATTGTTCGGCAGTGTTTTTTAAAAATTTTAATACTTCAGTTGCCACATTGTATAAAAATGCACAATATACTCCATTTTTACCAAAGCTGTAATCTGTTAAATGATTCTCTGTATCTTCAGATGCATAGGCAATTTCATCAGATAAGGCATATTCTCCATTCATTGGGGGGGAATTTTTCGAACATTTTTTCGTCTAAGTAACTATTATATCAGAGCAGCCATGTAAAGAATTATAGTCTTTATTTTCCTTATACTTTGTAAATTCATCATAGTAATTAAATACATCTAGAGAAGTTTTTATGTCTTTTCTTCGTTCAAAAATAAATAAATCAAAACTCATAATATTACCCCCAAATTTTTATTTTTGTTCTTTAATTTCAATAATATTATATCATATTTTACAATGGTTTATTAATAGAGTATACATACATAGAATATCGAAAAAATTAAGAGTGGCGGACAGAACAATAACCGCCTATGAGCTGATTATAGAAGACTATTGTTTGTAAACTTATTTTACAGTATTATTTAAATTATTAGGGTATCTAATTATTATTCTTTAATACTTCTTAAAGTAATATTTGATTCATTTTGGAAAATTTTTACAACCATCCAAACAATACCTATAGCTAAAACAATATGGCCAAGACCAGAAAGTCCTTCAAGAGCAGCTTTATTCACTATAGGTCTGCTTGCACTAACTATTTCGAAAATTCCAAACAAGGTTATATTAACAATAGTAAATGTGAATCCTGAAACAAACACATATAGTGGTTTTCTAAGTGGTAAGATTTTTTTAACATCATATTCTTTAACTACTAGATAAAGAATCATCATTAGTAAAAATCCAAGGGCTAAAACATGCATATGAAGTTTTGAAAGATGATTATTATCTGAATATTTATAAAATTTTGTAAATTCTCTATAAAATACACCTGCTATTAATCCCATAACTAAGAATGTATAAGATAGACCAATAATATTTTTCTTTTCAAATTTGTTAACAAAATATCTATATCCAAAGACAATAATCATTAAATATGCTAAGGTTTTTGGTATCATAAGAGCACCTATAATAGGATAGCTGTCTACCCAAAGCACGACTGGAATATAAAATGCTAAGCTCAATAAAATACATATGCTCATATTTTTTAATCCAGGTTTGTCCTTTTTCTTATAAGACCAATAGATTAGTAAGGCTCCCATTATCGCGAATGGGATATTTCTATATATTCCAAACATGTAATTTTCAGAAATGGTTCCCCAGTTGTTTTGAGGAAGAACGGTTAAAGCTATTCTTATCAATGCTAAAACATATATGATATTTCTTTTCGCTGTGGTGCAATCACCACTTTGACTTTTGTAATAATGGTAGAAAAGAACATAAAAGAGAGTCATTGTTATACTTGTGACGAGTTTACCCCATGAAAGAGCAGAGGCATTGATTTCAAAGCCGTTATAACTCAAATGTGAGATAATTCTCGGTAACAGATGAAACGAATAGCCTACACCTAAGATTATAGCCATAATAACAAAGAGTTTAGCTTCTTTAGATTTTTCCAACAATAGTCTTATACCTAGTGATAAAACTATACTTAAATATGTAAAATTAAATAAACTTTCAACAATTCCTATAAGTAACTCCTTTCTCAATCCAACTTAAATGTTTAATATTTTTTTCTATAAATTCTTCCTTGCTCCAACTTTCTCTAAAAAGCCTCTGTATAAGACTATGAATAATTGATTTTACAAAATGTATTTTTTCTAAATCCATTAAGCCTTTATCGCTCATACCTTTAAATAGCTCTTCTTGATTTTTATGAGATGCTTCCCAACTATTATTTAAATCTTCATTCTAATATAAATATCGATTTTTATAAATCATATAGGTGTTCTCGTCGAATAGTATATCTGCGATTTTATGACCGTAAGCAATTAAAGCCTCGGACAAATTTCTATTTTTCAACAAAAACATTTTCATAAATAATTTATGAATATCAACAGTTTCTTTATTAAGAATTGTAAAATAGGCATCTTCCAAGTTTTTAAAATATTGATAAAAGCTACTTCTAGCTATTCCTGCTTTTTCAACTATTTCTTTAACGTTTACCTTTTGAAATGGCTTGGCTTCGAACGCTTCTACAAAAATTATTTTTTCTTGTTTTTCCTTTGTGAGATTATAAAAAACTTCTTTAGGAATTTTTTCCTCCATGTGACATGGTGTCATTTGTTAAGGGAATCAATTTTATTAATATATGTTCTTCTTATCTTTTTGGTAATGTGAAAAATAAATAAGCCCTATATTCTATATAACGTTTTTTATAGTTATACGATAAATAGGGCTTATTTTAAGTTGTGAAGGTAAATAAATTATTTTAAGAATTATTCTTCGTCTTTTTTAACTACATTTTTAACGCCTTCGATAGCTCCTTCTAGAGCATCCTTAGCATCTACAACAACTTCTTTAACTTTTGAAGCAACTTTTTCTGTAGTTCCTTCTTTTTCTAGTTTTTCATCACCAGTTAATTTTCCTACACCTTCTTTGACTAATCCTTTAGCTTGATCTAATTTTTCTTCTATTGACATAATAATACCTCCTGTTATAAAAGTTATTCTTCGTTATAACCAAATATTTCTTTTACTTCTTCTATAGCATTTTTTACTGCTTCTCTCGCTTCATCGGCAATTTCTTTGATTTCTTCATCTGATTTTTTTTCATCAACTTTAGATAAATGTTTATTTTTTCCTGCCGATATACTAGAATCTGGCGTTAGCACCATGTAAAATACCTCCTTTCACATAAAAATAGTAGTTTAAAAAAACGGTAATTAGTATGATTAGTGATATACTAAAACAACCTATTTAATTAATTTTAAATCGTACTATTTTTGAAAAGGCTATTTATTCTTTTTTACCAAAAAAGAATGATACAACAGCAATAACAATAACTGCACCTAGGATAGAAGGAACTAATGCCATTCCAGCTAACTTAGGTCCCCATGAACCAAATAGTGCTTGTCCCACAGAAGAACCTACTAATCCTGCAATGATGTTTGCAATGATACCCATTGCTCCACCTTTTTTAGTAATCCCTCCTGCAATAAAACCTATAAACCCTCCTACAATAATTGACCAAATCATATTTTTACTCCTTTCCCGTTTATTTAGACATTTATTATCTTAGTCGTTAGAATTAGACATAATAAGTAAATATCTATCTACTATTACTGTATATCAATAAATGTTCAAAGTCAAAGAAAACGCTCACAAAAAATGTTTAGTGTTTATATACAACGAATTTTTAAGATTACAGTCGAGTTTTTTAAAGATCCTTTATAAATAAAATCATTAAGTATATTTAATTTGTAGATTATTTATAGAAAAGCCCACCGACAATTTCGGTGGGCTTTTGGGGTCACTTTGGAGACAATCCAAAGTGTTATTTATTGTTTTTAGTCTATATATAACTTTATAAATACTATTAAAATAGGGTTTCTTAGGTTAAGTTACCTTTTTAGTTATAACTAAAATAAAACCCCTTATAAATTAGGGGTTTTATATATCTCACTATGTTAGCAGTTAGAACTAATAATCTTTTCCTCGCGTTGCTCGTTAAGATTAAAGTTCTTGTTGCATACGCTGTATCTAAGAATTATGTCGTCGTTATACTCCTAATAATTCTAAGTTACACCGCATTATTCCCATTCAATAGGGGAAGAATCTGTCCTGAGTGGTTGGTATCATAGGAAGTATCGATTTTATTTTTTATATTGGCAGGGGAAATGGCAGGGTATAAAAAGTATAATTATTTAGTAAAAAGTGTTGATATATTAGTATTTATAAATAGTTGATTATGATAGTTTAATTTGATATAATCAAAACTGGAGAGAGAAGTTAGGGGACATTAGTTCCCGATAAAGATGGTGGCTACTTCAATAAGAAAGGGGATGGTGCTATGCTCGCATACACTAAAATCTTGACGAAAGGAGTAGCAAGTTGTCAGCTTACGAAATTGTACAGACGATTATTGGAATAAATCTATTGATAGTTTCAGTAGTTAGTGCATGTATTGTAGCATTGAAAAAAGACAATAAAAAATAACCATCTTTATACTTTGGCGAGATAAGATGGTTATAAAAATTACTTAACCAGAGCCACCGTCTTTAAAACGGCTCTCTCTTTTATGCTTTTATTTTAGCATAAACGGAATTTAATTGCAATGATTTTGTCAGCTTATGAAATTATACAGACGATTATTGGAATAAATCTATTGATTGTTTCAGTAGTTAATGCATGTATTGTAGCGTTAAAAAAAGACAATAAAAAATAACCATCTTTACACTTTGGCTTTGGGTAAGATAGTTATTTAATAATTACATATTCGAGCCACCGTCTTTTAAGTTAGTCGTTTATTTTTCAAAGTCAAAGACTGAAGAAAAATATTACGAATAATTTATACTACGACTACTATAATTTCTACGAATGTAGTGAGTTAAGAAATTATTAGTAAAGTCAGTGTAAACGGTATTTCCTCCATATCTTACCATATATGAAGAAAGAAATCAAAGATTTTAATAAAAAGACCCCACCGAAAATTATTGGCGGGGAAAATGGTAGGATATAAATTTGTATTTATCTTGTATTTAGTTTTTAAAAGTAAACTATATCAAGTTTCTTGGTGAATATACTACTTTTATTTTTACTCATCGAGCTTTTAGATACTAAAATATTTTATTTATAAGTAAAGCATTATTGAAGTATTATTTTCCTAAATATTTAATATATATTTGACATGGATTCCATTCGTCCCATAAGGTAGGGAAACATTCTAATTCTTTATAACCCATTGCGATATAGAATTCATTAGTAATATCATATTCTTTGTAGTGTCCCATTTTTACAGTTTTCACCTGTGAGTAGGAATATCCAAGACCTTTTGCCATATTTTCGAATTCTGTATTTAGTTTTGTTCCAATTCCCATTCTATGAAATTTTTTCTTTATGCCCATTACAAAAATATCTGCAGTATCCTTACTTGTTGCATTTAATACGATAAAACCTGCAACTTCATTATCTGAATAGCAAGCCAAAAACGGTTTATCTTGTGAATCTTTAATATACTCTTCTGTACTTTCAGGTAGACCAAACCATTCAGGAAGGTCGTAAAGGACCTCTTTTGATATTATTTCTTTTTCTTTCTTGTCTATTATTTTTTTAATTATTAAATCCATATTATTTTCCTCTTAAAATTATAATTCCATTTAATTATAACACGGCTAATAGGTATCATTCAAGAAGTCACAAGAAATTGAAATGTTGCTATTTTAATAAAATTTGTTGTTGAATGTATTATTCTCGATTATCTATTTTTATATTTATATTTTAGTGTAGATAAGGTAAGAAATCAAAGATTTTAATAAAAAGACCCCATCAATAATTTTTGATAGAGTCTTTTTGGAAACACTTTGGAGACAATCCAAAGTGTTTTAACTTGTTTTTAACCTATATATAATTTCTAAAAGTCAGTTATAGCAAGGTTTCTTGACTTAAATTACTCTTGTTAATTATTCCCATTTTATAACCATAGCTATATTTTTCTTTTTGACTAGAAATCATAAACGAGATGAATTTAGCTACGTGGTCATTGTTGTATTTTGGAATTAATTTCCTCGTATCATTTCCGAAAAGTGCGGGGTACGAATGATAAAATGAATATCCGACCGAACCGTTACGATTAACCGATATACATTTTTCTTGTAGTGTAGTATTCGTATTAGAAATAAAGTAACCGATACCATTATTAGTAGCGGTAGCAGTAACATATGGAGTATTACCACTAATACGTTCTCTTTCATAAATATCTTTTCCAGATTTAATCTCACAGATATCCTCAATAAAAAATTCTCTCCATGAAATATTTTTCAATAAGTATTTGTTTTCAAGGAAGTATCATTATCCTCGTTAGTATCAATGCTCATAAAGTTCCTACCTTTACTCTAAGACTTCCTATTTCTCGCTCGCTTCTTTCTATCCTCAAATGCTTGGTATTCATTTAAACCAAGTCCGACTATCTCATAAATAAAAAGATAGCCTTCCTCAGCAAGAAGGTCTTTGCGTAGGAATTATCTCGCTCACTAACGATTAAAGTCCGCCGTGGTCTATTCAGTTGTCAAGGTTCATCTCCTAATCATCTGATGTAGGAGGTTGTTTTTTAGCATTCCTGTTTTAGGAATGAAAGAGACATAATGCCCCTCACCTATAAACCTGAAATAAGACCATGGTTGGTAACCTAAAAATAAAAAAACTCTTCGAATTTGAAATATGAAGAAAAAAAAGACAGCCTCAAAAGCTGTCCAAAAACCAAAAATAATCATTATATTTCTATAGTTTTTATTTACAAGAGTTAGTTACTGTTTTATGTTTTGTATGCTTAACCATTCTGAAGAAATAGTTAACATTCTATCTCCTAAACCTGTTCCCTCTATTAATTTCAAAAACAATCCTGTGGATACCAATTGAATGAACCCCCATTCCCATATACTCTGAATATCTATTCCTGTTTCTTTAAATAATAATGAGATACGCTCCTTCGCTTTTTCTATTGGGAAGTCTTCAAATTCATCTATCCACTCTCTCATGAGTACGCCAAGGTCATATCCTGGCTCTCCAATTATTCCATCAGGATCAATAAATTTAAACGATACTGGGTCATCGTTGAGCGTTTGTAAAATATTACCTGGGTGTGGATCTCCATGAACCAAAACCGGTTCATATAAATTAACACTTATTAATCTCGACTCCAAGTATAACATAGCTCGCTCAATAACTTTTTTATCGCAAGGTTTCCCAGTTTTTTCCCAAGAGTTAATTATAAACTTCCTAAACCACTGAATTAATTCTTTCATGGGCTTTAGACAATAATTTTCATCTATAGTAATCCATGTTTCCTTTAACAAAGAGCAGATAGTCTTTATTTGCTCTTCTGGCGAATAGGTTAACTCGTACATAGATAATCCTAAGCACTCTAACAGCATAGCCTTTTTTTCGATATCATATTTAATAAGTTTTGCATATCCATATCCATTTGCGATTTTATAGGCTTCTACCTGCTGGACAAATACTGAATTTCCTTCTAATTGAGGAATAAATATCTTCAATATACATTTTTTCCCATTGATTGAAGTACACCTTACTACAAAAGCTTCTGACCCTCCTTCAATAACTCCCTCTAAAGAAATTTCCCACTCTTTTCCAATGCCCTCGATCAAAGCGTTTAAGTTGTTTTTCCATTTAATCCCGTCAACATCTAAAGCAGTTAACTTTTTACCAACATCTTCGGGAATCAATTCATTCCATCTAACCATTTAGTTTAATTCTCCTTTTTAATATTATAATATTTATTTCCATATTTCTCCATTAATATTATAATATTTATTTCCATATTTCTCCATTAATATTCTCATCACAATCTTAGCTTAGTGTCAAAAAAGAGGGCAGCTACCAAGCCACCCTCTTACTACACATTATTCTCCAATAATCTCTTTAAGCTTCTTCAAAATCTTATCCCTCTTCTTCATCAAAGCCGGATGTGAAATATTCCTGTCAGATGCGACACTTCTTAAAGACTGTTCTTCAAAGTAGAAAATCTGAACAACATTATTCATCAGAAAAGATTAAAGAAATGATAGAGTGTGCTTTAGAAAAGGTGAATCTTAAAGAAATAAAAGTAATGATAAGAAAAGAAGATGGAAAAAAGAAAGAAGATTTATTTTCTAAATATAGTACAAATATAGAAGAGTTATGGTCAAGTGATTTAGAAGTTATCTCAAAGAGGAATAATTAGTTTTATGCAATATATCTTTTTTTATAAAACAAACCTCACCGAATTTTACGGTGAGGTTTTGGAGACACTTTGGAGACAATCCAAAGTGTTTTATGTTATTTTAAGTCTATATATAACTTTTAAAATGCTGTTTAAATAAGGTTTCTTGACTTAAATTACTCTTGTTAATTATTCCCACTCAATAGAGGAAGAATCTATCATGAGTAGTTGATATCATAGGGAGTGTCTACTTTATTTTCTATATCGGCAGGGGAAATGGCAGGGTATAAATTTGTATTTTTCCTGTATTTAGTTTTCAAAAGTAAACTATATCAAGTTTCTTGGTGAATATACTAGCTTCTATTTTTTTCTTTAACAACACATATACCAAGTTTCCCTTTTATTTTCGAACCTATCTAGAATATATACCACTACTACAAATAGTTTTCTGCATAGACCCTTTCTTGTATGGATAGATCATTGTAACTTTCAAACAATTTATAGAAGATTTTTGCAGTCTTTGGATAATTTGGTTCTAAATATTCAGCATTTTTTTTAAATTCTTCGGCTATCCTTAATTCTTCTTTTCCTGCCGAAGCGTTAAAAACACCACGTCTGTTGAACACAGAAATTTGATAACTATTAATCATTTTATCATCACCGTATTTTTCAATCATATTTCTTACTGCCTTACATGGTTCATGTCCATCATCATCCGCCGGAGAAAAAGAGAATACTCTGCCGAGCGTTGATGTAAACAAGCTTTCTTGATCGTTCTCGATTAATAATTCTCTATATGTTTTTATCCACGCTTCTAGATTATTTTCATCTACTTTTCCATCAAGTTCTGCAGGACAAAAATGGGCCTTATAATAGATTAAATGCATATTATGGATATATTTTTTCTCTTCAAATAAATTATCCGTAGAATTATGATCCTTTTTAAATATCGCAGCAACTAGTTGAGCTAATATTTCCGGAGACTGTTTAATCATTTGATGAAAACACTTCATTTGGTCCCAGGTTAATAAATTCATAAAAAATACTTCAATCTGGGATATTCGCTTGCATTTTTCTAAATCATTAATATATGCAGTTTGAATTACACTAATTAACTGTTCAGCATAATAACTTGTCATCTGATTAATTTCAAAACAGGGTATTTTCTCAATTTCATTAAAGCAATCAAATATTTTTTCTGCGGCTAAAGGTTTTCTATAGTGCATTTGATGAATTTGATTTAAATACATATCTAAAGTAGCATATTTCTTACATTCAGCTAGAAGCCATGAATCATTACATTCTTCACAATGAATGTATTTTTTCCAAAACTCTTTCTTAATTGATTCTGAAGCCATAGCTACTAATGGAATATTTTTTGTTCTAGAAGCTTCAATTCTATATACACTTGCTAATGTTTCTAATGAGTAATCACTACTTATTAAATCTTCAATGATTGAGCTATATGGTATACATTTTATATCATTGAATTCTCTCAAATAATCGCACGCAATCTGACCTGATGGTTGTGCTTTTAATAAACATCTGAATGTTGCATAATCCCACGTTCCATCATTCCAATATTTTGCTAAATAGGTACCTAAAGATGAATATGATTCATTATCGTATATTTTAGCTAATATTGATAAATCATAATTAATAGATTGAAATTCTAAGATTTTTTCTTTTATTAGGTTTTCTTTAGCATTCTCGTTTTTAACGCGTGCTCCATTTCTATCATATGGTTCAGGATGTAGTAGCGGGAAATCATAATTATTTTTAAATAAATAACCATATTCATACTCTGATGTATTAATATGTATCTTATTAAGAAGGTTGTTGTACTCAATAAGATTTTCTTCAGACATTGCCCAGTGAGAAGATGCGAAATATCTATGTGTAAAAATGAGATGACGAATCTTATTTTTAATTAGCATTACTTCTTCATCAGACATTTGACTTAGTTCGTAGAAAAGCTGTTCGAAAGACTTTCTTCGGAGTTCACCTGGTAATTCACTTGATAATTTAAGTATCTTTTTCCAACGATTTACTGAGAAATCCATGTGGTTCATTAGTAAGTTAAAATATCCTAATTGTGTATTTTTCATTTCAGCTATTGTTGTGGATTGTGAGTTATAATGTTCACGATATTTTGGTGTTGATAATTCACCGAATATACCTTTTCCATTGTAATCAATTGCTGAAAATAAGTATTCCCACGTATTATCATAATTAATTTTGAAGGCTATTTCGGCGGCTTTAATTTTTTCTTTTGCAGTCTGTAAAGGAGAAAAATTCATCCATATACAAAATATCTTTGAAATGGTGTCTTTAGGAGAATTAGATTTATAGTCAAACTGTTGTGAATCTAATTTAAGGAGCCATTTAAAGGATGTCCAAAAGAATTCTTTTTGAGTAATGAACTGTTCAATCCCCCATAGGATATCTATATAATGATTTCTATTAAAAGGAAAGTCATTTGATTGGTTTTGAAAAAGAGAAAACAATCCTGTATTTTCCTCCCATTCATGTTCAATTTTATCTATTACAGCTACAGGAGAAATCTCACAGAGTTCGGTCCAGAATTTTGATATATAAATCCATTGTTTTTCCGTTTTAACATACTTTAAAATATTCTCAACTAATTTGTTAAGGTATAATTGAGTTTCTTTATCACCATCGTCTATAGCTTTAATAAGTAATGTTTTTAACATTCCTTTTCGTATTGTTTTTGACCAAAACAATCTTTCACCTTTAAACTGTGCAAGAAGTCTTTCATTACCATCATAAGTAAATAAATTTTCAGATTTATTAATAACTTCAAGAAACACAGTAATAAATGATTTCCAAATTTTTTCGTTAGTTAATACATTGAGATAATCCCATATATTTTCAATACTTGCTAAATAGTATGATAGACTACCATTAAGCTTAACTCTGTATAGCAAAGGATCTTCTCCTTTTGCATATGGAAGAACTTCCTCAATAAACTTATCATATGAATCCTCATATAGAGATTCTATAATTAACTTATCACCGTCAGTTTCCTCCCAACTTCCAATAAGAAGACATGTTTTTTTTGCTTTTTCACTTATTCCAGTTATCCAAGTAGGTTTTTTTAAATATTCTCCTTTAAACATCTGCTTTTTCATTTGGCTATATAATCCATTTGTATCAGATAATAAAGAATAGGCTTTGCTAGATTCTAACCCTGCGGTGTGTAAGCATTTTAATAATGTATCACGCGTCCTTGGGCGTAACTTCAAAACACTTTTACCAAATACTGGAGTATTTTCATCCATTACGAAAATATTAGTATTGTTTTCAATTGCTGCTATCTCGTCAGCATAAAACGAAGGAATATAAATATTCCCTTTAGTCCCTGTTGATTGAAGTTTTTTCCACGATTCCAAATTTTTCACTATATAGATAGGTCGTCTATCATTAAGTCTCCATAATTCATTAAGAATACAAAAAATAGTTTCTTCTTTGTTGCGACCGCTTATGAATACTAATTCGTTATATCTTAAATTCACAAATTTATTTTGGAAATGCTCATCGTCGATAATGAAAAATTCAATTCCAATAGAGGGGTAAGCTGTACTTTTTCTAAGATCAATATCCATCTTTCCCGAAGATGAGATTTTAATTTGCTCACGATTATAAATTACAAGTTCCCTTGACATCTTGTCAATGCGATTCGTCAACTCTGAAAAAAGTTTTTTCTGCTCTGCTCTCCAGTCGTTAAGAAAATAATGTTCATATTTCTGAGGGTTTATATATCTTAACTGCTCTAGTACCGTGTACATAATTTTGTTAGTATAAGATTCAGCAATTTCGTGTGGAATTTCGTACTTATACATAAGCTGCATAAAAGATGTATATAGTTTATGCTGTAAATCGTAACCATCTTCAGTATTTAAATCCTCTGCAATCTTTGATAAGTTTTCTTCTGATAGTACTATCTTCAAGTCATCAAAAAACAAACTTTGGTCATTCTCATTTTTAATGAAAAATTCGCCTGTCTCTACAATTGTTTTTTTCCATGTGAGGGCGTCTTTATAATTTTTCAGTGCACTATTACCAGCTGAAATCAAAAGTTTTTGGGCTTTAGCAGTTCCAAGTGATGCAATATTATCTAATAGCAATCCAAGCATTTCAACCACTCCTTTATTCACAACAATAAGTATATCATCAATACCTTTATACTGTTTAATTTTCTCATTTTATTTAATATTTTAATTAAATATTTTCTTAAGTAAACTATAAATAACTTTTATAGTCTTGTTTGATATTATATATAGTTAAATTTTTTCTAATTATCTAACTACAATCCAATTTTTATAAAAATAAATGGGATAGTATTTTTATCTATCTCAATAGAATATGTATCTTTATGATATTAAGGAAAGATACTAATTCTTTTGAGATCGTATTAGTAAGTTATGTTTTCAACTAAGATATTAAGACATTACTGAGTTATTACACTCTCGCTTTAATATTTTTATTATAGCATATTTTTTATATTCGTAGAATATAAGAGGATATTTAATGGTTGTAATTCTTTTAGTAACACAATAGATGTGGGATAAAAAAAGAAGAGTAAATTCCTGTATAATGAAGTTACGATAAATCAAAAAAGTATTATTTAGAAAATATGGATGTTTTTGAAAAGATGTCGATGTGAAAAATTATTTTTTGTAATCTAGATAATGGAATTGACAAAAAGAAAGTATTAGTTTAAAATTGATGTATAAGCAAATCAAACAAATTAAACATAAACAAAAAAGACAGGAGTACCATGATCTGACCCCAAAAAGTTAGACTTAGGATAGCGTAATAGTTATAATGACTGTTACGCTATCTTTTTTATATTTATACAGTCATATGTTTTATTCTATATTGCTTAGGACTTAACCATCCTAGTTTCTCTTTTATTCTCTCTTCATTATAGTATTTTATATATTTTTCAATAGCTAATTTCAGTTCCCTATAACTATTATATGTTGTTCCATAGTATATCTCTTGTTTTAATATTCCGAAGAAATTCTCCATTATCGAATTATCCAAACAATTTGCTTTTCTAGACATACTTTGGTAAATACGTTCTTCTTTTAACCTTTTCGAGTATGCCTTCATTTGATAAGCCCATCCTTGATCAGAGTGGAAAGTTCTCCTATAAGGGGATTTAGCTGTGACTTTAATAGCTTTTTCTAGCGCATCCATTATATTTTTAGCTGATGGGCTCTCACTTATACTATAGCTTATTATCTCACCATTATACATATCCATAAATGGATCTAAATAAAGTTTCTTTACTACTAATTTACCTCTCTCATTAACTTCATAATATTTAAATTCAGTTGTGTCTGTAGTGATTTTTTGATGTGGAATATTAGTATTGAATCGTCTTCTAATTCTATTCTTAGCTGTTTTTCCAATTTTCCCTTTATATGAATTGTATTTTCTACTTTTTCTAGTGAATGATGTAACCTGTAAGTCTAATTTTTGTATAATTCTTTGAACTTTCTTTTTATTTATTATATATCCTAAATTACGTAACGCACCATATATACGTCTATAACCATAATCTTTGTTATTCTTTCTTATTTCTAATATTTTCTCTTCAATTTCTTTATCTGGATTAACTCTATCGAATCTCTTCTGCCAGTACATATATGTTGCTTTTGGCATTTTCGCATATAAAAGAAGGTCTTTAAGTATGAATTCTCCTCGGAGACTGCTTATAATTCTCGCCTTCTTTTCATTTCTGCTTCTTCCGCTAAACGCAGTCTCCTCGCTTCTTTTAAAAATGCATTTTCTATCCTTAGTTGTAGTAATTGATCTTCTAATTCTTTTACATATTCTTTAGATATATTATCATTTGTGGTTTGACTTGTTGTTTCCTTACTTAACTTTTTAGGTGATTTAGCCATTAAGATTTTCCGACCTTTCCTTCGCTCTCTCAATGCATCAGGACCAGCTACTCTAAAGCGATTAACCCAGTTACAAATAAGTGCTGGATTATTTATACCTTCTTGTAAAGCTAAGTCATTGTATGAGAGTTCACTTGTTAAGTATAATTCTACAACATATATCTTTTTTTCGAAAGGATATTCTTCATTTTTTCTTGAACGATATAATCCATCATCTCCATATTTCTTATATTTGGCAACCCAAATTTCAATATTATTATGAGATTTTATATCATACTTTTTCGCTAACGATCTTATGCTTATGTTTTCATTTATATACTCTAGTACGACTTTCTTTTTAAATTCAAAATTATATTTAGTCATAAAAATACCGACCTCCAAAAAGTTAGATTTTTTGGTCTAACTTTTTGGGGTCGGTACACCATTCCTGTCTTTTTTTATCTCAAGGCTAGTTACTTTCTAAAAATTCTATCTAGCCATTTGCAAATATAATAAGCAGCTATACTTGCCGTGATAGAAAGTGTAAAATCAAACCAATTAAACATAAACCCACCTCCCTCTGTTGCGAGTTTAGTGAAAAGTAGCGGAGTAATTATATCATGAAATTATGATAATACAAAATAATTCTTTCTGGTGCAGAGCAAAAAATAAAAAAGTAAAGGATTAGCAAGGAAGATTTTTAAGGTTACGAAAAAATACTCTTACCCTTTACTTTTTTAAGCCAATAAGTTATCTTAAATTCTTTATGTTTTTTTGTTTTTTTATTAAAAATATGATATTATATATGGGACACACAAATATACGGAGATTAAAATTATGAAGAAGTATCTTTTATATGCATATATATTAACTTTAACCACAATGCTATTTGGATGTTCTGCTCAGGACAGTGATGGTTTTTTTTATAATACTTTCACTAAAAATATGGATGTATTTTTAGCGTATATAAATAATTATATTGGAGTTTGGGGAATTTCAATTATTATTATTACTCTTATTGTAAAGGGGATTATCTTACCTTTTATGCTTAAAAATTATAAGAAGCAACGTATATCATCTATGAATATGGAGCGTGCAAAACCCGAGTTGGATATTGTTCAAGAAAAGATAAAACAGCTTAGAGAAAGTGAAAAAAGGGTGTTTAGTAATGATGAGCGAATGAAAATAAGAATGGAACAAGCAGAACTACAGAGAGAGATTTTCAAAATCTATAAGAAGTATGATTGTTCTCCAGCAATTTTCGGGAATTTAATACCTATTTTAATTCAAGCACCATTTGTTACAGGATTATATTTTACTTTACAAAATCCAATATATTCAAAAGATATCTTAAATTCAAGTTTTTTATCTATTTCTCTTGGAGAAAAATCCTATATTATTTTAATACTTGTTTTTATTGTTTATATGGTAGTTGGAAAAATTTCTCAAAGTATGATGCAAGCCAATCCTATGGCGCAAACTAATCCCGAAGCAGAGCGTATGCAGAATATGTCAAAAAATATGGTGTGGATAACACCGATAATGTTAACTTTTATTACCTATACGAGTATAGCAGCAATAGGGATTTACTTTATAGTTAGTGGAATTTTAGTTATTTTTCAAATATCCCTTGGGCGTAAATTATATCCGCCATATATCCCAAAGCTAACTACTATAAAAAGTAAAAAAGTAACTAAAAATAAATTAGTTAAAAGGTAAGAACTTATAAAATAAGGCTGTATAATAGATCCGGAGCATGATTTTTCCCATGCCCCGGATTTATTATACAGCCAGTAAAAATGCCAAGCAGCTTAAAACTGCTTAGCATTTTATATCGTTATTTTCTCATGCCCAGAGCCACATTTTATAGAAATATTTGGTATAGAGTAAAGTTAACTTATATTAAATTTAGTATACATGATATTAAAGATAACATTCTAAAATATAAGTATTCTATGAATTGACTGTTAGGTAATTTTTTCTGAGTGATTTCTGAGTGTCTTATTGAATAGGAATTGCCAATTTTTGTTAACTCTCTAAATTCGTTATCGAGCATTTGAGAAATTTCTTTATCACCATTTGTAATATGAGCAATAATGGTATTAATAGAAACTTTTTTATCAATGCCCTTAATAGTTTTTAGTCGTTCAAAAGCATCCCATATCTTCTCAAGGCCAATCTTCTTTTGATTATAACCTTCTTTACTGATATATATTTTAGATTCAATAATTAAATTGTGTAACTCTTTTTCAGTAGCCCTAGGAATATTATGAATAGAGTCTTTTGCCTTATTATGAATATAGGTGCCATCCATCTCTAATTCATCTTCATTTATTGAAATCCAGGTTAATAAAGCGGTTTTTAACTTTTTTAATTCAGGCCTAAAATCAAATTCTAGGCCAATAGTGCCTATTTTGCCGCCTACTTTAATGTGTTTGATAATATCTGGTAAAAGTATGGAATATTTTGTTTCTAAATTACTCCATAATTCACCAGAACCATTCCTATTATTTAATTGTTTTTCAATTTGTCCAATGTCTTCTTGGATGGTATTGAAGACTTTATTTTTGTTCAATATAGTATACCTCCCAATTTTATGAAGCTTTAATTATTTATGTGAATTTTTTAAATCTTAATTTTAGATAAATTAGATATATGCCACCTTAATCTACTGATTAAAGTATGTGTTAAGTTTTAACTTCTATTTTCGTAAATTTAAGACTCTTTTTAGCTTCATCTTTTGCTGATAATCCAAAATGATTGACTTTATCTTCAAGTAGAATTTCAAATTCAAGTTTATTAATTATTCCCACTCAATAGTTGCTGGAGGCTTACTAGTAATGTCGTAGACTACGCGGTTAACGTGAGCAACTTCATTTACGATACGAGCTGAGATTTCTTCTAGAACCTCAAATGGAATGTGAGCCCAGCTTGCTGTCATACCGTCGATACTTGTTACGGCACGAACTGCAACTGTGTAGTCATATGTACGCACATCTCCCATAACTCCTACTGAACGAATGTCTGGAAGACATGTGAAGTATTGCCAGATTTCACTTTCTAATCCACGTTTAGCGATAACATCACGTAAGATGAAGTCACTGTCACGTACAATTTGAAGTTTTTCTTCTGTTACTTCTCCAAGAACACGAATACCAAGTCCAGGTCCTGGGAATGGTTGGCGCCAAACGATTTCGTGAGGAAGACCAAGAGCTTCTCCTAATGCACGAACTTCATCTTTGAATAGAGTGTTTAGTGGTTCGATTAGAGAAAAACGCATATCTTCTGGTAATCCACCTACGTTGTGGTGAGATTTAATTGTTTGAGCGTTTTTAGTTCCTGATTCAATAACGTCAGTGTAAAGAGTACCTTGAGCTAAGAATGGTACGTCATGTAGTTTAGCACACTCTTCATCAAATACATAAACGAATTCATTTCCGATGATTTTACGTTTTTGTTCTGGATCACTTACACCTTTAAGTTTTCCTAAGAATCTGTCTTTAGCATCGACTTTGATAAGATTCATGTTGAATCCACCTTCGATTTCTTTACTGAATGTGTTCATTACAGCTTCAGCTTCACCTTTACGAAGTAAACCGTGGTCGATGAACATACAGATAAGTTGATCTCCGATTGCTTTATCTAATAGAGCAGCAACAACTGATGAATCTACACCACCAGATAATGCACAAAGAACTTTTTGATCTCCAACTTCTGCACGAATTTCTTCGATTTTCTCATCGATGAAGTTTTGGATTGTCCAATCGCCAGTACAGTTACACACGTTACGGATGAAGTTTCTAATTAAATCATAACCGTATTCAGAGTGACGTACTTCTGGGTGGAATTGGAAGCAGTAGAAGTTTTTCTCTACATTTTCAGCTGCTGCGATAGGGCAGTTATCGCTTGTTGCGACAACTTTGAATCCTTCAGCTAGCTCAACTACTTTATCAGAGTGACTCATTAATACTTGTTGAGAAGCAGGAGTGCCTTCGAATAGTTTAGCTCCTGGAGTTACATCAACATTGTGAGCTCCGTATTCTCTACTTGTTGCAGATTCTACTTTTCCTCCTAGTTTGTGTTGCATAAGTTGCATTCCATAACAAATTCCTAGTACAGGAATACCTAGGTTGAAGATTTCATCATCAATAGTAAGAGAGTTTTCTTCGTAAACTGAGTTTGGTCCACCTGAAAGGATGATTCCTTTAGGGTTCATTTTTTTGATTTCTTCAATAGAAATTTCATTGTCATGTAGTTCAGAATATACACCAAGTTCACGTACACGGCGAGTGATAAGTTGGTTATATTGACTACCAAAGTCAAGAACTAATATAAATTCGTGTTTCACGGTTTTCCTCCTAAAATATACTTTTATTAATATAGTCTATTATAACAAGAAGTTTGAGATATGTAAAATCTTAAATGTTAGAATTTTTAGAGTTTTTTTCTTCGAAAAATTGATTTTTTGACAAAAAAACAACAAAAAACGAATTTTAACTTTATGTAAATGATGAAAAATTCGTAAAAAAGGATTTTTAGTTTTCAAAAAAAATGATAATTTTGGTTTATACGAATTATAGGTGAGAGAAAATTTTATAAAAATTTTTTGGAAAATGTTATAATTATTATATAGAAAGTAGGAGGAAAAATAATGGTAAGAGCATATATTGGAACATATACAAAACAAGATAGTGAAGGGATATACTTAATAGACTTATCAGAAGAAGGGAAAGTGTTAGAAGTTAGAAATACAGCGAAGGTTGATAATCCAACGTATTTAGCACTGTCTAATGATAACAAGTATTTATATAGTGTATCTAGAGTAGATGGAAAAGGAGCTGTTTCTAGCTTTGAGGTTGAAGAGAATGGTAACTTGAAAGAATTAACATCAGTAGCTCAAGAAGGAAATCCCCCTTGTTATGTTGAGTTAAACTCAGAAAAAAATATATTATTATCAGCCAACTATCATTTAGGTACAATTGATAGTTACACTGTTGAAGATGGTAAATTAGTCAAACTTCTATCAACAGATCACCATGAAGGAAGTGGGGTACATGAAAGACAAGAAAAACCTCATGTGCATTTCTCTGGCTTTACTCCAAGTGAAAAATATGTATTTTCATGCGATTTAGGAACTGATGAAATTACATCGTATAAACTTAATGAAGGAGTTTTAGAAAAAGTAGCTACTATTAAAGTTAAAGATGGCAGTGGTGTTCGTCACATAGTATTTAGTAGTGATGAAAAACAAGCTTTTGTAATGACGGAACTTACTAGTGAAATTATTGCATTTGATTATGATGGAGAGGGGAATTTAGCTAATCCAACATATTATCCTACATTACCAGAAGACTTTAAGATGGAAAACAAAGGTAGTGCGATAAAAATTTCAAATGACAATAAGTATGTATATGTTTCTAACAGAGGACAAGATGCGATAGTTGTTTTTGAAAATACTAAAGATGGATTAAAACAAATTCAAACTATTAGTACTTTTGGTAAAGGTCCTAGAGATTTTGATTTATCAAAAGATAATAAATTTGCGTTAGCAACGAATGAAAATAGTGGAACGATTACTGTATATCGAGTAGATGAAATAACAGGACAGTTAACAGTTGTTGATTCAGAGATTACTGTTCCAGAAGCTGTATGTGCCAAGTTTATATAGAAAAATACCTAGGATGAGGATAATCTCATCTTAGGTATTTCTTTTATGAATTTCGTTTTTTTACTACGAAGAACGGCGCTCCAAAATTACAGTATTCTAGAATGTAATCTTCAAGGTTGTTTATGTTCTTAGGATTATTGTTATCCTTTGTTAAAATAAATCCGGTAAGTCGTAGTTTTTCATGAGAAATATCTCCGACAATATAGGGTTTATTTTTTAAAACGTCTACTAATTTCTCTTCAAACGTTTCTTTTTGGAAGGCGTCTTTAAAATTGTAGACAAGTTCGTAAATAGCACCTTCTACTTCAAAAACTAAATTATTTTGCTCCATATCTAATCCTTTCTAACCACTTGTCTCATAACATATAGCGCTGCAAAAACAAGTGTATATATTGCCAGTATACCAGTAGCAAAGTACTTCGTGCGATCTATAACGATAGTAGTTTTTTCGTAGTTATCTTTTTTATCAAAGTTCTCATCATTGATAAAGTTTGACTTAACTTTATCGAATGTACCAGTGTTGTTATTAGAGGCAAACTCAGAAAAAACTGTTCCTTCATTCGCAGATGTAGTTTCATATTTTTGGAAAAGAAGTATTTTCTTATTCATTAGTAAATATGTTACATCTTTTATAGAATGTTTTTCATAGAATAAATCATAAATATCTTCATTGAAGGTAATTTTTTCATTATTTATTGTATAAGTACCAGCTTTAAGTGCTAGTTTATAGTGATAATTCGTAAATAAGTAGTCGTAAGATTTCTGAAGTTTTTCGAAATAAGCAGCTTTATCATCGCTTTGGTTTAAAACTGTAATGATAAGTTTAGTATTACCACTATATGCGTATGTAACACTGTTCTTTTCAGAATAATCTAGTCCTAAAACTCTAAATTTTTCAGATTCTTTAAACTCAACACTATTTTTAATTTTTTCGCCAGTAGCAAGTGTGTGTTCTGGATTTTTTGTTATTTCTGTTATTTCTGGGTAAGTTTTTAATATTAAACTAGTCAGATATGAGATATTTTTTGCAGTACTAATATTAGTAGAACTGTTGTTATCGAAAGTCTCTAGTTTTGTATCGTTAAGAGACATTGCAGCAAGTGTATCCTTAGCTTTTGTAATATCGATATTGAAATGACTAAAGATTGCTTGGTTAAGACCATTTGACGCTTCATTTTCTAATAAGAAGATAGCATCTTTAACGGTAATAGATGATTCAAATTTATATTTAGTTAATATATCATCACTAGTTTTAATATCAATTTTTGAATCTAATGTTATTTTATTATTTTTTAAATTGTCAGCAAGTAGGTAAAGCGCAAGATAGTTAGGAAGTTTACCTACTGATACTTTTTCATTTTCTCCACGTTTAGAAATGATTTTTCCAGTATTTAATTCCGAAACAACTAGATGGGAATTAACGTCGCTAAAATCAATTACCGCATTATTATCCAAAAAGTTATCTTCAGCTTTTGTGAAGTTTGGAATTAAGAAAACAAGAAGTAAAATCAAAATACTAATTTTTTTTAGTTTCATTATTTCAATCCTTTATTTCAAACTTGTTTAGAATAATGTTAGCCCACTATTCAGTTTCATAATGAATGAATGAGAAAATAATTCTAAACATATACACTCTAGTATATTACAAAATAAGGAAAAATTCCAATAAGAAGGAGGAGATTTAAGAAATTTTAACTATTGTAAATAATCTTATAATAAATTTTATGAGGAAAAATTTGCAACTAAATTATTCCGTGTTATAATTAGATGATGTTTGATTAAATAGGAGAAAGTAGAGATTTAAGATGAAATATGATGTAATTATAATAGGTCTTGGTAGTGCCGGACTTATGATAGCAGATAGGCTTAATGATAGTGGTTTAAAAGTTCTGGTTCTTGAGCAAAATAGAAGAGCGGGGATAAAATTACTTTTAACTGGTAATGGGCGTTGTAATGTTATGAGTAGCGATAATGCTGAAGATTTTGTAGCTGCAGTTCATAATGGTAGATTTTTAAGAAGTGCTTATCATAAATATAATGTTAAGAAGTTTTTTGATAAACATAATTTGAAATTAAAACAGGAAAATAGAAGATTATATCCAGCTAGTGAGAAGGCTAGGGATGTTGTTAATGCCTTCAAGATAGATCATGCGAAGATTAACTATAAGGAAAAAGTGGAAGATTTAGTATTTGAAGATGATAAACTAGTAGGTGTAAAAACAAATGTAGATACATACTATGGAAAGAATATCGTAGTGTGTGCTGGCGGAAAAACATACCCTCAGAGTGGAAGTGATGGTTCACTACATAGAATTCTAAAAAAACATGGGGTTAAAATCACGAAAATATATCCTAGTGAGGTAGCCTTAGTATTTGAAGATTTTACAGAGCTATCAGGAGTTGCACTGCAAAATGTGAGGATGTTCCATAAGAAAAATGAAAGAAGCGGAGATCTGCTGTTTACACATAAAGGATTAAGCGGTCCGCTATCAATATCTATGGGTGAGTTTGTAGCAAGGTATCCTGAAGATAAGTTTTACTTGGATTTCTATCCTGAACTAAATGAAGAGGAGTTATTTGCTAAACTGTGGGAAGATAATAAGTTCTTGAATGGAAAACTACCGAAAAGTTTTTATAACTTTATGATTGAAAAATATTTCCCAGAAAATGTTAGCAAAAAAGAGTTGAGAAAGTTTGTAACGAGAATTAAACGTTATGAGCTTATTGATGTAAAAACTATGCCATTGGAATACGCCTTTACAACCGCTGGTGGAGTAGATCTTAAAGTGGTAAGTCCAAAAACTTGTAGCCATAAAAAAATAGAGAATCTATATTTTGCTGGTGAGATACTAGATTTACATGGAGAAATTGGTGGATATAATTTAATGGTAGCATGGTTTACCGGCATGGTTGTAGCAGATGCTATTAAAGAAAAATACGGAATAGAATAATACAAAGAGCACCAATAGAGATATAGAAAGTCTCTATTAGTGTTATTTTTTATTTACTTTTATCAAAAGGAATAGTATAATAGTTTTATTAAACTGAATATGAAAGGTAAAGAAAAGTGAAAAAACATTTTAAAAAAATATTAGCGACGTTATTAATTGTACTAGTTGTTGCGTTCGGCTTTATTGGAAATTATTTCTATAATTTTGGATTGAATCCAAAAGTTGATAAGAGTGCTATAGTTAACCAGGATAGTGACGGTAGTAAAGAAGATAAAACAGCGGTAAATAAGTGGTTTGATGAAACAAAGCAAGTTACAGAAATGGAATCTGTTACTAAAAATAAATTAGTTGGTTATAAGTTTGTCAATCCTAATGCTAAGAAGTGGATTTTTGTAGTTCATGGATACACAAGTGATGCTAAAAAAATGGCAAACTATATTAAGAAGTTTTATGATATGGGATACAGTGTTTTTGCCCCAGACTTAATTGCTCATGGTAATAGTGAGGGTGATTTTATCTCAATGGGTGGCTATGATTCTGATGACCTAGTTAATTGGGTGAAGAAAATATCAGCTGAAAATAATAATGCTGATACAGCATTATTTGGAATCAGTATGGGAGCTGCTACTGTAATGAATGCAGTAGGGAAAAACTTACCATCAAATGTAAAAACTTTTATAGAAGATAGTGGATATGTGAATTTAAAAGTAGAATTTACTTATCAATTAAAAAAATTATTTAATTTACCAAGTTTCCCAGTTATTCCAGCAGCGAATACAGTAACTAAAATTCGTGCGGGATACTTCTTTGGAGATGTAGATGCGACGAAAGGTTTAAAAGAAACGAAACTGCCAGCATTAGTACTACATGGTGAGGAAGATGGTTTTGTTCCTTTAGAACATGGTAAAGAAGCTTATAACTTAATAACTTCAGAAAAAGAATTCCATAGTTTCCCTGGTATGAAACATGTTCAAGCAGAAAGAAAATATCGAGAACAATACTGGAAAATTGTAGGAGAGTTCTTAAAGAAACATTTTGAATAATAAAAGAAAGACGATTGATAAATTTATCAGTCGTCTTTTATATTAGATATTATAGTTATTATTATTTTTATGAGTTAAGTTATTAGTGTATTGCTATACAATACTTTTTTACAATTATTTGTTACAAATTTAAATTCCTATTAAATAGTGATTTCCCTTACAATATTAACTAGTTACTCCCCGATAACAACTAGTTCTTTGTTAAGTTTATTTAATACTTCGCAACCATCTTCTGTAACAAGAACAAGGTCTTCGATACGAACACCGAATTCTCCAGGAAGATAGATACCTGGTTCAATAGAGAAAATCATTCCAGGTTCACATTTAGTTTCATTAACACTTGAAATATCTCCGTACTCATGACATTCAAGACCGATGTGGTGTCCTGTGCGGTGTGTAAAGAATTCCCCATAACCTTTTTCAGTGATATAGTCACGGCAAGCTGCATCTATATCGCAGAATCTAACACCTGGTTTAACCAGTGCAACACCACGTTTTTGTGCTTCTAATACTGTTTCGAATACTTCGCGAGCTTTTTCGCTTGGTTGTTTCCAAAATACAGTACGTGTCATATCAGAGCAGTAGTTATCTTTAATTCCCCCCATATCGATGATGATTGAATCACCTGGTTTTAGATATCTATCACCAACTGTTCCGTGAGGGTTAGCCCCGTTAGCACCATATCCGATGATTGGATCAAATGATAGTCCTTCTACCCCTAAATCTTCGTGGATTTCAAGTAAATCTTTTACAATATCTTTTTCAGATTTTTCAGCAGAAATACTATTGATAACTCGCTGACAAGCTTCGTCGTTTAGAAGAGAAGCGCGACGCATAAGTTCTTTTTCTTCTTCATCTTTAATCATACGAACGCGGTCAACAATTTGAGATACATCGACGAATTTACTTTCTGGTAAATAATTCATCAGTGGTAGTAAAAATCTAGCTGGAAGAACTTTGTCAATACCGACAACAGAACCGTTAGGTATTGATTTTGACAGAATTTCTATAGGTTTATCAGTATCAGAATAAACTACTTTTTCTAAACCTAAATCTTTATCCAGTGGGAATAAAGCGTTGATGAAAAGTTTATGATTCCCATTTTCATCAAGAAGTACTGCGTAAAATCTTTCACCTGGATGTTCTAGGTGCCCTGTTAAATAGAAGATTGAATAAGGATCGCTAATAAGAGCTTGATTAATCCCTTGTTCTTTCATCTTAGATAAAATTTTATTAGTTCTAGAAAGTTTCATATTATACAACTCCTTTAAAAATATTATGAACTTTAATATAATTATAACATTTACTATACTTAAATACAATAGTATTATTTAAGTATATACAACGTTTTCTTAGAAAATAGTTGAATGATAAAATATGTTGTGATATAATGAATAAAAAATAGTGAGAAATCACGCAAGAAAGAAGGGATTTTTATGTCAGAAGTAGCGGTTAAAAAAGGTAAACCGTGGAGTTTCTATATGAGTTCAATTACGTTCTCTTTTGAACGATGTGCTTACTATTCTTCTCGTTGGCTACTATATACATATGTAACTGTAGCGGTAATAGCTGGAGGAATGGGAGAAAGTGGACTTGGTTTAGGTAAGGTAGAAGGTGCAGCAATGCAATCTAATATTGTAGCTTTTACGTATTTAGCACCGGTGCTATTTGGTTTTATTGCAGATAGGTTTATAGGAGCAAGATACTTGATTCCGCTTGGACTTGTGTTAATGGGATTAGGATATGGGTATGCAGGTTTTGTAGGTTCATATTCAGCTCTTTGGGTTATGATTGTTCTAGTTTCTTTAGGAACAGGGTTTTTCAAAGGTAATCTTCAAGCGGTTGTAGGTCAATTGTTCGAAGGTGATGAAAAACGTAAAGATGATGCTTTTTCAACAATGTATTCATTTATTAATATCGGATCATTTATTGGAACAACATTCGTAGGGGTTATATATTTAAAACTTGCTACAGCAAGCTCAAATGGATATTTACAATGCTTTAAAATAGCTGGATTACTTTGTATCATTGGAGCAATTTGGTTCGTTTTAGGTTATAAATCTCTTGGTGATGCAGGGAAACATCCTTTTGCTCAAGGTGAACACAAACATGAAGATAATAAACCTAAAGTACACCGTTCATTAGAAAAATATGAAGTTCGCCGTGTGTACTCAATTATAATCATTTCATTATTATCTGTTGTTTTCTGGACATTCTGGTATTTAACATACGTAATTTTATATGATTACATGCCGAAATTCATTGATGATAAGTTAGGGACGTTCACAGTGCCAACATCTTGGTTAGATTCTATTAATGGATTGGCTTGTATCGTTTTAGGCCCAATCTTAGGAGCTTTATGGTACAAACTTGCTACTCGTCCACAAGGAGACTGGAGCTTATACAAAAAAGCATCTATCGCGTTATTCCTTCTTGGAGCAACATTTGGTGTATTAGCATTAACTGAAGTTAGCCGTGGAGTTGGAGCACCTGAAACTCAAAAAGCTAGTATTCTTTGGGTTGTATTATTCTTCATTGTTCTGAGTGTAGCTGAGATGTTCTTCTCTCCTCTTGGAGCTTCATTCGTATCTAAATACTCTCCAAAACATATCTTATCTATTATGATGGCTGTATGGATTGTAGCAACATTCGGAGCTGCGAAAGGATATGGACTTCTATATGCAGCAATTGCAGATGTACCAATTATCAAACTTTCATTAGGTATCGGTGTTGTCTGTGTAGTCGTAGCTGTTTTAGTATTCTTATTCGAGAAAAAACTAGCTTCTCTTGTAGAATTACGTGAAGGTGAAACACTAGTAGAAGAATAAAATAAATAAAAAATAAGTAGGAATTTTATTTCTACTTATTTTTTTATTGTCTGATAAATAATTTTATAAAACCTATATCATTTATATAACGATATAAATAACTTTTTACAGCTGTATTGTCAAATGGTGAAATATTTTTATTCATTGTATTATAACTAAGTGTACTAAAAAATATTTTATTTATAAAATAGTAAAATATAAAATTTTATTTTTTATTAATAATGAAAAAATATAAATTATATGTTAAAATTAAATTGTAAGAAAAAATGCAAAAGGAGGTGTCATTATGGCAGAATTAAGAACATTATATCCTGCTATTAAAGAGAATTTCTCTAAAATGTTGAAAGTCGATGACACACATACAATTTATTATGAAGAAAGTGGTAATCCTAATGGAGTACCAGTAGTATTTTTACATGGAGGTCCTGGTTGTGGAACTGCACCAAGTTGCAGACAATACTTCGATCCCGAATTTTATCGTATAATATTATTTGATCAACGTGGAAGTGGGAAATCTACACCTCACGCATGTTTAGAAAATAATGATACTTGGCACATTATTGAAGATATTGAAAAAATTAGAGAAGATTTAAATATCGATAAATGGCTAGTATTCGGTGGTAGTTGGGGCTCTACTTTATCACTTTGTTATGCGATTAAACATCCTGAACGTGTTTTAGGATTGGTATTACGTGGAATATTCTTAGGTCGTAGGGAAGATATACTTTGGATTTATGAAAAAGGTGGAGCAAGTAATATTCACCCTGAATCTTTTGAAAGATATGAAAGTATTATTCCAAAAGAAGAACGTCATGATATGATTCGTGCATATTACAAACGACTTACAAGTGAAGATAGAGAAACGAGAGAAGTAGCAGCAAAAGAATGGAGTATGTGGGAAGGAAGCTTAGTAACTTTATATCCTGACCCAAATCTTGAACAAAGTTTTGGTGAAATTAATTATGCTATTTCTATGGCAACAATTGAATGTCATTTCTGGATGAATAATATGTTCTGGGATGATGACGATTGGATTTTAAATAATATTGATGTTATTAAAGATATTCCAACTACAATAGCTCATGGTCGTTATGACGTTGACTGTCGTGCTATAGGAGCATATGAATTAAGTAAAAAATTAAACAATTGTAAATTAGATATTGTTGTATCAGGTCATTCATCAGGGGAACCTGCAATTGTAGATTCTTTAGTTAAATCAACTGATTACTTTAAAGAACTATTAAAATAGTATAGATAATAGTTAGACATGGAAATGATGGTTCGAGTCTAATCGTTTAATTAAATCAAATATATTAAAGTTGTAAGTTTAATAAAAAATATAACTAATGACTCGTATTGATAATGAAAAACGCTTCATTATATGATAAAATAATAAGTGTAATAATTAAATAAATGTAGTAAATATGTAACTGCTACGTCTAAATTTAAAAGTTGCAGAAAATATAATACAAATAGCAAAGGAGTAAGGGAAATGGCAGTAAAAGAAAGAATAGCTCAACTAAGAGAATTGATGGAAAAAAATGGAATTGATGTCTATATGGTTCCAACAGCTGATTTTCATAATAGTGAATATGTAGGGGAACATTTCAAAGCTCGTGCGTTCATGAGTGGATTTACAGGGTCTGCAGGGACATTGGTAGTAACAAAAGACTTTGCAGGGTTATGGACAGATGGTCGTTATTTCTTACAAGGTGAAAAACAATTAGAAGGAACTGGTATCGAATTACAAAAAATGCGTGAACCAGGAGTTCCAACTATCGCAGAATTTATCACAGAAAATACTCCAGAAAATGGTGTGTTAGGATTCGATGGTCGTGTAGTAACTTTTGGAGAAGGTAAAAACCTTGCTACAAAATTAAAACGTAAAAATGCTACTGTAAAATATGAAGTAGATTTAGTAGATGAAATTTGGACAGACCGTCCACCGTTATCAGAAGCACCTGCTTTCTATTTAAACTTAGAACGTGCTGGGGAATCTGTCGCTAGTAAACTTGAAAGAGTACGTAAAGAAATGAGTGAAGTTGGAGCAAACATCCACGTTATTACTACTCTTGACGATATTGGTTGGTTATTAAATATTCGTGGTATGGATGTAGATTTCTTCCCATTACTATTAAGTTATGCTGTTGTTTATGAAGATAAAGTAGATTTATATGTTGATGAAAGAAAATTATCTGATGAAATTAAAAAACATTTAGCTGAAAATAATGTTCACATTAAACCATATAACGATGTTTACCAAGATGTGAAAAAATTCTCAGGAAATGACGTTGTTTTAGTTGACCCGGATTGCTTAAACTATGCAGTATTCAACAATATTCCAAAAGAAATAACATTGGTAGAACGTAGAAATCCTACAATTTTAATGAAAGCTATAAAAAATGAAGTTGAATTACAACACACAATTAAAGCTCATGTAAAAGATGGTATTGCTCATACTAAATTTATATACTGGCTAAAACAATTGGTTAAACAAGGTATTAGTGAGCAAGAAGATGAACTTTCTGCATCAGATAAACTTGTAGAATTTAGAAAAGAACAAGGTGGATTTATCTGTCCAAGTTTCGCACCAATTTGCGGACATGCGGAAAATGGGGCAATCGTACACTACTCATCTTCTAAGGAAACATCTATTCCATTACGCACTGGTACTTTCTTCTTAACTGATACTGGAGCACATTATGAAGAAGGATCAACTGATATTACTCGTACGACAGCTATGGGTGAAGTTAGTGATAGATTAAAACGAGATTATACTAGAGTACTTCAATGTCACCTACGTCTATCAAGACTTAAATTTATGGAAGGTATTTCTGGAGCAAACGTAGACTTATTTGCTCGTGCTCCATTATGGTATGATTATGAAAACTTCAACCATGGTACTGGACATGGGGTAGGATACCTAGGAAATATCCATGAAGGACCTCAAGGAATCCACTGGGGAATTTATCGTGCATCAGAACCATTTAAACACGGTATGACTATGACTAATGAACCAGGATTATACATTTCAGGTTCACATGGTATTCGTTTAGAAAATGAATTAATTATTAGAAACACTGTTAAAAACGAATATGGTCAATTCTTGGAATTTGAAGTAATGACTTTCGTTCCTTGGGATTTAGAAGCTATTGATGTATCTATTCTTACAAGTGAAGATAAATATGAGTTAAACAATTACCATAAAAAAGTATTTGAAGTTTTAGCACCACACTTTGAAGGTGAAGAATTAGAATGGCTAAAACAAGCTACTAGAGAAGTATAATTTTAACAGGAGGTTTCAAGTTCGCTTGGAACCTTCTATTAATATTTTGTAAAAAGTGATATAATATATATTATTGAAATAAATTTGGCGATTATTTCAAAATTTAGTCTGAAAATCGAGGTAAATCATATGGATTTAAACACTCAATTAAAAAAATATGCACAACTTATAGCTAAAGTTGGATTAAATATTCAAAAAGATCAACCAGTTTTAGTAAGAGCTAGTACAGAAACACGTGATTTTGTTGCTAAAGTAGTAGAAGCGTGTTATGAATTAGGGGCTAAAAGGGTCTCTGTAGAATGGCGTGATCAAGAGTTAACAAAATTACACTTGAATTATCAAACGGAAGAAACTTTAAGTACAGTAGGACAATGGTATATTGATAAATATCAAGACGAACTAGATGAAGGAGCAGCATTCTTATCTATTATCGGAGATGATCCAGATGGATTAGCGGGAGTGGATAGTGCAAAATTAAAAGCTTCTATGGTAGGTCGTTCTAAAGCGATGCGTAACTACATGAAATCTATCATGAGTGACGAATGTCCTTGGTGTGTTGTGTCTGCGTCAACAGTTGGATGGGCGAAAAGACTATATCCTGAACTAGGTGATGAAGAAGCATACTTAAAACTTTGGGATCAAATCCTAAGTGCTTGTCGCTCAACTGGTGATGATCCAGTTGCAGATTGGGAAGAACATATTAAAGTTCTAGATGAAAAAGCTAAATTCTTACATGAAAATGAATTGGTGAAACTACATATTACAAATGATTTAGGAACAGACCTATATGTAGGTCTTCCGAAAAACCATATTTGGCAAAGTGCCGGAAGTTATGCTAAAAAAGCTGATCGTTTTGTAGCAAACATTCCAACTGAAGAAGTATTTACGATGCCTCACAAAGATGAAACTAGTGGTATTGTGTATAATGCAAAACCTTTAAACTACGGTGGGGTACTAATTGATAATTTCTGGTTGAAATTTGAAAATGGTAAAGTAGTAGATTTCGGAGCAGAGCGTGGTTATGATGTTCTTAAGAATTTATTAGACACTGATGAAGGAGCAAGAAGAATTGGTGAAATGGCATTAGTTCCATTTGATTCTCCTATATCTAATACGAAAATATTATTCTTAGAAACATTATTTGATGAAAATGCAGCTTGCCATATCGCATTAGGAAAAGCATATCCAACATGTGTTAAAGGTGGTCCTAAAATGACTGATGAACAATTAGCAGAAGCGGGAGCTAACGATAGTTTAATTCACGTTGACTTTATGATAGGTGAAGCAACAACAAATATTACTGGTTACACAGAAGATGGTAAAGAAATAGCTATTTTCAAAGATGGAAACTGGGCATAGTAGGATTATTCTATTTATGATAATAAAGTAGTTTATTAAATCTTTAGTACTTTAACAAATGTAGAGGGCTGACTTAGAGGTATTGATTTCTGTGGAATCAAGATTTTAAGTCGCTCTCATTTTTTTATAGGATAAAATAGCTGATTTTAAAATTTGAAATATTTATCGAGGATTTTATTTGCGAAAAGTAAGTAAATATGTGATAATAGAATGTACTAATGTTTAGGGGTGATTAAATGCGTTTGGATAAATTTTTAAAAGTATCAAGAATTATTAAGAGAAGAACAGTTGCTAATGAGATATCATCAGAAGGGCACATAGCTATTAATGGGAAAAAAGCAAAACCATCTAGTACTTTAAAAATAGGGGATAAAATTACTATTTATTTTGCGAAAAAAGAAGTAGAGTATGAGGTGTTGGAATTAAAAGGCAGCACTAAAAAAGAAGATGCAACAAAAATGTTTAAAATTCTTTCAGAAAAATCAAGAGAACTAGAAAATGAGAGAACAGAATAGCCAATTTAAAAAAGATGTGCTAAAAGCTAAGGCGAAATATAGAAAACGTCGTAAGTTTATTATATTAGTTATTATGACTTTTGCATTATCTGTAACATTGTTGCAAACATTTCTGTACATACGTGATAAAAAACAAATTAATTCGCAATTAGCAGAGCAGAATAAAATGATTGAAAATCTAGATAAAGAAAATAAAGTTAACGAGCTAGTGATTGATAAGTTAAAAGATCCATATTTTATTACTGATTTAGTAAGACAAGAGTATGGTCTTAGTTATCAAGGCGAATTAATTTTTAATATTCCATTACAGGAGAATTTTCTTCAAGCTGCGATAAAATCTATTATGGATGGTAATTTAGAAAAAACAGAAGATAATAATGGACGAATTGATGATAGTAAAATTCCTGAGTTAGCAAAAAAAGATGATAAGAAATCTACTAAAGCGGAAGATAGCAAAACAACGGATAAGAAAACTAATGATACGAAAAAAACTAGCGATACAAAGAATTCAGAAGATAAATCTTCTGAAAAAGAAAGTGATAAAAATGAAGAAGTCGCTAATAACAATGAGCAAACTCAAACTCAAGCTCAAAGGACAACTAATAGAAATTCAAACACTAATAATCGAAGAAGTAACGGGTAGTAATACTTGTTACTTCTTTTTTATATTGAGTAGGATTTTAAAAAATATATTATAAAAAAATACTTTTTATTATTAATAGTATGAATAGTCGATATACATAATGTATAGGTATATAAGGGTTAATTTAGTAGTATTTAATTGTGTATATTTAAGTATAAATATTTGTTAAAAAGTTGTTAAAATGTTAATATATAGATAACAAATTTAATGATACATAAATCGGAGGAAATTATGAATAAATATCAAGGTGATGCATTGCATACCGACCTTTATCAAATTAACATGGGATATGCGTATTTCAAAGATGGAATACATGAGAGAAAATCATATTTTGATGTGTATTTTAGAAAAATACCTTTTGGTGGAGGATATGCAGTGTTCGCTGGACTTGCCAAAATTATTGATTATGTTAATTCGTTTGAGTTTTCAAAATCTGACATAGATTTTTTACGTGAATTAGGCTATGCAGAGGATTACTTAGACTACCTAAGTAAAATGAAGTTTACAGGAAATATTCGTTGTGTGAAGGAAGGCGAGATTGTTTTTGGTAATGAACCTCTTTTAAGAATTGAGGCACCTCTAATTCAAGCTCAAATTATGGAAACTGCAATATTAAATATAGTTAACTATCAAATACTTATAGCGACAAAAGCTGCCAGAATTAAGCACTTATGTCCAGATGAAGTTTGTATGGAATTCGGAACACGTCGTGCTCATGAGTTTGATGCTGCAATTTGGGGGACTCGTGCTTCTGTGATTGGAGGATTCGAAGCAACAAGTAATGTAAAAGCGGCGAAACTATTTAATATTCCATGTAGTGGAACGCATGCTCATTCATTTGTTCAAGCGTATGAGGATGAAGAAATTGCATTTAAAAAATATGCTGCGGCACATAAAGATTGTTATTTCTTGGTTGATACTTATGATACATTACGTTCAGGAATTCCGACAGCGATTAAAGTTGCAGATGAATTAAAAGATGAAATTAATTTCTTAGGTATTAGATTAGACTCAGGAGATATTGCATATCTTTCAAAAGAAGCTAGAAAAATGCTAGATGAAGCGGGATACCCGAATGCTAAGATAGTAGCTTCTAATGATTTAGATGAAGATACTATTACTCACCTTAAACAACAAGGCGCTAGAATAGATGCATGGGGTGTAGGTACAAAACTTATAACTGCTTACGATAATCCAGCATTAGGTGCAGTATATAAACTTGCATGTTTAGAAAATGCTAATGGAGAGATGATTGATAGACTAAAAGTCTCTGAAAATCCAGGTAAATTAACTATCCCAGGTATTAAAAAAGTCTATAGAATAATAAATAAAGATACAGGTATGGCAGCAGGTGACTACATTGCCTTAGAAAAAGAAGATGTGAGTGCAGAGCCGAGTATAAAATTATTCCACCCGACGCACACATATTTAGAAAAAGAAGTTAAAAACTTTGAAGCAAGAGATTTACAAGTAGATATATTTAAGGATGGTAAACAAGTCTATGAGGTTCCAACTGTGCAAGAAAGTGCAAAATATTTCAAAGAAAATAAAAAGTTACTATGGAACGAGTACTTACGTTTATTAAACCCTGAATTTTATCCAGTAGATTTAAGTACAGAATGTTGGGAAAATAGAAACACAATATTGAAAAAAGTAACAAAGAAATCAAATTAATAGGTGAAAATATGACATTACAACAAGAAGTAATAAAAAAACTAGGATGTAAGGCTGAAATTAATGTTGATGAGGAGATTAGACTAACTATTAACTTTTTAAAAGACTATATTAAGAAAAATGGTTTTATAAGAAGTCTAGTTTTAGGTATATCAGGCGGTCAAGATTCAACGTTGTGTGGTAAGTTATGTCAAATGGCTATTAATGAATTGAAAGAAGAAACGGGAGAAGAATATACTTTTATTGCAGTGAGACTTCCGTATGGTGAGCAATTTGATGAAGCTGATTGTAATGATGCATTACAATTTATAAATCCTGATAAGGTATATACAGTGAATATTAAAGATGCAGTAGATGCTAGTGTTAATTCATTAAAAATAGCAGGAGTAGACATTACAGATTTCGCTAAAGGGAATGAGAAGGCAAGAGAAAGAATGAAAGTTCAATATTCAATTGCTACAATGAATAAAGGTATAGTTGTTGGAACAGATCACGCAGCAGAAGCAATTACAGGATTTTTTACAAAACACGGTGATGGTGGAGCAGATATAGTACCATTATATAGATTAAATAAAAGACAAGGTAAGGCAATATTAAAAGCTTTAGATTGCCCAGAACACTTATATTTGAAAAAACCAACTGCAGATTTAGAAGAAGATAGACCAGCTCTAGCAGATGAAGTAGCCCTTGGTGTAACATATGATAATATTGATGACTATCTAGAAGGTAAAAATGTACCTGATGATATTAGAGAGATAATAGAAGGACACTATATAAAATCAGAGCATAAACGTAATCTTCCGGTTACAGTATTTGATTTTTACAATATATAGAAGAAAATAAAACAGAGGAAAGAGGATACTATGGTAGAATAGTATTCTCTTTTACAATTATTAAACGATTAATTAATAAAAAAAATAGTAAAAAAGATGTTGACATAATCGAACTAGGATGATAGAATAGAAAAAGTCTTCTGATGGAGGATAACTATTTATACAAATTCTTTTTAAAAAAGTTTTAAAGAAGCTTGACATAATTAGAACTAAATGATAGAATAGAAAAAGTCTTCTGATAGAGAAGACGAACAATAAAACATTTCAAAATAATGAATGTTAAGAAATTGAAAAAACTTCTTGACAAAATAAAAAAGAAATGTTAAACTTATAAAAGTCTTTAAGAAAGACAATGCTTATTATTTCAACGAAGTAAACGGTTAAAAAGTTCAAAAAAAAATATAAAAAACTTCTTGACAAACATTCGAAAAAATGATAAAATAATTAAAGTCTTCTGATGAAGATGAAAAAACATTTTTAAAAAAGTTATAAAAAAGACTTGACAAAGAAATTTAAAAATGTTAAAATATAAAAGTTGTTAATCGCAACGATTTGAACATTGAAAACTAAACGAATTAAGTCAACGTTAATTCCAAAAAAGGACAGTTTTAAAAAGAAACTATAAAACTTTTTGATGAGCTAATCAAGCTAACAAATTTATTTGGAGAGTTTGATCCTGGCTCAGGACGAACGCTGGCGGCGTGCCTAATACATGCAAGTCGAGCGAAGTTTTTCTGGTGCTTGCACTAGAAAAACTTAGCGGCGAACGGGTGAGTAACACGTAAAGAACCTGCCTCATAGACTGAGACAACTATTGGAAACGATAGCTAATACCGGATAACAGCATTAACTGCATGGTTGATGTTTAAAAGTTGGTTTTGCTAACACTATGAGATGGCTTTGCGGTGCATTAGCTAGTTGGTGGGGTAAAGGCCTACCAAGGCGACGATGCATAGCCGACCTGAGAGGGTGATCGGCCACACTGGGACTGAGACACGGCCCAGACTCCTACGGGAGGCAGCAGTAGGGAATCTTCCGCAATGGGCGAAAGCCTGACGGAGCAACGCCGCGTGAGTGAAGAAGGATTTCGGTTCGTAAAGCTCTGTTGTTAGGGAAGAATGATTGTGTAGTAACTATACACAGTAGAGACGGTACCTAACCAGAAAGCCACGGCTAACTACGTGCCAGCAGTCGCGGTAATACGTAGGTGGCAAGCGTTGTCCGGAATTATTGGGCGTAAAGCGCGCGCAGGTGGTTTAATAAGTCTGATGTGAAAGCCCACGGCTCAACCGTGGAGGGTCATTGGAAACTGTTAAACTTGAGTGCAGGAGAGAAAAGTGGAATTCCTAGTGTAGCGGTGAAATGCGTAGAGATTAGGAGGAACACCAGTGGCGAAGGCGGCTTTTTGGCCTGTAACTGACACTGAGGCGCGAAAGCGTGGGGAGCAAACAGGATTAGATACCCTGGTAGTCCACGCCGTAAACGATGAGTGCTAAGTGTTGGTCTCATAAGAGATCAGTGCTGCAGCTAACGCATTAAGCACTCCGCCTGGGGAGTACGACCGCAAGGTTGAAACTCAAAGGAATTGACGGGGACCCGCACAAGCGGTGGAGCATGTGGTTTAATTCGAAGCAACGCGAAGAACCTTACCAAGTCTTGACATACTGTGAGGACACAAGAGATTGTGTTGTTCTGACCTTTGGTTAGACACAGATACAGGTGGTGCATGGTTGTCGTCAGCTCGTGTCGTGAGATGTTGGGTTAAGTCCCGCAACGAGCGCAACCCTTATATCTAGTTGCCAGCAGTAAGATGGGGACTCTAGATAGACTGCCAGTGATAAACTGGAGGAAGGTGGGGATGACGTCAAATCATCATGCCCCTTATGACTTGGGCTACACACGTGCTACAATGGATAGGAACAAAGAGAAGCGAGCTCGCGAGAGTAAGCAAACCTCACAAAACTATTCTCAGTTCGGATTGTAGTCTGCAACTCGACTACATGAAGCTGGAATCGCTAGTAATCGCGAATCAGAATGTCGCGGTGAATACGTTCCCGGGTCTTGTACACACCGCCCGTCACACCACGAGAGTTTGTAACACCCGAAGACGGTGGCCTAACCTTTTAGGAGGGAGCCGGTCACGGTGGGACAGATGATTGGGGTGAAGTCGTAACAAGGTAGCCGTATCGGAAGGTGCGGCTGGATCACCTCTTTTCTAAGGATAAGGAATACGTTGATAATTCGTTTAGTTTTGAGTGTTCAAAGAATACTCAAGCACAATGAAAACTGAATATATATATTAGATCAAAAATAATTTTCTATAAATTAAAAACAGATTTACAAAACCGAGAAAAAAGTAAGTAAGTTGTAAAACTTATTCACAAAGAGTTCAAGGAAAAGAACGAAGCGTAAAAGCTACACACGATTAAGTAGTAAAGGGCGCACGGAGGATGCCTTGGCACTAGGAGCCGATGAAGGACGTGACAAACGACGAAATGCTACGGGGAGCTGTAAGTAAGCAAAGAGCCGTAGATATCCGAATGGGGGAACCCACCGTTTTTAAAAGGGCGGTACGCGAAAGCGAGGTAACGCAGGGAACTGAAACATCTAAGTACCTGTAGGAAGAGAAAGAAAAATCGATTTCCTTAGTAGCGGCGAGCGAAAAGGAAGGAGCCCAAACCAATGTGCTTGCATATTGGGGTTGTAGGACTCTCAACAAATCGTATGACGAAGTATAGTAGAACAAGCTGGAAAGTTAGACCGTAGAAGGTAAAAGTCCTGTATACGAAATGCTAAGTTGGCGAGAGAGAGCACCTGAGTACGGCGGAACACGAGGAATTCCGTCGGAATCTACCAGGACCATCTGGTAAGGCTAAATACTACCTAGTGACCGATAGTGAACCAGTACCGTGAGGGAAAGGTGAAAAGAACCCCGGGAGGGGAGTGAAAGAGAACCTGAAACCGTGTGCTTACAAGTAGTCAGAGCCCCTTTGTGGGTGATGGCGTGCCTTTTGTAGAATGAACCGGCGAGTTACTTTATCATGCGAGGTTAAGTGGAAGACATGGAGCCGAAGCGAAAGCGAGTCTTAATAGGGCGAAATAGTATGATGGAGTAGACCCGAAACCAAGTGATCTACCCATGGCCAGGTTGAAGTTTAGGTAACACTGAATGGAGGACCGAACCAGGACACGTTGAAAAGTGTTTGGATGAGCTGTGGGTAGCGGAGAAATTCCAATCGAACTTGGAAATAGCTGGTTCTCTCCGAAATAGCTTTAGGGCTAGCCTCGTTGTGAGTTTACTGGAGGTAGAGCACTGTTTGGACTAGGGGCCCATCCCGGGTTACCGAATTCAGACAAACTCCGAATGCCAGATAAATATCAACGGGAGTCAGACTGCGGGTGATAAGGTTCGTAGTCGAAAGGGAAACAGCCCAGACCGCCAGCTAAGGTCCCAAATTGTATGTTAAGTGGAAAAGGATGTGATGATGCACAGACAACCAGGATGTTGGCTTAGAAGCAGCCACCATTTAAAGAGTGCGTAATAGCTCACTGGTCGAGTGACATCGCGCCGAAAATGTACCGGGGCTAAACATACAACCGAAGCTGCGGATATAACTAATGTTATATGGTAGGAGAGCGTTCTAACATCATAGAAGCTGAGCTGTAAGGCGAGGTGGAGAGGTTAGAAGTGAGAATGCCGGTGTGAGTAGCGAAAGATAGGTGAGAATCCTATCCACCGAATGACTAAGGTTTCCAGAGGAAGGCTCGTCCGCTCTGGGTAAGTCGGGACCTAAGGTGAAGCCGAATGGTGAAGCCGATGGACAACAGGTAGAAATTCCTGTACCACCAAATATCGTTTGAGAGAAGTGGGGACAGAGGAGGCTAATTGATCGTCCTGATGGAATAGGACGTCTAAGCACAAAGGTTGAGTAGTAGGCAAATCCGCTGCTCGTAAGACTGAAGTGTGATGGGGAGCGAAATATAGTAGCGAAGTCAATGAAGCCAAACTCTCAAGAAAAGCCGCTATCGAGATAAGAGGTGCCCGTACCGCAAACCGACACAGGTAGTTGGGAAGAGAATTCTAAGGTGAGCGAGAGAACCATCGTTAAGGAACTCGGCAAAATGACCCCGTAACTTCGGGAGAAGGGGTGCCTACGAGAGTAGGCCGCAGTGAATAGGCCCAAGCGACTGTTTAACAAAAACACAGGTCTCTGCAAAACCGTAAGGTGAAGTATAGGGGCTGACGCCTGCCCGGTGCTGGAAGGTTAAGAGGAGTGCTTAGCGTAAGCGAAGGTATGAATTGAAGCCCCAGTAAACGGCGGCCGTAACTATAACGGTCCTAAGGTAGCGAAATTCCTTGTCGGGTAAGTTCCGACCCGCACGAAAGGCGTAACGATTTGGGCACTGTCTCAACGATGGACTCGGTGAAATCATAGTACCTGTGAAGATGCAGGTTACCCGCGACAGGACGGAAAGACCCCATGGAGCTTTACTGTAGCTTGATATTGAATTTTGATGCAGTATGTACAGGATAGGTAGGAGCCTAAGAATCATGCACGCCAGTGTATGAGGAGGCGTTGTTGGGATACTACCCTTGCTGTATTGAAATTCTAACCCTCGGCATAGAAAACCGGGAGACAGTGTCAGGTGGGCAGTTTGACTGGGGCGGTCGCCTCCCAAAGAGTAACGGAGGCGTTCAAAGGTTCCCTCAGAATGGTTGGAAATCATTTGCAGAGTGTAAAGGCACAAGGGAGCTTGACTGTGAGACTTACAAGTCGAGCAGGTGCGAAAGCAGGACTTAGTGATCCGGTGGTTCCGCATGGAAGGGCCATCGCTCAACGGATAAAAGCTACCCTGGGGATAACAGGCTTATCTCCCCCAAGAGTCCACATCGACGGGGAGGTTTGGCACCTCGATGTCGGCTCATCGCATCCTGGGGCTGTAGTCGGTCCCAAGGGTTGGGCTGTTCGCCCATTAAAGCGGTACGCGAGCTGGGTTCAGAACGTCGTGAGACAGTTCGGTCCCTATCCGTCGTGGGCGTAGGAAATTTGAGAGGAGCTGTCCTTAGTACGAGAGGACCGGGATGGACGTATCAATGGTGTACCAGTTGTCACGCCAGTGGCATAGCTGGGTAGCTAAATACGGAAGGGATAAGAGCTGAAAGCATCTAAGCATGAAGCCCCCCTCGAGATGAGATTTCCCACGGATATTAAGACCCCTTGAAGACGACAAGGAGAATAGGTTAGGAGTGTAAGCACGGTAACGTGTTCAGCTGACTAATACTAATAGGTCGAGGACTTAATCAAGTGAAAGTTCTTTGAAGGTAACTGTTGACAAAAAGAAAAAAGATGATATAATATGTATATGAAGTTTTCGTCTGGTGGCGATAGCGAAGAGGACACACCTGTACCCATACCGAACACAGAAGTTAAGCTCTTTAGCGTCGAATGTAGTTGGGCTTACGCCCTGTGAGACTAGAACGTTGCCAGGCTTTTGATTCGGAGGTTTAGCTCAGCTGGGAGAGCACTTGCCTTACAAGCAAGGGGTCAGCGGTTCGATCCCGTTAACCTCCACCATTTATGCCGGCCTAGCTCAGTTGGTAGAGCAACTGACTTGTAATCAGTAGGTCGGGGGTTCAAGTCCTCTGGCCGGCACCATTTATTTAGAGCCATTAGCTCAGTTGGTAGAGCATTTGACTTTTAATCAAAGGGTCGAAGGTTCGAGTCCTTCATGGCTCACCATTCTTTTGCGGGTGTGGCGGAATTGGCAGACGCACTAGACTTAGGATCTAGCGCCTCACGGCGTGGGGGTTCGACTCCCTTCACCCGCACCATTTCTAAATATTCGCGAAAGTAGTTCAGGGGTAGAACATCACCTTGCCAAGGTGAGGGTCGCGGGTTCAAATCCCGTCTTTCGCTCCAATAGTTAATATAGTGCCGGGGTGGCGGAACTGGCAGACGCACAGGACTTAAAATCCTGCGGTAGCAATACCGTACCGGTTCGATTCCGGTCCTCGGCACCATTATATTAGCGCCCATAGCTCAATTGGATAGAGCGTTTGACTACGGATCAAAAGGTTAGGGGTTCGACTCCTCTTGGGCGCGCCATTTAAGTAAACGGGAAGTAGCTCAGCTTGGTAGAGCACTTGGTTTGGGACCAAGGGGTCGCAGGTTCGAATCCTGTCTTCCCGACCATTGAAAAGAATATATAAACATTATTGATTTGGGGCCTTAGCTCAGCTGGGAGAGCGCCTGCTTTGCACGCAGGAGGTCAGCGGTTCGATCCCGCTAGGCTCCACCATTTTAAATAATGAATTTAAGCCTTTATTGGCGGCGTAGCTCAGCTGGCTAGAGCGTACGGTTCATACCCGTAAGGTCGGGGGTTCGATCCCCTCTGCCGCCACCAATAATAGTTAGTGAATTCTCTAGGAACACGGACTCTTAGCTCAGTTGGTTAGAGCTATCGGCTCATAACCGATCGGTCGCAGGTTCGAGTCCTGCAGAGTCCACCATTTATCAAGGAGGAATACCCAAGTCCGGCTGAAGGGATCGGTCTTGAAAACCGACAGGAGTGTAAAAGCTCGCAGGGGTTCGAATCCCCTTTCCTCCTCCATTTTTATTATCGCGGGATGGAGCAGTCTGGCAGCTCGTTGGGCTCATAACCCAAAGGTCGATGGTTCAAATCCATCTCCCGCAATTTTTAATAACTAGGTCCCGTGGTGTAGCGGTTATCACGCCTGCCTGTCACGCAGGAGATCGCGGGTTCGATTCCCGTCGGGACCGCCATTTTTTTATGTAAAAATTTAATAATGCCTCGATAGCTCAGTTGGTAGAGCAATGGATTGAAGCTCCATGTGTCGGCAGTTCGACTCTGTCTCGAGGCACCATGTTGCCGGCCTAGCTCAGTTGGTAGAGCAACTGACTTGTAATCAGTAGGTCGGGGGTTCAAGTCCTCTGGCCGGCATTTTTTTATATTTGGGAAGATAGCGAAGAGGCTAAACGCGGCGGACTGTAAATCCGCTCCTTAGGGTTCAGTGGTTCGAATCCACTTCTTCCCACCATTCTTAGGGACGTAGTTTAACGGTAGAACAAAGGTCTCCAAAACCTTTGGTGTGGGTTCGATTCCTGCCGTCCCTGTTTAAAGTGTAATCATTTATGATTGCACTTTTTTTATGCAAAAAATTTATTAAATAACTAATATTCTCAGGAAATATTCTTTAAAATGCCTAAAATATAAAGCTTATTGTGTTTTATTTTTTGGGAAATACTTTTGACAAAAGATATTAATTATGTTATTGTATTAATGTATATAAGTGCCATAGGAGGTAAAATATGAGTGAAAGTGTAAAACCATTTAGTAAACTGTATGATTTAACACAAAGAGCTGAGAAAGTCGGTATTTCAGATGATGATGTCCTTAGAGAAATATTAGTTGAAAAGATTGTTCCTAATAAATATCAGCCTAGAAGAGAATTTACAGAAGAAAAAATTAAAGAATTGGCTGAGTCTATTAAACAAAATGGATTACTTCAATCTATTACAGTTCGTGATATAGGGAATGGCTTTTACGAGCTTATAGCTGGTGAAAGAAGGCTAAGAGCTATTAAGTATTTACAGTATCCAACAACTAAGGCGATTGTAAAAGAGTTAACGGATGAACAAATGGCGACTTTGGCTTTAATTGAAAATATACAAAGGGAAGAATTAACGCCTATAGAAGAAGCACATGCATATCAAGAGCTTCTAAGTATAAATAAACTAACTCAAGATGAACTAGCAAAATCTTTAGGAAAAACACAGGCTACTGTAGCTAATAAGTTACGATTATTGAAATTAAGTGATAAAGTAATTGATGCTATTAACACTAAGAAAATTACTGAGCGACATGGGCGTGCTATGGTAAAATTAGATGCTTCTGCTCAGGAAAAACTTTTAGTTCAGATTTTATCACAAAATTTAAATGTTTCTCAAACTGAGGAAAAAATTGATACTTATTTGAAGATTAAAAAAGATATTAAAGTTTTCAATACTGTGGTAAATTATGATGGTCAAAAAGTTATAGCAAAACTTACAAAAGAAATAGCAAAATTAGAAGAAAAGTATAATATTAGTCTTAATAAAGAAGAAGAAGAAAATATGGATAGTGTGGTTATCAAAGTTACCATACCAAGATATGTAAATAAAGAGGTAAAAGATGAAAATTTTAGCGATATGTAATCAAAAAGGTGGAGTGGGAAAAACAACTACTTCAATAAATTTAGCTGCGTCTTTAGCACATTTAAAGAAAAAAGTATTATTAATAGATACTGATCCACAGGCTAATGCTACGAGTGGTGTAGGTGTAGATAAAGCGGCTATAGAACAATCAATTTATAATATACTTGTTGACGAAGTTAATATTAATGATGTTATTCAAAAAACAGCTTATGAGAACCTAGACATAGTTCCTTCTAGCATAGCATTAGCAGGTGCAGAAGTTGAACTAGTTTCAGCGATTAGTCGTGAACAACGTATGAAAAATGCAATCTCAGAAATTAAAGGTGAGTATGACTATGTAGTAATCGACTGCCCACCGTCTTTAGGTCTAATTACGTTAAATTCTTTAACTGCAGCTAATGGAGTAATTATTCCAGTGCAGACTGAATATTACGCTCTAGAGGGGCTTAGCCAGCTTATGAATACATTTAATATAGTTAGAAAGCACTTGAACTCTAAATTAGATATTTTTGGTGTCTTGCTTACTATGACAGATAGTAGAACTAATATATCTAATCAAGTAGCTGAACAAGTTCGAGATCACTTTAAAGATAAAGCATTTGATACTGTTATATCTAGAACTGTTCGCTTAAGCGAAGCGCCAAGTTTTGGTGAACCAATTATTGAATATGCTAAAAATTCTAATGGTGCAAAACAATATTTATCATTAGCTAAAGAGGTGATTGAGCGTGGCTAAGAAACTAGGTAAGGGATTAGGTCGTGGTCTTGATGCAATTTTTGCTACTGAAAATGTAGAATTAACTACTGATAATGATAAAATAGTAGAAATCTCATTAGAAGAGATTAAGAAAAATCCATATCAACCTCGTACTTATTTCAACGAAGAGAAGTTAAATGAATTAAAAGAATCTATTGAAAAAAATGGATTATTACAGCCTATTATTGTAAAAAAAGCAGTAAAAGGTTATTACATCATAGCTGGTGAACGTCGATATAGAGCTTTTGAACTGCTAGGTAAGAAAGAAATTCCAGCTATTATTAAAGAAATGACTGATGAAGAAATGATGATCTTTGCGGTCCTAGAAAACTTACAACGTGAGGATTTATCAGCATTAGAAGAATCAGAAAGTTATAAAAATCTGATGGATAAAATGTCATTAACTCAAGAAGAATTGGCTAAGAAACTTGGAAAAAGTAGACCATATATCGCCAATAGTTTACGACTATTAAAATTACCTGCAGAAATAAAAAATAAGCTTGAGCAAGGGTTAATAAGTGCAGCTCACGCAAGAACTTTACTTTCATTAAAAACAAAAAAAGCTATGGAAGAAGTTTGTGCTTTAGTAATTGATAGAAAAATGTCAGTTCGTGAGTTAGAAGAATATGTAGCGAAGTTATTAAAACCAAAAGAAGTTAAGAAACCAAAAGTTAAGGATATTTTTATAGAAGAACAAGAAAACAATCTTAAAAAACTCCTAGGAACTTCTGTAACTATTAAACAAGGTCGTAATAAAAAAGGTAAGATTGAAATTGAGTTCAAAGATAATGATGAGTTTGAACGTATTATTTCATTATTCAAGGATGAATAATTATGAATTTTATTGAAAAAATTAAAGGTACAATAAATAATACAGATTTATTGATTACAATTTTAGAAAAATTTCTAATTATAATAGGTATCTTCATTGTAGCATCGATATTAGTGCGAATATTTAATAAGATTATCGATTATGTTATGACGACTAGAGATAATGCTAATAAGAAATTCAATATAAAGTTTAATGAGAAACGATCAGAGACGTTACATAAGCTTGTAAAAAGCGCAGTTCGTTATTCAATTTATTTTATTGCTTTTTTTCAAGTTTTGTCTATTTTAGGAGTTAATACGACGAGTATAGTTGCTAGTGCTGGGATTGCTTCTGTTGCTATTGGTTTTGGTGCTCAGAGCTTAGTTAAGGATATTATTTCGGGGTTCTTTATCATTCTTGAAGGACAATTTGATGTAGGAGATAATGTTAAAATATACAACCAGGCAGCTTTTATTGCTGGAGGGGACGTTATGTCACTTGGCTTACGCTCTACGAAAATACGATCAAAAGATGGAGAAGTATATTTCATTCCTAATGGAACTATTAATCAGGTTGTAAACTATTCATTAATGTATAATTTAGCCTTAGTAGAGTTGCCGATAAAAATCGATGAAACTATTGAAAAAAGTGAGGAGCGCGTAAATAAAGTAATAAACTCAGCTAATTCTAGTAAAGAATACCGAGAATTATTATATAAAAATGATAAATTACATATAGATAATATAGAAAATATAGCTGATAATGTTATTACAATAAAAGTCGTTGGTAAGGCGAAAGTTGGTAAAAAAAATAAAGTGGAAACAATGTTAAGACGTGATTTTTATAAAGAGTTTGAATCACTACTCACTTCAAATGAAGAAAAATAGGAGGTTGGCTTATGGAATATGAATTAAATGACATAGTTGAAATGAAAAAACAACACCCTTGTGGCACAAATAGATGGCAAATTACACGTATGGGGGCAGATATAAAGATAAAATGCCTGAAGTGTGATAATAACATTATGATGCCGAGACGTGAGTTTAACAAAAAAATTAAAAAAATAGTTGAAAAACATTCATAATATAAAAAGCTAGTGAATCTTGAGTTAAGATTTACTAGCTTTTTGTTACTTATTAAATTTTTTCGATATTTTTGAACTGATAAAAATAAATGATAAAAGTATAATTATTCCATATAAAAATTCCATACTTCCAATATTATTTAGAGTAGTTCCGAAGTGTAGCCAAATCATTTTTCCAGGAATTAAACCTATAATATTACCTATAAAATACTTTTTAAACGATATCTTAGTTAAACCATATGAGTAACAAATAACACTATTTGGAAGAACTGGGATTAATCTGTAAATTATTAAAAATATCATAAGTTTATTTTCACTTATACCAAAAATCGTATCGTATTGTTTTTTTGATAGTTTTTTAGCTAAGTATTTTTCAACGTAATCACTTGCGAAGTATCTTGAGATGATAAACATAGCGCTAGTATAGATTATTGAAGAAATTATTGAAAGGATAAAACCATGAGTAAAACCAAATAAATAACCACCAATCGCAGAAAATATCCCTGGTGGAAATAAAAATATTGGTAATATAGATGCTAGTATTAAAAAAACTATAGGTGCAAAGCTACCAAATTGTGCTATAAAATCCTGCATAGGTCCTCCTTCTGATAAAATAATATTCTTATTATATCATAAAGCTATGGAAATAAGCGACTAATAACTAAAGGGAATGACTCAAAGAAATTGATTTTATTGAGTCATCCCTCTCAAGTTTTTTGATATTATATTTCTTTTATTAAGTGTACTTCGATTCCATTTGGATCATTGATAATGATTTTATTATCATATTCACTAATGATTTTAGTGTTATTATTTTTTATATTTTCCACAATTTTGTTGTAAGCAATGTCATCAATAAATATTATTTCAAAATAATCTAAACCAGGAGTTCCTTTTTGTCTAAGACTTAAGTTAGGGCCACCCCAGTGGTTAACAGCTAAGTGATGATGATAATTACCATAAGCAATCCAACTTGCACTAGCTACAGTAAATTTATCACTAAATCCCAGCACATCTTGATAGAAATTAGAAGAAACTGTAGAGTTTTGAACACTCAGGTGAACATGACCAATGATAGTTCCTACTGGTAAAACATAAGGTACTACAGTTTCAGAAATATCAAGTAGGTGAGTAGCATCTATAGGTTCAGTTACTCCTATGATTTTACCGTCTTCTTTTCTATCCCAAATACTTTCATCTTTATCGTAATAAACTTCAATTCCATTATCTTCTATATCACTTAGGTATAGAGCATTACTATAACCATGGTCAGATCCACCATCTAAAGGAACGTTAGAATCAATAAAATGACGTAAGATATTCGCTAGACTTTGTTCATCTGGAACTAGGTAAGCTATGTGATATAGTCCATATGAATGAACTAGAGGGCCATCAACTTTTTTCAAGTGAAGAAGCGGAGTATTATCTGAAGTTCCTAAAGTAGCCTCTATATCATTTTTAGAAATTACAGTCATTCCCATAACTTCAGTATAAAATTTGAGTTGTCTGTCAAAGTTTACAACATTAAGCGTAGCAGTTCCAAGTTTAATGTTTGAATTATATTTTTTCATAAGTTTTTACCATCCTATTAGTATTTTTTTTTATAGATTTTATCTCTTGTAATATATTTTACATACTAAAATGTTTTTTTGTAAAGTACGTACTTTTATAATAGTTAGTATCTTTTTATATACTAATGAATGAAATTAATGATTATTACCAAAAATATTTTTAAATAGCATAATATTAAATGATAAGTTTTGCGTTTTATGATATAATGGTTAAGTTGAGTAGGCAAGGCCTAAGTAATATAAGAAATTAATGAAGAAAAGGAGTGATTGATACTATGGCATTAACAGCCGGAATAGTAGGATTACCAAACGTAGGAAAGAGTACACTTTTTAACGCAATTACAAAAGCAGGAGCATTAGCTGCGAACTATCCTTTCGCAACAATTGATCCAAACGTAGGGATTGTAGAAGTACCAGACCACAGATTAAATAAATTAACAGAATTAGTAGAACCAAAAAAAACAGTACCAACATCATTCGAGTTTACTGATATTGCTGGTATCGTAAAAGGTGCATCTAAAGGTGAAGGATTAGGGAATAAATTCTTAAGTCACATTCGTGAAGTAGATGCAATTTGTCAAGTTGTTAGATGTTTTGAAGATGAAAACATTACTCACGTTGCTGGTGGAGTAGATCCATTATACGATATTGAAGTTATTAACCTAGAGTTAATCTTAGCTGACTTAGAAAGTGTTGAAAAACGTATCGGACGTGTTGAAAAACAAGCTAAACAAAAAGATAAAGATGCTGTTGCAGAATTTGCTGTACTTTCTAAAGTGCGTGATATTCTTAAAGAAGAAAAACCAGCAAGACTTTTAGAATTCGATAAAGAAGAGCAAAAAATCGCAAAAGGATTACATTTATTAACAATGAAACCTATGCTTTATGTTGCTAACGTAAGTGAAGATGATCTACTTGACGTTGATGCTAATAAACACGTAGCAAGTGTTCGTGAATTTGCTGCAAGTGAAGGAAGCCAAGTTATCGTAGTTTGTGCAAAAATCGAAGAAGAAATGGCTTCATTAGAAGATGAAGAAAAAGCAATGTTCTTAGAAGAGTTAGGAATTGACGAAAGTGGATTAGATAAACTAATTAAAGCAAGTTATAGCCTATTAGGATTAGCAACATACTTCACAGCAGGTGTACAAGAAGTACGTGCATGGACATTCAAAAAAGGTATGTTAGCTCCTGAATGTGCTGGAATTATCCACTCAGACTTCGAACGTGGATTTATCCGTGCTGAGACTGTAAGTTATGATGACTTAGTTGAATATGGAAGTATGCCAAAAGCTAAAGAAGCAGGTCGTGTACGTCTTGAAGGTAAAGAGTACGAAGTAAAAGACGGCGACATCATGTTATTTAGATTTAACGTATAATAAAAATAAAATTCTATATTTTCTCATTAACTGGGAAGATATAGAATTTTTATATTCTCTATAAAATGTGTTATAATTATTTTTATATAAAAGAGGTGATTTTACTATGTTAAGATTTTTCCATAATCCACTACTTGTAGCTAAATTAACAGAGTATGAGTATTTAATTAAAGGAAATAAAAAACAGAGTACAGTAGAATATAAAATAAAAAGAATTTTAAAAGATGTTACTGGAGAAGTTTTTGAGGATATTGAAGTATATAATAGTGGGCTATCAGTTCCAAAGATTACAAAAAATGGTTTCCAAGCTACGGCGATATACATTCCAAGGATAAATGAGCTTCTTGTCATTTATAGAGGTAGTGAGAGTGAGGATATTAGCGATTGGTTTTATAATTATACAGGAATCGTTTCAGGTGAGAATACTAGTCAAATAGATTCTGCATGTAAATTTACTAAGTTTTTAAAAAGAAAGATTGTAAGCTTTGACTCTTGTTATAAAGTTGCTGCTGGACACTCTCTTGGAGGTCATATAGCAATTACTGTTGAACTATTAAAACAGACATATCAACGAGTTTACACATTTAATACAGCTTTACCTCAGTTAAAACAACTTAGAAAATATGATAAAAAATTTAATAAAAAATTGGAAGAGTATTTTTTAGAAAAAGATTTAGAAGAGACTAATAAACTTCAGGATTTTACTTCTAATTATTATGCAAAAAATGCCCATCACATATATAATTTTGTGAGAAAAAATGATTTTATACAATCGTTAAATATGACAGTAGGAACATTTCATGTAGGAAAAACTATAGAGTTTCCTGAGATAATAAAGAACTTTGTTGCGCCTGAAGAGTATTTAACAGAAGATGATACTTATGAACTGGATAAAATTTTCAGTGATTATTATAATAGGTTAATTGATAAAAATATTACACCAGATGATGTAGTAGAAAATCAAAAACAGGTGACGGATGAATTTATAGGGTTGATTGTAGAAAAAATAAAAACACCAATTCAACAACAAATAAGTAATTTTTCATATAAAAAAGGAGTAAAAACTTCTAGTGAAGTAGGAATTACAGATTCATACAGAACGTTTAAGGCAGTTTATAATTATCTATTGTATTTAGCGCACTCAGGAATCATATCAGATGATGTAATAAATTGTAATGATAGTAAAAAAGCGACAACACTTTATGAAAAAGTAATGGGAGATGCTAGCAAATCCAATCTTAAAAATTTATTAAAACCATTACAGGAATTTTACACATTAACTAAGGCAATTTATACGCTAACTCATGCTAAAGGTTTAGACGATGTAGGAAATTGGTCAGAAATAGCTGAAGCACATGATTTACCATCTTTTTATGATGTACTAGCAAAAGTGAAATAATAAAAGTCAACATGAAAATGTCATTCATGTTGACTTTTTAGTTTAATCTGAATTATCACCAGGTGCAACTGGTTTCAAGATAGGAGGTGGAGAAGATGGAGTTGTAGTGGCTGAACTATTATTTGTTTCTTTTTTCTCTTTGTCTTCTTTCTTCTCTTTATCTTCTTTTTTAACTTCTTGTTTCTTAACTACTACTTTTGCTGGATCTCCGAATGAAATGGCCTTATCTATATTAGAACCTAATTTAGCCAATGTTTTTTCTTTAGATAGTTCTTTAAATCCAGTAGGGATAAGATCTTTTGTTCCACCTTTAGCATTGTTGTAAGGATTAATGCTAGACTCAGTAACTGAGCTAGGTCGCGTGAATGCCGTATCAGGTGAAAGAATATTCTTATCTAATGCATATATAGCATTCATAATAGCCACCCAGCTTCTTTGCGCATAATCATAACTAGGCACTCTTGCAGGATTGTCATAACCATTCCATAGTCCAACAGTTACCTTAGTAGTACCACCAACAACCCAAAGGTCTTTATAGTATTCAGATGTCCCTGTTTTAACAAATAGATTTTTCGAGCTAAATTTTAGTTTGCTTGGCATATCTCTAGATGTACCATAGCTCTTATTAATAACATCTCCAAGCATATCAACGATTAAGTAACTTGTCGATTCTTCATAGATTTTGACAGGTGAAAAATCAGCTTTGTAAACAAGTTCACCATCATTATTTTCAATTTCTTCAATGATGTGTGCTTTTTTATGTTCCCCTTTATTACCAAAAGTAGAGAATGCGCTTGTATTTTCTGTTACAGAAAAGCCATACGTCATACCACCAATAGCGGTTGGTAGGTTTTCTTTATCACTGTCTGTAAGGCCACCGATATCCATTTTCTCTAAGTAATTCTTTACAGGTTCTTCTTTTTGGAAGGCAGAATACAATCTTATTGTTGCTAAGTTAAGAGATCCTCCTAATGCTTGTCTTGCTGGAAGATAACCGTGTTGTGAATTATCATAGTTCTCAGGACGCCAACCGTTGTAGTTGAAACGTTTATCTAGAAGCGTTGAATTCGGTGTAATATAACCTTTATCTATTGCAGGTCCATAAACTAATAATGGTTTTATCGTAGAACCTGGAGAACGACGAGTCCTTGTAGCATGGTTAAGTTGTTGTTTATTGTAATCCATACCACCGATAAACGCTAGAATCTTACCACTATTATTTTCTATTACTGAGGCTCCAATTTCTAATGGATAAACAACTCCCCCATAAGAATAAGTAGGGTAAGAAGCAAATTGTTTTTTCGTTTCTTGGAGTGTATCGTAAAGTTTCTTATCGAGTGTTGTTTTTACTTTATATCCACCAGTAATAAATTTGATTCGACTTTTTTCTATTAATTCATTTCTATAGTCAGAATTTGTCTTAAAGTCTTCTTGTCTATTATTTCTTGCTGCTGTTTGTTCAGCTAGAATTTCAGCAACTGAACTAGTAACCTCATCACGAATGTATGGATAGTCGGTGTATTCAGAATATTTTTGTTTAGTGAATGCACCTTTAATATCGAATTGCTTAGCTTCTTCCATTTGCTCTTTTGTGATAAAGTCATTAGCAACCATTCTATCAAGTACATATTTTTGTCTATCTAGACCAGCTTGAAGTTCTTCATCAGGTCGAACATTACCAGCCGCATCAAAAGGTGTGTATTTATATGGTGATTGAACAAATCCGATTAAATATGCAGCTTGTGCCACATTTAAATCTTTAGAATGAACACCGAAAACACCTTGTGCAGCAGTTTCTATACCACTGATATTTTGACCTAAACTGTTTTTTCCAAATGGAGCAACATTTAGATAATTCTCAAGAATTTCATTTTTTGAGAAGTGACTATCTACACGTAGTGCTAGTAATATTTCTTTCGCTTTTCTTTCATAAGATCTAGAATTGTCAAGAAGCTGATTTTTTACTAATTGCTGAGTAATTGTACTTCCTCCAGATGTTCTAGCTCCCGTAGCTTCACTATGTGCTGCCCTTAGTATAGCAAAAATATTAATTCCGCTATTAGAGTAGAAGTTAGAGTCTTCACTCGCAATTATTGCATTTTTGACATTGTCTCCTAAATCTTCGTAAGTAACAGTTTTTCTAATTAATTCGGAGTTTATTGTACCTAATTTTTCTCCACTACCAAAGTATACTTCACTGTTCTTACTAATGTTATTTATTTGTTCCTTCATTTCTTTTTGAGTTAATACGGGTTGATCTTTTACAAGGCCACCTATATAGCCAATAGCAAGTCCCATGCTTAGACTGATTAGCAGTCCAATTGAAAGAAGAAGGGTTTGAGTCATAGAAGTTAATATCTTCTTAAATTTCATTGTAATCTCCTTAGATTGCATACTATTAGCTATATTATACCATATTTTTATATGAAAGACTAAATCATATGCAAGTGAATAATAGATTTTATATTTAAAATAAAAGAAAAAGATAAAAGAAAAAATAAAAATATGATATAATTGAATTAAGTGTATAAAAATTGATATGGAGGTATTTTAATGAGCAAATTATTAGAAGATTTAAAATATAGAGATTTAGTTTATCAACAAACAGATGAAGAAGGAATTAAAGAATTATTAGAGAAAGAAAGTGTGTCTATTTACTGTGGAACAGACCCAACTGGTAATTCACTACACATTGGGCACTTACTACCATTTTTAACATTAAAAAGATTTCAACAACACGGGCATAAACCTGTTATTTTAGTAGGTGGAGGAACTGGGATTATTGGTGATCCATCAGGAAGAAGTGAAGAACGTCAATTACAAAGTCTAGAGGTAATCGAAGATAATGCTAGTCGTCTTGAAGGGCAACTTCGTAATATTTTCCGTGGAGATGATAATATTGAATTTGTAAATAACCGTGACTGGTTAGGAAAATTATCTATGATTGAATTTTTACGTGATTACGGAAAATTAGTAAATATCAATTACTTACTAGCGAAGGACTCAATTTCAAGTCGCCTAGATAACGGATTATCATTTACAGAATTCAGCTATACTATACTACAAGGTATTGACTATGCATACTTAAATGAACACCACAATGTTAAATTACAAATTGGTGGTTCAGACCAATGGGGTAACATTACTACTGGTCTAGAAATCATGAGAAAACTTCGTGGAGATGTTGAAGCATACGGATTTACTATTCCATTAATGTTAAAATCTGATGGAACTAAATTTGGTAAATCTACTGGTGGAGCAGTATGGTTAGATCCAGAACAAACAACACCTTATGAATTTTACCAATTCTGGTTCAACACTGCGGATACAGAAGTAGTTTCGGCTCTTAAAAAATTCACATTCTTAGAAAAAGACCAAATTGAAGCATTAAGAGAAAGTTCTGAAAAAGAACCACACCTACGTTTAGCTCAAAAAGCATTAGCAGAAGAAATGGTGAAAATTGTTCACGGTGAAAAAGCGTTAGAGAGTGCATTAAACATTACAAAAGCATTATTCTCAGGAAACATTAAAGAACTAACTCACGATGAATTAAAAGAAGCTGTTAAAGGTATGCCAAAATCTGAATTAGAGAAAAAAGAATACAATATTGTAGATTTCCTAGTTGAAAGCAATCTAGTTCAATCAAAACGTCAAGCACGTGAAGATGTAAACAATGGTGCTGTTTATGTGAATGGGGATAAAGTTACAGACTTAGAATATGTTGTAGAAGCTAAAGACAGATTAGAAGATGGATTTACAGTACTTAGACGCGGTAAGAAAAAATATCTATTAGTTGAATATAAATAATTTAAAAGTAACATATACATTAAAAGGGGAACTGAAATGAATCTAAAAGAAGTTGTTGGTAAAAAAGCTGTAGAATATGTAAAAGATGGTATGGTCGTTGGTTTAGGGACAGGATCGACAGTATTCTATTTTGTGCACGCACTAGCTGATAGAGTAAAAGAAGGATTGAATGTTGAAATGGTATCAACGTCGATTCAAACGGTTGAACTAGCTAAGAGCTTGGGGCTTAAAATCAAAGAACTAGAAGAGATTGATCATATTGATCTTGCTGTTGATGGAGTAGATGAAATCGATAAGGATTTTAATGCGATAAAAGGTGGAGGAGCAGCATTATTTAGAGAAAAAATAGTTGCTGATATTGCTTGTGAAGTAATCTGGATCTATGATGAGAGTAAAGATGTAGAAAAACTTGGGAACTTTAACCTACCTGTAGAAATATTACCATTTGGTTATAGTCATACTATAAGAAAAATGGAAGAAGCGGGTCTAAATCCAGTGTTAAGATTAAAAGATGGTGCTACTCTTATAACTGACAACAGCAATTTTATAGTGGATTTACACTTGGGTTATGGATTTGATATTAAAGCTGTAAAAGAAAAACTAGAAAGCATAGTTGGAGTAGTAGAGCATGGTCTATTTTTAAATATGTGTAAACTATGCATTAAAGGAACAGAAGATGGTGCTATAATTATAGAAAATCCAAATAATTAAGGACGTGAAGGAAAGTTATGAGGAAGAGTTATTTAAGAGGAACATGGTTAAAACTATTCTTTGCAATATTGTTCGTTCTGATGAGTATCGGGGGGATCCAAAGCCTTTATGATGATAGAACAAAATCAGCAGAGGTACAGTATAAAGAAGGAAAACAATTCCAAAAATCTAAAGGTTATACTTTTATTAAGGTAGAAGCTCTTGAAGAGTTAGATATTACAGATGATAGCTTAAAAGATAATCAAAAATTCTATATGCTCCAGCATGAACATGGATTTGTAATGTTAAAAGCTTCTAAGGAAGATGTTAAGAAATTAATACAAAGTAATGATATACCAAATGAAAAATTAATAGATTTAAAGGATAAAGATATTTATTCTCCTGTTAATGCCATCTTTGAAAGAGGAAGCAAGGGGAGAAAGAATATCTCTCCAGAATTAAAAGAAAAATTTAAAAATGCTGCAGAGAATAGTTCACTAATTAGAGCAAGAGTTTCAGATATAGTTAATGAAATTGTAATAAAGAAAAGTGTAGATGATTATTCAAGTAAATTACGAGAAAAACCATTTACTTCACAGTTTTATTTAACAGTGCCTGGTAAAGGATATTATTTTTTAACTTATGCAGTGGAAGTAGTAATTCTTCTTATTACATTTTTCTTAATTAAATCTGTAATAAAAAATATTAGAAAAAATAAAGCTGAATACGAAGAATTATTCATTAAATATCCGGAGACAGAACGAGATTTAGATATTTTAGTACGAGAAGCAAAATATATAAATAAAAAATTAAAGGCCTTAATATACAAAGATGCATTAATATTATACGGCAAAGGGTTCAATTTCCAATTGTTATCGGATTTTTCAAAGGTAACTTTTGATAGAGAAATCCGAAAAGGTAGAGTTGTAAGCTATATAGCACACTTCCACAATAATTTTGAAACAGACGAAAAAGTAAAAGTCTGCTCGAACTATAAAAATTCAAGAGAAGATATTGACGAATTAGGAAAAACATTAAAACAAACCTTTGGAAAAACAGTAAGGTATAATTTTTGATAAAAATGTAATAATATTAGAAAACTAAGGCAATACACGTAAATACGGTATATAGAGTATTTTAAAAATATATAAAGAAAATAAAAAGTATAATTATAGAAAATCTAAATAATTAAGGACATGAAGGAAGTTATGAGGAAGAGTTATTTAAGAGGAACAAGGTTAAAAATATTCTTTGCAATATTGTTTGTTTTGTTTAGCATCGCAGCAACCATAGGACTATATAAAAATCATATAAGATCAGCAGAAGTTCAGTATAAAGAAGGAAAACAATTTCCAAAAGCTAGTTGGTATACTTTTATTAAGGTAGAGGCCCTTGAAGAATTAGATATTACAGATGATAGCTTAAAGGATAATAAAAAATTCTATATGCTTCAGCATGAACATGGTTTTGTAATGTTAAAAGCTTCTAAGGATGATGTTAAAAAATTAATTCAAAGTAACGATATACCAAATAACAAAATAATAGATTTAAAGGATAAAAATATTTACTCTCGTGTTAATGCTATATTTGAAAGAGAAAGTAAGTGGGAAATAAATATCTCTCCAGAATTAAAAGAAAAATTTGAAAATGCTGCTGAGCACAGTTTAATATTTAGAGGGAGTGTATTAGATGATTATTCAAGTAAATTACGAGAAAAACCATTTCTTTCGAACTATTATTTAGTAGTACCTGGTATAGGATATTATATTGGAGCTTATGGAGCGGAAGTAGTATTTCTTCTTATTCCGTTTTTCTTAATTAAATCTGTAATAAAAAATATTAGAAAAAATAAAGCTGAGTACGAAGAATTATTCATTGAATACCCGGAGACAGAACGAGATTTAGATATTTTAGTACGAGAAGCAAAATATATAAACAAAAAACTAAAGGTTTTAATATACAAAGATGCATTAATATTATACGGCAAAGGGTTTAATTTCCAATTATTATCAGGTTTTTCAAAGGTAACTTTTGATAGAGAAATTCGAAAAGTTAGAGTTGTAAGCTATATAGCACACTTCCACAATAATTTTGAAACAGATGAAAAAGTAAAAGTCTGCTCGAACTATAAAAATTCAAGAGAAGATATTGATGAATTAGGGAAAACATTAAAAGAAACTTTCGGAAAAAAAGTAAGATATAATTATTGATAAAAAATATAAAAACATTAGAACGCTAAGAGAATACCTGAAGATAGCGAATAGAGGGTATTTCAAAAATTTATAATGAAAACAAAAAGTATAATTATAGAAAATCCAAATAATTAAGGACGTGAAGGAAAGTTATGAAGAAAAGGAAACTAAGAGGTATAAGGTTAAAATTAGTTTTTGCTATAATGTTTATTTTTGTTAGTATTATAGCTGTTGGATCAACATATAGTAACACCATAAGCTCTCCTGAAAGGTCATATGAAAAAGGTGATCAATTTGAAGGTGAAAGTATAGGGATTACATATGTTAAATTGGAAGCTCTTGAGGAACTAGATATAGTAGATAAAGAACTAGACGAAGACGAAAAATTTTACATGGTTGAACACGAAAATGGTTTTGTAATATTAAAAGCTACACAAGAAGATATTAAGAAACTAATTCACAGTAGTGATGTGCCAGAGGGGAAAATAATAAATCTAAAAGATAAAAATATTTATTCTCGTGTTGATGTAAAAAGGGAAAAAGGAAGTAGTAGAGGAAGAGTTCACATTTCTTTTGAATTATTAGATAAATTCAATGATGCAGCAAAACATAGTTCTTTGATTAAGAACAGAGTTTCAGATGTATTAAAAGAAGAGGGCTCAAATAAAACAGAAGCTTACTATAAAAAATTACAAGAAAAACCTTTTGTTTCTAACGTATATCTAACAGTACCTGGTTATTTATATTACATAGGCACTTATGGATTCACTACGATTTTTGTTCTAGGTACATTATTTTTGATAACTTCTATAATAAAAAATGTTAGAAAATCTAGAGGTTAATATGAAAAAACTTGTCATTGAATATATAAAGACAGAATATGTTATAAATATCTTAGTGTGTAAAAAAGTCTAAATAAAAAAAGGAAGTGAAGTTATGAAGAAGAGTTATTTAAGAGGAACAAGGTTAAAAATATTCATTGCTATAAACTTGATTTTTGTTAGTTTGATCGCTACTAGAGCTTCATATAATAGCTATACAAAGTCTGCTGAAACGTTATATAATGAAGGTGATCAATTCACGGGGAATTATTCCGGAATTACTTATATTAAATTAGAAGCTCTCGAAAAACTTGATATAGTAGATGAAAAATTAGCTGACGATGAAAAATTTTATATGGTTCAACACGAAAATGGTTTTGTAATATTAAAGGCTACACAAAAAGATATTAAGAAATTAATCCAAAGTAGTGATGTTCCAGAAAGCAAGATTATAAATCTGAAAGATAAAAATCTTTATTCTCGCATAGATGTAATTGGAGAAAAAGGAGGAAAAGGAAGAACAAATATTTCTTCTGAATTGTTAGATAAATTCAATGCTGCTGCAGAACATAGTACTTTGATTAAAGTTAGAATCCTAGAGGTAATTAAAGACCTTGGATTAGATAAGACAAAAGCTAATTATAAAAGTAAATTACAAGAAAAACCTTTTATTTCAAATGTCTATATAAAAGTACCTGGAACTTTATATTACTTAGGTACTTATGGATTTTCTGCGGCTATTGTTTTGGCTACATTATTTTTAATTAGATCTATAATAAAAGGAATTAGAAAAGCTAGAGATGAATATGAAGAATTATTCATTGAATATCCAGAGACAGAACACGATGTAGATATTTTAATACGAGATGCAAAATATATAAATAAAAATTTAAGAGTTTTAATATATAAAGATGCATTAGTATTTTATGGCGGGGTGTTTAATTTTCAATTATTATCAGGATTTTCGAAGATTACTTTTAGCGATGTAAGAGATTCGAAAAATAGAGTTGTTGACTATACAGCGGAAATTCAAAGAGAATTTGAATCAAATGAAGTAATAAAAATGTGTTCGCATTATAATGATGTAATGGCAGATATTACTGAATTAGGAAGAATATTAAAAGAGCAATATGAAAAAGAAGTAGAATATGATTTTTAAAAATAAGGAAGAGGTGTAAGAAATGGAAACATTAAAAGATAGAGTAATAGAAGCGTTAGAAAATGTAATAGACCCTGAGCTTGGTATTGATATAATGAACTTAGGATTAGTATATGATGTTAAGATGAGCGATGACAATAAGCACGCTATAGTCGATATGACTTTAACATCTATGGGGTGTCCTTTAGCTCCTATTATCATCGAGCAAGTGGAAACAGCTATGCTAGGTGTCGATGAGATAGAGAAAGTAGATGTAAATATAGTTTGGGAACCAGCATGGACTAAAGATAAAATGTCACGATATGCTAAGATTGCTCTTGGTGTCATTGATTATGAATAGAATATAAATACAAAAAGCAATTTCAAAATTGAGTTTAAGAAAAATTTTGAAGTTGCTTTTTTGTTATTAATAAAACAGAGATCCATTAGTTTTAGAAATTTATAAAAAAATAGTTATTACAGTAGAATGAAATATATTAAATGTGTTATAATTAAAAAGACATTAAAAATGAGTATGAAAGGAGGCACTATGTACAGAGGAGAAAAGCCTAAAAAAGGTGATGTAGTAAAAATTATAGCGTATAAACATGATGGATCTATTCATAGAATTTGGCACAAGAATGTTGTACTAGAAGCGGATGAACAAGTTCTAATTTTAGCAAACAATAGAACACTTGTGACAGAAAGTGATGGAAGAACATGGGTTACAAAAGAGATAGCACTAGTTTATTTCCATAATGAATGTTGGTTTAATATAATTTGCATGTTTAGAGAAGATGGAGTTCACTATTATTCAAATTTAAGTAGTCCATTTGCTTATGACGTTGATGGAGTAAAATATATTGACTATGATTTGGACATAAAAAAATATCCAGATGGAAAATATTTCCTACTAGATGAAGACGAATATAATCAAAATAAAGCACGTTATCAGTATGGAGAAAAAATAGATAAAATATTAAAATATAATGTAAACAAACTTCAAGAATGGATTGATAAAAATCACGGAGCGCTTGCACCAGATTTTGCAGATGTATGGTTAGAAAACTATGAAAAAATAATGGGTGAAGATCAAAATGTTAGAAGGTAAATTTAGTGTAGAGGTCAGACATGACGAAATATCAGAAAAGATAGGTTTGAAGTTAAAAGAGTTTCTTCTATCTAGTGATATGAAAGAAGATAAAGAGAATCCTGATTATGTTTTTGCTGTTGGTGGAGATGGTACCGTACTGCGAACATTTAATAAGTATATGGATAATTTAGATAATATCAAATTCTTATCTATTCACACAGGACACTTAGGATTTTATACGGACTACTCAGTTCAAAACTACGAAAGAATCTTTTTTGATATGTTAGCTTTAAAACCGAAAATTGAAGAATATCCTTTATTAAGAGTAAAAGCATATTGTTCAAATGGAGATTTAGTTTCAGATTATTATTCTTTAAATGAAATTACAGTTAATAATCATACTGGAAGCACATATTCAGCTAAGGTATATATTAATGGTGTGCACTTTGAAAGTTTTAGAGGAGATGGGCTATGTATTAGTACGCCTACAGGTTCAACTGCATATAACAAGAGTCTAGGTGGAGCGGTAATTCACCCACAGTTACCATTGTATCAAGTAACCGAAATAGCAGCATTAAATAATCTTGTTTATAGAACATTAGGAAATCCTTTAATATTATCTCAAGATGACGAACTTATGATTAAACCGATAGATAAGGAAAATCATCGTATTACAGTAGATCATATGCATTTTAATTATGATAGTGTTTCAAAAATAAAAATTACTTTAGCAAAGGATAAGAAAGTTTCTTTTATTCGTTATAATGATGACAGTTTTTGGCAACGAGTGAAGAGATCATTTATAAAAAATGACTAATATTATTTTGAAGTATGTAGTTAAAAATGAACAAGTATTAAGAGAATTTCTTCTGGAAAACAATATTTCAAGAAAAACTCTTACGAGAATAAAGTTCGATAATGATGGCAGTATAAAAGTAAATAGCAAGGAAGAAAATGTTAGATATATCTTAAAAGAAGGTGACATTGTAGAGATTACACTTCCTAGTGAAAACTATAGTGAATTTGTTAGATTTATAGATAAACCTATCGATATTGTGTATGAAGATGACTATTTTTTAGTTGTGAACAAAGAAATTAATCTACCTTCAATACCATCTAGAAATGCTGAAGACGAGTCTTTATTAGAAAGAGTCAATTACTATTTTAGAGAAAAAAATATTAATTCAATTCCTCATATAGTAACACGCCTTGATAAAAACACATCCGGCTTAGTATTAATAGCTAAACATAGACATATCCATGCATTATTTAGTAATATGGAGATAGATAAGTATTACACGGCGTTAATAAATGGGAAAATAAAAGATCATGGTATTCTTGAAGCTCCTATACGTCGAGTGAGTTCTAGTATTATAGAACGTGAGGTGGGAGAAGGCGGAGAGTATGCTAAGACTGAATATTGGTCAGAAAAACACAATATTAAAAATGATATTAATGTTATTAGATTGAAGCTTTATACAGGAAAAACTCACCAGATAAGGGTACATATGAAATACTTAGGGTATCCACTTCTGGGTGATGAGTTGTATGGTGGAGATATTAGCTTAATAAGTAGGCAAGCACTTCATTGTAGTAACTTAGCGTTTATCCATCCAATTTCTAGAGAAAAGGTAAATGTATGTACAAATTTACCAGATGATATGAGCAATATTATTAAACATAATGAGTAATTATTTTTACTTGTTATGTTTTTTTTATATATTTTTAGTTATTATTTTAGCGATATTGTAGTAATTTATATAAATAGTTATTAGGTAAAATATACTGTAAATTGGAATTTTATAAATTTTGAATATTAGTATTATCATATTTTTTAAAAATCAAATAATAAAATTGAAATGAAAACGATAAAAAAAGTCAGATTAATTACTTTGTTTTCATTAAGAACTTATGTTATAATCTTATTCAAATAACAAAAGTTATTTATTATAAAGTCAGAAGAGGAGGGATTTTATGATTTCATCATCATTAAAATTCGTGGGTAACACACCCGTATATCAACTAGATAACACAAATATTTTTGTGAAACTAGAAAAATACAATCTAGGAGGAAGCGTTAAAGATAGAGCTGTGCTTGGTATGTTAGAAGAAGCTATTTCTCAAGGTGCGGTTAATAAAGATACTATCCTTGTTGAACCAACTAGTGGTAATACAGGTATAGCTGTAGCTATTTTAGCTTCTGTTTTAGGATTAAAAGCTGTGGTAATTATGCCAGAAAGCATGAGTATTGAAAGACGTAATATTATTAAAGCATACGGAGCACAATTAATTTTAACACCAAAAGAATTAGGAATTAAAGGTTCAATCGAAAAAGCTGCAGAAATTCGTGAAAAATATAGCAATGCTATTTCTCTAAGTCAATTTGATAATCCTGCTAACCCAGGATATCACCACAAAACAACAGGACGTGAAATATTAGAACAAGTACCTAATATTGATATCTTTGTTGCTGGAGTTGGAACTGGAGGAACATTTACAGGTGTTGCTAAATATTTAAAAGAAAATAAACCAGAGGTATTATCAATTGCTGTAGAACCAGCAGAATCACCAGCTATTAGTGAAGGTCATGGCGGGCCGCACAAAATCCAAGGAATTGGAACAGGGTTTATTCCAGAAAACTTCAAAAAAGAATATATGGATGATATATTTACAGTAACAAGTGATGAAGCAATAGAAGAAACTAAAAACTTCTTACGTTCTACTGGAATAGGTATTGGTATTTCATCTGGAGCTGCAATTGTTGGAGCTAAGAAAGCAGCTGAAAAATATCCAGGTAAAAACATTGTAACTATCTTACCTGATGGGGTTGATAAATATTTATCTGTCCTTGATTTCGAAGATGTTACACATGTAGAAGTGTAATGGGTTATTTTGAGAATTTAAATTACAATTTAAATCGAGTTTTAAAAGACGATCCTGCAGCAGAGTCGAAACTAATGATTTATCTTACATATCCTCACATAAAGGCTCTAAATTATCACTACTTTTCACATAAATTGTATAAAAAAGGATGGCATACAATGGCTCGCCTTTTATCAAAAAGAGCGAGAAGATTGACTGGAATTGAAATACATCCTGGAGCAGAAATTGGTAAAGGATTATTTATCGATCATGGAATGGGCGTAGTAATAGGAGAAACTGCGATAGTTGGAGATAATGTTACCATGTATCATGGAACTACTTTAGGAGGTACTACATTAGATCCCATAAAGAGGCATCCGACTATTGGAGATAATGTTATGATAGGTGCAGGGGCGAAGGTTTTAGGAAATATAACAATAGGAAAAAATTCTAAAATTGGAGCTAATGCAGTAGTAAAACATAGTGTTCCAGATGGAACTATAGTTTATGAAGCAAGGCCTGTAATAAGATATTTAGAAGAAGATAAATAAAAGCTAGATTCCAAGTGATTTTACTTGGAATTTAGCTTTTTCAAATGTACAATATAGATTATATTCATCATAAAGAATGGAGGTGAAATTGATGACTAAGATAAAAAATTTAATTTTCGATTTAGATAATACTCTATATGATTTTAGTGATATATGGAAAAAATCAAATAAATTAGTATTTGAGTATTTAGAATACAATAAGCTAATAAATTATGATGATTTTTTCAAACTTTACAAAAGCATAAATAACAAGTTGGTTAAAGAAGTAGTTCAAGGGAAATTAAGATTGATAGAGCTTAGAAATAAACGATTAAAATTAACTTTGACAAAACTTGGTGTGGAACTTAGTAATGAAGATTGTAAGTTTTATTATGATAAGCAATTTGAATTTATCTTGGCATTGATAGAACCTGATGAAGAGGTGAATATGTGGATAGATAAATTAAAAGAAAAATATAATATGATTATCTTAACGAATGGAAAATCGCAGGAACAAAGATTGAAATTGAAAAAATTAGGCTTAGAAGGAGTTTTTAAACTATATATTTCAGGAGAAACCCATATAAGTAAGCCCAAAGAAGGAGCTTTTATAAATGTTCTTGAATCTGAAGAATTATTACCTGAGGAAACGATGATGATAGGTGATTCATTATATCATGATATAAAACCAGCTAAAAAATTAGGTTTAAAAACATGTTTGATTGAGAAAAAATGGCATTTCGATGATGAGTTAGCGGCTTATACTGGATATAAAGTTAAGGATATAAAACAATTTTTTACAGAATTAGATAAGTTATAAAAAATATTATTATTTTTCTGAATATAAAGAAAGTATTAAAAAAATAAGGTGTTCAATAAAGTTTATAAATGTTTTATTTATAGGCTTTATTTTATTTTTATGTAAAGCTGGAATTTTGATAAATAAGTAAAATATTTCTTTGTTTCTCTAATTTGTAATGTTGATTGAATGAATTTGATTTGTTATACTATGTATGAAAGCAATAACAAAGGAGTTAAAATTATGAAATACAATAAATTATTAGTTGTCAGTATGGCAGCCGTATTATCTTTATCTTTAGCAGGTTGTTCTTCAGCTTCGAATAGTAGCTCAAGCAGTAACAATGGGACAGTTGCTGTAAAAGAACTAAAAGGGGAAGAATTAAATAAAATAGAAAAAGATGACAAAGAAAAAGAAAAATATCTTGTTATCGATGTAAGAGATGCTAAAGAATACAAAGAAGGTCATGTAAAACACGCAATCAATATTCCATTAGCTGATATTGAAAAACATGCAGAACACTTAAGTGCATGGAAAGATAAAGAAGTAGTAACAGTTTGTAATACTGGTAAGAAAAGTAAAGAAGCTGCTGATAAACTTGTAAAAGCAGGATTTAAAAAAGTTTCTAATGCACAAGGTGTCAAAGACTATAAAGACTATGAAATAGTTAAATTTACAACATTATTAGCAGGTGACTTCCAAGCTGCAATCGATAAAAAAGAAGGAACATTTATTGATGTTCGTGAAGCAAAAGATTATGAAAAAGGGCACGTATCTGGAGCGAAAAATATTGATGTTAAAAACATTGATAAAGACTTAGCAGCATTATTACCAGCCGATAAAAATGCACCAGTTTATACATACTGCTATAGCGGAAACCGTTCTTCAAAAGCAGCTCAAAAAGCAGTAGAACTTGGTTATACAAATGTGTATAATGCATGGGATGGTACAAAAGAACACGATTATAAATTTTAAAGAAATATTATAAAAAACAGTAAAAAATAAAATTATTTATTAGAAAAAAAACTATTTTTAAGTTATACTAATATAAGATGAGGTTCTACGTAAATACACAAAAATTTAAGGTACTACCTTGTCTTTTATTAAATAAGGAGAGGAAGAAAAATAAATGAAATATAATAAGTTTTTAGCTGTAAGTATGTCAGCGGTCTTATCATTAGCTTTAGTAGGATGTTCAACTACTTCGTCTGCAAAAGAATTGAAAGGTGAAGAGTTAAACAAAATTCAAAAAGATGATAAGGAAAAAGAAAACTATCTAGTTATTGATGTAAGAGATGAGGCTTCTTATAAGGAAGGACACCTTAAACATGCAATTAATATTCCATTGTCAAAAATAGATAAAAGTATAGAAGAAATTCGTACATGGAGAGAGAAGAAAGTAGTTATTTATAGTGATAAATCTGATAAAACAAAAGATGCTGTAGAAAAACTAACAAAACAAGGGTTTAAAGATGTTTCTGGAGCTCAAAATTTAAAAGATTATAATTATGATCTTGTAAAATATTCATCATTAAGTAGCGGTAAATTCCAAGATGCATTATTAGACACAGTTGCAAACAATGTGTTCTTAGATGTAAGAGATAAAGCTGATTTTGAAAAAGGTCACGCAGCTGGAGCAAAAAATATCGATGTTAAAAAATTAGATGATTTAAAATCAATTTTACCAGAAAACAAAGAATTACCAATATATGTATATAGTTCTACAGGAAATAGTTCTTCAGTAGTAGCTCAAAAACTTATTGATTTAGGATACAAAAATGTATGTAATGCAATTTATGGAACTAAAAAACACAGTTATAAATTTGAAATTGCAGATTGCTGTAAAGATCCAAGTGACGCAGTAAAAGGTGCAGAGCATAAGTAAGGTCACTGTGAAAATTGTAAAGATGGACATGGGGAACATAATGGTCATGAAGGACATAATCATTCTTCAGACAAGAAAGATGAACATGCTGGACACAATCACTCTTCAGATAAGAAAGATGATCATTCAGGGCATAATCATTAATATTTAAAGTACAGGGTGACTCAAAATCGAAATTTCAATTAGAAATATTGTTATTGAGTCATCCTTTTTTATATATAATATCGATTATAAATTTAGAATAATTTTAGAGATTAAATTAAAGGAAAAATTTCAGAGATGAAAAACAAAATAATATTTTTTACAAGAGTACCGAAGATGGGTACAACAAAAACAAGGTTATATGACTTTGTTTCACCAGAAAATGCTATTGAAATTCAAAAAAAATTAATGAAATTGAATTATAGACTTTTAAAAGAAAGCGGAGAAGAATTAGTAGTTTATCACGATGGTCAGATTAGTGACGATAATACGATGAAGGATATTTTAGAAAATAGAGAATTTTCTTATCAAGAAGGAAAAACACTTGGTGATAAGATGTATAATGCTATTGAACAAGAATTAAAAACTAGTGACAAGGTGATTTTATTAGGTTCTGATATCTATAATTTAAAAAAAGATATGATTAATACTGCTTTTGAGAAATTAGATAATTTTGATATTGTTATAAACCCTAGTATTGATGGTGGGTACTTTTTAATAGGTATGAAGAAAGCCATTAAAGAAGTATTTGATCTTCCTAGTTACGGAGATAACAGTGTTTTAGAGAATCTGCTTGCTGTTTGTAAAGAACAAGGATTAAGTTATTATCTAGGTGAAAGTGGACTTGATATCGATACAAAAGAAGACCTTCTACTTGCAGAATCAGGCTATGAGAATATTGAGTTACTAGGTGCGGGAGAATATAATATTAACTTTACCTTTGACGATAAGAATTTTAAAAAAGTTCTTAGAATAAATATGAAGAGCCAGATGAATCTTGAAAATCAAATAGAGTATGAATATGAGACTCTACAATTGTTGAAAGATAGTGGAGTTACACCAAAACCTTATGAACTAGTCACAGAAACAAGTTTACTGCCATATAAATATTTAACGATGGAATTTTTAAAAGGTAGAGCACTTAATTATAAAACAGATATGCATATTGCAGCTTATTTATTAAGTAAGGTTCACAATACACCATATGGAGACAATAACTTAATCAATGCAGCAAATCCATTTCAATTAATGTTTGATGAATGTAAACAAATGGCAGGTGAATATTTAGCTTGGGATAAGGCTGATGAGAAAGTTAGTTCTTATATTAATAGATTCTTAGAAAAGTGCCTGACACTTATACCTGAAAAGTATAGTATAGCCAATCCATGTATTATAAATACAGAATTAAATTCAGGGAATTTCTTAATTGGAGAAGGAAAAGAAGATAGTTATGTTATTGATTGGGAGAAGGCATTAATAGGAGAGTGTGAACAAGATTTAGCTCACTTCCTAGCACCGACGACAACATTTTGGAAGACTGATATTATTTTATTGAAAGAAGAAATTGATGAATTCCTAGAAGAGTATAATAAATATCGCACTTTTGATCGAGAAAGATTTGAAAGATATCTAATATTTAATTGTCTGAGAGGAGTTACTTGGTGTAGTATGGCATTTAGACAGTATAGTGAAAATGATAAAATACTGATGGATGATAGTACCTTTAAAAAAATATCCTCATATATAGAATTAGAATTTTTAGAAAAAGTATCAGTATACTTTAAATAGGAGGAGAGTAATGACTGAGTTTATTCAAAGTTTTGGTGTTTTAGCACCTATTATTTATGTGTTAATGTTTATGTTCTTACCGGTATTTTTCTTTCCGGTTCCAATACTTGCTGTTGCTGGAGGAGTAGCGTTTGGTTTTGTTGAGGGAAGTTTACTAACTTTCGTTGGAGCTTCATTAAATTGTTATATTATGTTTGTAATTTCTCGTCGTTTTGGGCGTGAATGGGTGAAAAACTACCTTAAGAAAAAAATGACACCGAAGCAACACGATAGAATTTTTAATGTTAGTGATGAAAAGTTGATGATGAGTCTAGTAATTTTGAGACTTATTCCATTAGTACCGTATAATATGATAAATTATGGATATGGTTTAACTAATATAAGTTTAACAAAATATATGATTGCGAGTGTACTTGGGATAATTCCAGGGACAGTAGTATTTCTAAACTTCGGAGCTACTAGTACAAATGTCTTTAGTAAAGAATTTTTAATAGCATCATTATTAGTAATTTTATTGACGGTTGGTTCTATCTACTTATCTAAATTAGTAGAAAAAAGAGAACAACAAAAAAAATCTGCAAATGAATAAAAAAATAAACTCTCAGGATGTTTTCAATCTTGAGAGTTTATTTTTTATATTTGAATAATATGAACTTCTCCAAAATTAACAGAACCGTTTAGTATAATTTTAACATCATTAGCAGTGCTGTTAGAATCTGTTGGAACTTTAGCTAAAAAACTATTTGTATTATTTTTAATAGCCCATTCTTTTGGAATATATATTTTTAAATCTCCAAAAGATACAGATACATTTAGTTCAAAGTTTTTTATCGGATAGGTATCTAGTTTTTCAAAATAGATACTTGTACTTCCGAATTTAGTAGAAGTAGTGAAAGAATCAGATTTAGTTATATCTATATACTGTGTATTTTCACCAAATGTTACATCAGAATAATCGTGTCCATTATGTATTTTTTGATAGCTTTTTTTTCTGTAAATCTTTCTGAATTCTTTATATTTATATCTTCTAGGTAAAATCATAGAAATACCTATGCTAAGGAAAATAGCAACTAAGAATATTTTCCATCCTGATATGTTCGCAAAGTGATAATTTTTATTATAAACATAAAATAATAATGCTAGTGGAAATATTGTTCCAAAAGAATCAAAATCCATTAAACCTCGAATTGCAAAAAATCCAAGAACTACTGTACATATAGCTAAGAAGATTGATCCGTTTGGAAAAATACTGAATCCATCAAGTATAGTAGTTATAGCGAGTATTATAAAAAATAATCCAATAAAATTTCTTCTCATTTTCTTTACCTCATTTCTTTTAATTTGTCTTTTAATATTTTATAGTAATGTCTTGATATATGGACTTGCTTCTTAGAATCATAAAAAGAAGCGGTACTAGAACCAGAAAAAGATTTTTCTAGCGAATAAATTACTTTTGTATTTATTATTGAGCTCTTAGAAATTCGACAATAATAAAATGGAATTATCTGTTCTAATTCATATAATTTAAACTTCACTTCGAAGAATTCATCTGTAGTATGAGCATAGACCTTATTATCAGAAGTCTCAAAAAATAATATTGATTCAAGCGGGATGAAATATTCTGAGTCACCTTTATAGAAAATTATTTTTTGAGAATTTAATAAAGCTTTTTCAACTAATTCTTTAATTAATATTACATCATTATTTAAGTCAGGTGTTTTAATAACAAGTTCGATGTCTTTAAGAGATGAATCTAGTTCGATATTAATTTTCATATTGTCTCCTTTCTAAATGTTTATAGCTATATTATATATTATTTCAACGTAAAAATTAATAGCTTTTAGGTAAGTGGTAAAAAACTAGTTGTAAGTGGTATAACTATGGTATATGAGAATAATTGTGATTTCATAAATGGAATAGCATTCTGTATACGTTAACATATCATCTTGCATTTTTGCAGTATTTATTGTATAATATAAACATACCTGGGAGTGGATGAGTTCTGGTGTGCTCTCTAGTCTTCAAAACTAGTATGAGGGGTTAAGAGCCTCTTGGGTGGGTTCGATTCCCACACATTCCCGCCAGTTTTTTTTATTTTTTGAATATAAAAATGCCATCATGGATTAAATTCATGATGGCATCTTTCTATTTATTTAGTAATAATAATGTGCTAGAAAGTAATGTGAAAAGTACTATAATAAGTATACTTTTATTTTTATCAATAACATATTTATTATAGTGAGTTCGTTGTTTATTATCCTCATAGGCGTGCACTGTCATTGCTTCAGAGATTTGAGGTTGCCAAGTTAAAGTTATAAATATAGCTTTTGCATAGTAGTAGGGTGACCAAAAAGGTAAGAAGACACCTCTAAGACGACTTGATTTTGTAATCATTTGTGTTTCGTATTGTATTCTTGGTAAAGCTTGAATAACTACTAAGAGTCCGTAAACTATATTTGAAGAGAGTCCATGTTGTTCGAAGTACTTTAGTAATTCTACTAAAGATACGTATGTTGCTAAACTCAATCCTAAAGCAGCAAAACTGTATGTTCTAGAAAAAATTAATAGAGCAAATTTATAATTAGAACTATGAACAATGATAGCCCATCCAGATCCCAATGCTGGTAATAGAGGAACAAGAATAAAATATAGTAGCTTTTTCCAATGCCTTGATAGACAAAAATATAAGATTGTTGAACCAATAATTACGAAATTTAGAACCAATAATTTACTAAAAGAGATCCAAATAGTTAATATTACTATTATTAAGGCCAAAATAGGACTAATTATTTTCTTCTGCATAATAATCCTCCTTTAAGTAATGTAAAGTATTTCCCGAAATTTCGATATGATAATCACTTCTATTGTTTAGTGGTTCTAATCTATGGCTAACAATAATAACTGACTGTCCCACAAGTCTCTTATTCTCTTCTATCCAATCCATGATGAATGAACAAGCTCTTTCATCTAGATGAGTAAAGGGTTCATCTAATAGTAACAACTCAGTTTTTTGACTTAATAAACACATAAGTTGAATAAGTTTTCTTTGTCCACCGCTATAATAATATAAACTTTTATCGAGTTCTTTTTCTAAGTCGAATTCTTTTAAAAGTCGTTCTTGCCATAAGGTAGCATGATTCCAAATGTCTTTTTGTATAGAAATTTCTTCACGAGGCATTAAACTAATAAACTGCTGAAATGCATCTTGTAAACAAGTGCTTATTTTTTTGTATAATTTTCTTGATTTTCTTATTTTTGAGTTATTGAAGTATATATTTCCATCATATTTTATAAGTTGAGAAATAGCATGTAATAAGGTTGTTTTTCCAGTGCCATTATCCCCAGTTAGGGTAGTAATTCCCTTGTGTATTTTGAAATCTGTTGTGTTTAATAATTTTTTGTTACCTTGACTAATCCTAAAATTTTCTAGTCTCAGAATTTGATCCGTTTTAATATTATTACATAAATTTAAGTTTTTAGGTGTAAAGCTAGGATTTTTTATTAATTCTAGATTCCCATTTGTTAAGCGATAGAAAGTATCTGCATAGTTTAAATACAGTTGATACTCGTGATCGCAAACTATTATTGTCACACCATGGTTGTTCAAGTCTTTAAGTAAGGTTAATAGAGAGTTGCGAGTTTTCTTATCAACATTGGCAAAAGGTTCATCTAATATTAATATTTCGCTGCCCATTGCTAAAGCTACAGCGAATGCAGCGCGTTGTCTTTCTCCTCCTGATAGTGTATGTATATGCTTGTGCGCAAGATCTTTTGTTTTTGTAATTGCTAGAGCATACTCCAGTTTTTCGTTAATCGCTTGTGAGTCTAAGCATAAATTTTCTAATGAAAAGATTATCTCTTCTTCTAAAGTGGGCATGACAAATTGATTTATAGCGTGTTGCATTACATATCCTATATTCTTCACATGTTCTTGCATAGGTATATCAGCTATATTTTTTTCTTTATATGTAATAACTCCCTCATATTTATCTTTATATAATTTACAAATAGTACGAAGTAGGGTAGATTTACCACTACCAATATTACCAGTTAAAACTAACCAACTATGTTCTTTTATTTTTAAACTAACATTATCAAATAAGACTTTATCTTTAATTTTTAAAGAAAAATTATCGATTCCTATAATATTCATTATTTATTACCGCTTTTTTGTACTTTATTAACAATATTTAAAATTAGTTTTACACAAACAACACCAAAGAAGAATACAGAGATAAATTTCACTAAAAGAAGTGCCAGAATCATTTGTACAGAAAATGCTTCGTATCCAGCTTGGAAATATTTGTAAGCGAAACTAAATAGTGTAATGCCTACAGCAGAAAGAAATAAAGAAAATGTATCATAACGTTTGTATCTAGTTATGAAGAAACCAACTTCAGAGCCTACGCCTTGAACTAATCCTGAAATAAGAACAGCAGCTCCAAAGTATGAACCATATAACATTTCTGCTAGAGCGCCTAGAACTTCCCCAAGAGTTGCGCTTCCTGGTTTTTGAATAAGTGCCGCTGCTACTGGACCAGCCATTACCCATAATCCAAATAAAATTGAGTTTGCGAAAGGAGCGTACCCTATTGCTCCAAGAGCGGCTTTTAATGGAACATAAACTAAACTTGTTGCAAGAAAAATACCTCCGAATAAGAAACCTATTAAAGCTATAATAATTATGTCTTTTGTAGACCATTTTTTCATAAGAAAAACCTCCTGTTATTTTATTCATTAAAACAACAAGAGGTACTTTTAAATTTCATATACTTAAAAATAAACATAGTTATATAAACATTTTCCTACGGCTGTACTAACAACATCAGGTTCATGGGTATAATCTCAGCTAAAAGCACCCCAAATGTTTTAATGATTAATTAAAATTATAACATCCACTAATAACGGTGTCAAAAAACTAGCTTACAAAAGAAAATTATTTAATTTTCTTAGCTAACATAGTAGCAAAACGCAGTTTAAATCTATTTCCATTAGCATCTGTTTTGTGGAGTTGCCCAAAATCTTCATTATATTTAATAAATTCCCAGTCTTTGTAATATTCTTTAAGCTCATTTTCTTTAAAAGTGAAGGGGAAAGGAAGAGGACAAGGAGCATCTTCTGTAGACATAGCAGCAACAATTAAATTATAACCACCGATTTTAGTTTGTTCTTGCATATTTTTTATTACACTCGGAATAGATCGTTCTTCGATAAACATTAAAACAACAGTTGAAAGTATGAAATCATAGGTGTTTCTAAGAGCTGCTGTATTTATATCGTAACTACCGATTTTGATATCTAGATTTTCAATTCTAGAAGTCTCCATTAAAAATTCTAAAGCAGGAATATTACTATCAACCGCAGTGACTTCGAAACCAAGTTTAGAGAGGAATAAAGAGTTACGACCTTGACCAGATCCTAAATCTAATGTCTTACAAGGTTTGATAGTTTCCATGGCTTCTACCACTTCAGAATGAGCAGGATTAATATCATATTTGTTTGCGAAATAATTTTTTGGTTCGCAATAAAACTCTAAGAAACATTCTAAATCATCAGTTAAAGGTGCAACGCGGTGCCATGCTTGTGGTTCAACGAAAGGAATCTTACTTTTAGGTGTTAATATATGCTCCTTCACAACTTCGTTATCTTCAGTTAATTCTGTAAATTGTAGTTTTCCTTTAAGAATAGTTAATTTAGCCCATACATCTTTTCTAGTGTTGTGCTTATGTCTAAAAGGCTCAGGAAGTGTTTGAGCAGTCCAATTTGGTAATCTTTTATAGCATACTAAGTTTTCTGTCATTTTAATCTCCTTATTAACGACTAAGTTTAAGTTAATTATATCACGTAAAATATAAAAATTAAATAATAGGAGAGTTAAGAGCTTATGTCTTTATTATGTCGATTTTAGCTCTTTATGTTATAATAAAATAGAAACTAATTATTAATGAGGTAATGAAAAAATGGTAAAAGTATTATTTGTTTGTTTAGGAAATATCTGTCGTTCACCTATGGCAGAAGTAATATTTAGAGATATGGTAGAAAAAGAAGGACTAAGCGAAAAAATTCAAATAGATTCAGCAGCAACTAGTAGTTGGGAACACGGTAATCCTGTTCATAGTGGAACTAGAAAAGAGCTTGCTAAAATTGGAATTGGAGTAGAGGGAATGTATTCTCGTATTCTTAACGATGATGACTTAGAAGCAGACTATATCGTAGGAATGGATGATAGTAATATAGAAAATATTAAGAAATTTATCGCAGGAAGAAACGCTGGTGAGGTTAAAAAATTACTAGAATACGCTGGAGAAGATAGAATTATAGACGACCCGTGGTATACAGGAGACTTCAAAACAACATTTAAAGATGTAACTAAAGGATGCACAGCTTTGTTAGAAAAAATAAAGAAAGAAAATCTATAAAAGAATGAACACTTATGGAAATAATTTTAATTATACGAAGTTATAGGAAGTAAGTTTTAAGGAGATAAGTAATGGTAAATGTTAGAACGGTTGAATTACAAGATGCCGAAAATTTAGTAAATATTTATAGACCATATGTTGAACATACGGCTATTACTTTTGATTGTACTGTACCAAGTGTACACGAATTCGAAGAAAAAATCTCAAAATCAATTCAAAGTTATCCATTTTTGGTAGCTGAAGAAGGAGATGATTTATTAGGATACGCATATGCTAGTGAGTTTTATCCGAAAGAAGCATACAAATGGACAGCTGAAATTACGATTTATTTAGATGAAAAGGCTCGTGGAAAAGGTGTTGGAGAGAAGTTGTATAGTGAACTTGAAAAACAACTTTACGATAGAGGAATATGCAGATTAACATCGTGTATAGCATATCCTGATGAAGGTAGTGTATCATTTCATGAGAAGAGAGGATTTAGAAAAGTAGCTCACTTTGAAAAAGTAGGTTATAAATTTAATCGTTGGTATGACGTTGTATGGTACCAAAAAGATATTAGAGAGAATATTGAATAGAAAAAGAGCCCCACAAGAAAATTTGAATATTCTTGTGGGGATAGTTTTTATTCTGATATTTTTTGAGCAAGAATTATAGCGTATGGGTAAGGAGAAGCGGAAAGATTTTCATTATATTTAATTATCTTCCAGTCATTATAATAGTTTTTTAACTCACCTTCGATAAAAGTAAATGGGAATGGAGGGCATCTATGACCTGCTTTGTTTAATGCGCTCACAATCAAGTTATATCCACCATCATTAGTTTGTTTTTTTATATTAGCAATAATGCTGTGTATCCTTGTTGGATTCAAATACATAAATACATCAGTAGCGAATATAAAGTCATATGTATCCTTTATATTTGCTTCAACGATATCGTGTTTAAAAACATTAAGATTTAGCTTTTCTTTAATTGATATGTCGGCAAGATCTTGTAAGAATTTCGCATCAATATCGACCGCAGTAATTTTAAAATCTAATGAAGAAAGGTATAATGAATTTTTTCCTTGACCTGCACCTAAGTCTAACGTTTTGCAAGGTTTTATGTATTTCATTGCAGCAACAATTTCCGGATGAGCCGGACTTAGGTCGTACTTGTTAAAAAAGTAATTCTCAGCTGTACAGTAAAACTCTAGGTGAAACTGTAGGTCAGTAGAATTAGGATGAATTCTAAATATGCTTTCTGGTTCAATGAGACTAATTTCACTATTTTTATTTAAAGAACACTGTTTAATTACGCTGTTCTCTATATCTAGAAAGCTTAATTTCATTTTTCCTTTAACTATTATCATCTTAGTCCAAACACCTTGTTTAGTATAAAATCCCTCTCTATAGGTTTTTGGAAGAGATAGAGCAGTAAGGTTTGAAGTACGTTTAAAACAAAGTAAATTATTCTCCATAAGCTGCGCCTTTCATAGTAATTTACTAATATTATATCATGTGAAAAGTTTAATTAAAAATGATATCCTATAGAATAAGCATTAAATTGTAAACGATGTAATTCAATAGTGTTAATAAAACAATACTATTTACATTATAGTTATTTTCTATTATTATAGATATAAGAATTAAATGAAGAAGTAGGTGTTTTTATGAGAACAATAGTAATTTCAGATATACATGGATGTTTTTATACGATGAATAAACTACTAGACGAAGTAGAATTCAACAGTAATAAAGATAAACTAATTTGTTTAGGCGATATGTGTGATAGAGGTAGGAACACCAAATTAGTTTGGGAATATTTTTATAATTTACAAAAAGCTCACAAACAACATGTAGTTTTATTGGGAAATCATGAAGACATGTTTAATTTAGCGATAAAAGAAGCAATGTATGACAATACATCTTCAAAAAGACAAAACCACTATTTTAGAAATAATGGATTAACAACATTACAGTCTTTTTATCCAGAAGCAACAACGGAATCACGAAGAGAATACTTTCAAAAATTTGCTAGAGATAAAAAAAATCTAAGAAAATGGTTGCAAAATCTGCCTACGAGGTACGAGAGTGAAGATTATTACTTTGTGCATGCTGGTGTAGATTTTAATAAAAACTTTTGGAATCAAACACATCGTGACATGGTTTGGATAAGAGAACCATTTTTAACAAGTGAGATGAAATATAATAAAAAAGTATTTCATGGACACAGCCCTGTTAAAGAAGATCCTTATTATGAAATAAAAGATAATCGAATAAATATTGATGGTGGCTGTGTTTATGGAGGTAAATTAAATATAGTAGTAATAGAAGAATCTGAATTAATAATCAAACAAAGTAAGATTTTAGAAGAGGATATATATTATAATAAAGAAGGATAGGAGTTGATGAAATCAGCTTCTATCCTTCTTTGCAAACAAAAAAAACCGAGCACATTTGTCTCGGTCTCTTATAGAAAAGGAAAGTTTATGAAGTTTATAACTATTTACTAGTTATGAATACATTATAAGTCTTGAGCCTTAAATATACTTTAAATTTAGTTTTAAGTAAAAAGATTTAATAAATATCTGAAAAATTAATTTAATAGCGTTTTTGAACAATAATTCTTATTTTCAAAAGAAATGGAAGTTAAAAGTAACTAATAAAAATAAAGTAATTAAGTTGTTTGCATTGATTTGAATTATTATCTTCATTTTTAAATATTTCTAAATTGTTACAAAATGTATTTTGTATTACAAAATACAAAATCTATTGATAATAAAATTTAGAATGATTATAATTAAGTAGAAGTAATTATTAAATTAAGAATTAAAACGATTTCGATGAAATAAGGAGAATATATCAATGAAAAAACAAGGTATAAAGTTAACGAGTAAAGTTTTAACAGGATTAGTATTATTAACAGGTATAACATCATTACCAACAAATGCAGTTGAAGTTAAGACTGCAGCTGTTGATGTAAATAAAGCTAGCGTAAAAGCAAAAGTATATGAATTAAATGGTCATTATTATACAAAACTAGTAGCAGATAAAGAAGTAGCAAATGTTATTGCTCGTATTACAACTGAAACTAAATCTGAGTTTGTATTAAAAAAAGATCTTATTAAAGCTGGGGAAGAAGTTGTAGTAGAATTAGATATGACAGCGAAAGCTCCAACAAGAAAACTACCTAGTACAGAAGTTAAAAGAGAAGGATTTACTGCAGTTAACAAAGTAGGAACACATACTTTTAATATTAATGTTCGTTATGAAATCGCAACTGATGAAGTAAAAGCAAAACAAGAGGAAAATAAAAAAGTTGTTAACCCTCCTGCGGCTGAAACTCCAACAGCTTCATCTACTAATAATGAAGAAAAAGGAAATGAAGCTGCAACTAAATCAGAACAACCAGTAGCAACAGCTCCTGCAGAAAATACAACTAAACCTGCAGAAGATGTAAAACCAGTTGAAGCTCCAAAAGCAGCTGAAACAACTGTTGCTAGACCAAATACTTCAGACAATGAGAAACCATCTGATAAACCAGCTGATTTAGCTGAAAAACCAACAATACCAGTTGCTGGAACAGACAGAAGTGCAGTAGCGACTCCAGCTAAAGAAGATACTAAAGCTGCTGAAACAAAAAAACAAGCAGTTAAAGAGGAAAAAGCAGCTACAACTACAAAAACAGAAGCTGAAAAACCGAAACAACAAACACCAGCAGCACCAGCAACAGGAAGTAGAGAAGAACAAATAAGAAAAGCATTCTTAGCAAAAGTTGCGCAATTAAGAAATATTAATGGATTACCAGCTTTATCAGAAAATGCAGCATTAAATTCTTCTTCAAAATATAGAAGTGCTGATGTAACAACTCGTGGAATCGATGGAAATATTCACGGACCAAATGGATCAATCCAATATGAAAAAGATGCGGCAAAAGCAGCAGGATATCTTAACTCTATTTTAGCAAATATTGCAATAACAAGTGATTCTGGAACACCAGAGCAAGTGGCACAACAATTATTTGATATCTTATTCAAAGAAAAAGGTAATGTAGTAGCTAAATATCCATACGGACACAGAAATACTTTATTAGATGCAACTGCTAAAGATGTAGGTGCAGGAGTGACTATAAAAAATGGTCAAGTATATCTTGTACAACACCAAAGCTCTAATGGAGCATTTAATGGAACTACTCCAAAAGCAGGTAAATATTTAGATGGATTAAATACTATTTACAGAAATGGTCAACCAGTATAAGATAAAAAATTAAAAATATTAAGCTAACTAACATCAAGATTTTGAAAGTCTAATTAGATTTCTAAAGTTAGATGTTAGTTAGCTTTTTTATATTACAATTTGAAGACATTAGTGTTATTGATATCTACAATTGTAACTAATTATATTCTGTGAAACCGCGTTATAATAATAATATAATTAAATAAAAAGTTGTAACAAAATTGTAATGAAAATTGGGAATTATTACAAATCAGAAATTCTATTGATTAAAATACGTAAATTAGATATAATTGACTCAACAATAAATTTTAGGAGAAATTTAATGAGTAAGACGAAATTGACTAGAAGAATATTAACAGGGTTAGTATTATTAGTTGGAGCATCTGGAGCAGTTACAGTTGCCAATGAAGTTAATAATGCAGCAGTTAATGTTAATAAAAAAGATGTAAAAGCTAGTGTTTATGAAAAAGATGGACACTACTATGTGAAACTTACAACAGCTAAAAATGTTACTAATGTAGTTGCACGAGTAACTACAGAAGATAGAAAAGAATATGTAGTTAAAAAAGAGACTATTAAAGTAGGAGAAGTAGTAGAGTATGAAATCGACATAAATGCTGATGTACCTACTAGAAAATTACCACATACTGCAGTTAAAAGAGAAACTGTTAAATCTGTTGTAACTTTAGGGGATCACACTTTCAACGCTGTTGTGAGCTATGATGTAGAGGTTGCTGATTCTCAAGAACAAGCGACTAAGCCAGTAGATAAAAATACTGAAAAGAAAACAACTTTAGATCAACTTGCTGAGAAGAGAGAAGTAACAGCTGAACAAAAAGCTAAAGAAGAAGCAGAAGCTAAGAAAGCAGCTGAAGTAAAAGCGACGAAAGAAGCAGAAGCAAAAGCAGCGGCTGACGTTAAATTAAAACAAGAAGCAGAAGCAAAAGCAGCTAAAGAAGCAGAAGCTAAGAAAGAAGCAGAAGCAAAAGCAGCAGCTGACGCTAAAATAAAACAAGAAGCGGACGCGAAAGCAGCGACTGATGCTAAAGTAAAACAAGAAGTAGAAGCAAAAGCAGCTAAAGAAGCAGAAGCTAAGAAAGTTGCAGAACTAAAAGCAGCTAAAGAAGCAGAGGCAAAAGCAAAAGCAGCAAAAGAAGCCGAAGCTGAAAAAGCAAAACAACAAACACCTGCAACACCAACAGCAGGAACTAGAGAAGAGCAAATAAGAAAAGCATTCTTAGCGAAAGTTGCACAATTAAGAAGCATTAATGGATTACCAGCTTTATCTGAAAATGCAGCATTAAATTCTTCTTCTAAATTTAGAAGTTCAGATGTAACAACACGTGCAATTGACGGGAATATTCATGGACCAAATGGATCAATTCAATATGAAACAAATGCGGCAAGAGCGGCAGGATATGCTAACTACATTTTAGCAAATATTGCAATAACTAGTGATTCGGGAACACCTGAACAAGTTGCACAACAATTATTTGATATTTTATTCAAAGAAATAGGTAATGTAGTTGCGGCATATCCATATGGGCACAGAAATACTTTATTAGATGCAACTGCTAAAGATGTAGGTGCGGGAGTAACTATAAAAAATGGTCAAGTATATCTTGTACAACACCAAAGCTCTAGTGGAGCGTTTAATGGAACTACTCCAAAACCAGGTAAATATTTAGATGGATCAACAAAAGTTTTTCTAAATGGTAAATAAAAAATACTAAACTAAATATATTAAGCTAACTAACATCAAGATTATAGAAAATCTAATTAGATTTCTAAAATTAGATGTTAGTTAGTTTTTTATATTACAATTTGAAGATATTATTGTCATACTCATCTACAATTGTAACTAATTATACCCTATTAAAACTTATTCTAATGCTAATGTGATTTAATAAAAAGTTGTAACGAAAATGTAATGAAAGTTGGGGTTTATTACAAATCAGAAATTCTATTGATTAAAATACGTAAATTAGATATAATTGACTCAACAATAAATTTTAGGAGAAATTTAATGAGTAAGACGAAATTGACTAGAAGAATATTAACAGGGTTAGTATTATTAGTTGGAGCATCTGGAGCAGTTACAGTTGCCAATGAAGTTAATAATGCAGCAGTTAATGTTAATAAAAAAGATGTAAAAGCTAGTGTTTATGAAAAAGATGGACACTACTATGTGAAACTTACAACAGCTAAAAATGTTACTAATGTAGTTGCACGAGTAACTACAGAAGATAGAAAAGAATATGTAGTTAAAAAAGAGACTATTAAAGTAGGAGAAGTAGTAGAGTATGAAATCGACATAAATGCTGATGTACCTACTAGAAAATTACCACATACTGCAGTTAAAAGAGAAACTGTTAAATCTGTTGTAACTTTAGGGGATCACACTTTCAACGCTGTTGTGAGCTATGATGTAGAGGTTGCTGATTCTCAAGAACAAGCGACTAAGCCAGTAGATAAAAATACTGAAAAGAAAACAACTTTAGATCAACTTGCTGAGAAGAGAGAAGTAACAGCTGAACAAAAAGCTAAAGAAGAAGCAAAAGCTAAGAAAGCAGCTGAAGCAAAAGCAGTAGCGGATGCAAAAGCAAAACAAGAAGCAGATGCAAAAGTAAAAGCAGCAAAAGAAGCAGAAGCTAAGAAAGCAGCAGAAACAAAAGCAACTGAAGATGCTAGATTAAAACAAGAAACGGATGCGAAAGCAAAAGTAGCGAAAGAAGCAGAAGCTAAGAAAACAGCAGAAGCAAAAGCAGCGGCTGACGCTAAATTAAAACAAGAAACAGAAGCAAAAGCAGCAAAAGAAGCTGAAGCGAAGGCAAAAGTAGCGAAAGAAGCCGAAGCTAAAAAAGCAGCTGAAGCAAAACAAACAACTACAGTAGCTGGAGGATTACCAGAAGTAACTGCTGCAGAATTAGCAGATCCTGCGATGAATGGTTTAACTCCACATACTAAAAAAATGAAAGTAGCTTTAGCGAAAAAATTTGGAATTAAGAGCTTCTCACTATTTAGAGCGGGTGATGATGATGGAACTGGTCACGGACATAACTAAGGTATGGCTGTAGACTTCATGGTGCCTGTAAACTCAGCACAAGGTGATCAACTTGCGGAGTATTTAACTAAGCACATGGATGAACTTGGGGTTTATTACATTATCTGGAAACAAAAATACTATATGACACAAAATAATATCTATGGACCAGCCAATACATGGAATATTATGCCTGACCGTGGTGGAGTAACTGCGAACCACTATGACCACGTTCACGTAAGTTTTAAAAAATAATAAATAAAATTATAGACAATTAACAGATGAAAATTACTATCTGTTGGTTGTCTATTTTACATTAAAAAACTAAATAATACTTTTGATAATGATACTATTTCACTTTAATGTAAAATACTTCTAACCATTGATATAATAGTATCTTATTAAGTAAATAGATTTCTATACAATATCAAATTTTAAGAGTTTTCGGAGAGAGTTCGGAGAGTTTTCGGAAACAAAAACACATAAAATAAGTGCCAGTAGTTCTATAAATAAATGAGACAACAGGTAGTATTTCACTATCTGTTTTTTATTATGAAATTAAAGTAGTTTAACAAGAATTTTGAATATTTCTAGTATATCGTTTTACTTTCTTTGTAGAGCTATGTTATAATATTTTTTGCGGGAACATGCTCGCTTAAAGAATGAATTCTATTTTTGCTTAGTGTTTGTGGCACTAGGCTTTTTTATTTTTTGTAACTACATTATAACTTTTATTCTTTAGAAGTATATGTTATAATAATTTTAAGGAAGATGGACGGTACAGGTCGCCCATCTTTGCAGATATATGCTTATTTATTACGCTTTGGGTTGCCCCCCTTAGCGTTTTTCTTTTTTTATTAAATTTATAGTAAGTATTTTTAACTACATTTTTCTATATTTTTTATGATGAATTTTAAGAAAGAATAACTATTGATTTTTTATTTTTAATGGTTTATAATTACTGTAGTAATAAGTTTAGCAAACATTGGAAGACTTCTCAAAATTAAGTGAGAGGTTCTTTTTTTTGTCTTGATTTTTTCCAATAATCGTTAATGAGTTCGTGCTATTGTGAATGAATGAGGGCAGGTTGGTCTTTAAGATTTTTTATTTTTCAAGATTTTTAATAGGGGGGGCGGTCTTCTCAATTAAGGGAAGTACACCTCATACCTTTTGTAGTAATATATCTTTATGCTACCCTTAGCCCTTGGCTTGGCTCATGCCTTTGTATCTTTCAATCTTTTATCTTTAATGTTAAATACAATTAAACTAATTAATATTTATTCTTTTGTTTAAATCATTTAATCTTTTATTTATTCTTTTCATAATCATATTACATTCATTGATAACATATTAATCTAATCTACTATCACACTATCTTTACATCTTAGTTCATTATCACTACTTACTTGATGTATCTATCTATCTATCACTTATAACAAACCTATTCAATCATGATACTTGTATCAAGTATATAGCCATATGGTATAAGGTGATTAGGTAACTGGAATAAGCCCAATAGTATAGTACATATCAATCTACATTAGTTAGCTATCTATGAATATATAATGATATGATATAACCGAATGAATATATATTAGTGTTGCTTATCCTCTAGTATCTGATACGATTAATCAACCTATTTAGATTTCTATACATAATCTTAATTACTTGTATATGATATTAGTATATGTACTTAGCTATCTTGAGCATTAATGTAGTGTACACAATTACCACCATATAATATTACTTCCCTTGAATATCTGTACTCTTCTAATTCTTATTTAGATATTCTTTAAAGATAAATACCTTTTATTAAAATTAGGTAGAATAAGAAAGCTCCTGTATACTCCAGTATACTAAATGTACCTTGTATAATTGCTAGGTTTTGTATGTAGAGTAGAGGGTATACAAAAGGTATACAGAGGGTTTAATATTTTGTTTGTTAGTGCAAAATACACCAACTTAAATAATAGAGTTAGTGCAAAATGCACCAACCTATATTAACTTAGCTCTATGCGATTTATATTAATCTCTATTAATTCACTTTAAATAAATAATGTAGTATGGTATGTGTAAAAAATGCACATACCAGTATTTAAAATATCTAGCTTTTGAATGTGTATATTTTTACTAACAATTAAATTTGTTTATCTTAAAATATTTCTATTTTGCTTTTCAGTTTCTAAAATAATTTTCACCAAAAAATAGGTTTTTTTCTCTAACTTCGGAGAGTTTTCGGAGAGTATTTTTAAAAAGTCAAGTGTATCAAGGCTCTAGAGTGCTTATAAATTAAATTACGTATTTAAAGATGATAAAAAAAGGGCTATTTGACTTAATCTTAATTACTAGAATTTTTTTAATCTTCATCTGATTTCATTTCTAATAATTTAAAATTATTTCAAATAGCTATTACTAATTTCTGTTATTTACTTTCAGAACGTTTTAATTTATTAATCTCATAATCTAACCCTAATTTCTCAAGATATAGTAATATTATTTCTTTGTATTGCTGTTCTTTTAGTCTACGTAAATATTTATTATAAAGTTTCTCGTTCATAACTCCCTTATTCTCAAGTAAAACAATATCTTCAATGTATATTAGCAAGTCATTTATAATATCTTTACTAACTTCATCTGATATTGTATCTAACATAGCATTGTAATTTGTACAATAAAATGTTTCTACACCAGTTCTATAAAATATTTTTAATTCTAACATATAAATCTACTCCCTTTTAAAAATGTTATCTTATACCTTTATTGTAAATAATATTTTGTGTAATTACAAGGAATTTTTACTTAAATATAGTAAGAAATAAAAACTTAAATCAGTACTTGTTCTTTGCAATAATCTCTATATATCAAGTACTTCTTTCATCTCTTCAAAAGATATATATTCAACTTCATTATTTGCTTTTCTTTCTTCATACTCATTCATTATTATTAAATCATGTATATCTTCTAAACATTCAATATCATATTGCTTCGGTGAGTTATCATTCATAATGAGTTAACCTCTCTCTTTTAATAATCTAATGATATACTATATATTTTTCTGTTTCAAGTTCTTATCCTAAAATCAAGAGCCATTTTAACGGTGTATAAGCATTCTATTTTTATTTTGGTACAATTATACCTTTCTACCTCTTAAAAGCTGTTAGCATTTAAAATAATAGCAAAATAAAGAAAACTAATCTTGTTATCTTAACTTGATTAGCTTTCTTTCTAAAATATATCATTGTAAATTTTTGAAAAATACTCTTGAAGAACTATTTTTATTAATTGTGTAATATCTTTCTTTATTCAAGAGGATTAATGTGTAATATTTGCTAGTTACTACATATTAATTTTCAAGATATTTATAGTGGGCGTTAAAAATACCGTTTGAGTTTTATTCTAACGCTTTCTATTAATCGTTGATATAAAAGGCTTAGGACATTGTAGCATTAACTGGCGTTATCTTGTTTCTACTTAGAGGGAATATATACTATATAATATATATATTTATTATTTATATTATATATATAGGAATAATGCTTTTAACGCCCTAATGTCATTTATCGTTGATATAACAACATTTTATCAATGGCGTTAGCTTATTTTTTAATGTCTTTAATTGCCATTATTAAGGTGTTCTCTTATAACCTCTTAAATTACTTTTTTCTCCTCTTGCAATATTTTTAGAATATCTCCAATTTTCCAGTTTACTAAAAACATTACTAAAATCTTTAGTAGCTTGTACACCATTTAAAGTTGTTTTGTAGTTTCCAGTTAGTAAGAAGAAAAGTTCTTGTGTAGTAATATCATCTAGTAATACATCTTGAGAAATATCTTCTGTACTTGTTCCAGCGTTTAACATATCTGAAACGTATCTATGTAACCTAAACTTGTGTTTACCATGTACAATTTCTTTCCAGTTACGAGGAAATTTTATATTAGTAATATTCTTTATTTCATCAGTATATGGAATAGGTATAACATAGTTTTCTGTTTTTTCTTCCATTAGCTTTTTAGTTTCTTCACTTAATAAAAGACTTTCATTTTTATTATACCATGTTTTGACTTCCGCCCATATTTGAAGTATTTCTTTTTCTTCTACGTTGAAAATTGATTTTTTAATTTTATCTTCATTGCACTCTAATATCCAAAATCTTCTGTTACCTGTATGGTCTTTTAATATCTTGTTATCATTAGTAGTACCTAAGACTACAAACCCTCTATAAAAATCTGTTGGTTGGGCTTCGTATGGTGCTCTAGTAGTATCTTTTCTTGAAGATAACCACGATTTAAACTCTTGTGTAGGTGTTCTTAATAAGGTGCTTAACTCGTCTAATTCAACCAGCCAACTTTGTGAAGTTTGTAAAATGGTATTATCGTTTAATTTACCTGTAACTTTTGTATAGAATGTATCTAGTGCTAAACGTTCAAGAGTAGTACTTTTCCCAATACCTTGACCACCGAATAATATTAACATTTCATCAAATTTACACCCTTTTTTGTACAGTCTAGTAATACAAGCTAACAGCCATTTTCGAGAAACCTCTCTATTAACTGCGTTATCTTCAACTCCTAAACAGTCTATAAAAAATGTTTCCGCTCGTTCTATTCCATCCCATTCTACAGGCTCTATAAGTTGCTTTATAGGGTGATATTTATTTTTATCACTTACTCCATATAATGCGGTTTTAATATCCTCTGATGAAAAATTAACTTTTTTCAGTTTTGATAAATCTAGCCTTAATAAGTTTATATCTTTATTGTTTAGTGTTTCAAATTTTCCCTCTCTCTTGATTTCTATTAAATCTTTCACCTCATTAAATTTAATTTCTCTTAAATTTTCTATTGTATTCATTAAATCAAACAATGTAAAATCTCCTTTCTTTTTTTCGTTACTTTTGTTATTTTGCTTCTTATCGAATTTATATAAAAATCTATCAGTAAAGTTGTATGGCGTTTTAAAATAATTAACATTACCTTTTGACCTTTTTAATTCATCAATGAAAATTTGTTGGTTTTCTTGCTCCCATTTTGGAAAACTATTAGGAATAGTTGCTAACAGTCTACTACACTCAAGCCCCGTACTATATTCTATTTCTTTGTTTAAAACGGCTTTACAAAGTACCATAATACAAGAAAGAAAATTAGTTCTACTTTGTAAATTAGAACTATTTTTTGCTACATACTCACATACTCCTTTAATTGCTATATCATGAGAAATTAATATATTTTTATTCTCATTAATATAAACCTGTTCTTGTTTTTGTACTGGAAATTTATTTCCTTGTACGTTCTTGATGAAAATATAGTTATTACTATTACTCTTAGTGGTTATCGGTGCTCCTTGCGGTTGTGACCATGTGAAACTATGTTCATCAAAATTCATATTTAACAAAGTCATAACATGAATTATAGTAGTTTTATACTCACTCTCATTCATTTTCTTTGTTGGCTCTAAAACAAGCCTAAAACGTGGTTTTTCTTCTGTATGGTTAAGAGTAGCATACAATAAATATTTAAATTCCTGTAGTTCACGTTCAATTAAATTAATTGCTTGAGTACTGTTAAGCTCTATTTCATCAATATCGATTATTATTAAATCTCTATAATATAAATTCTCGTTATTTCTGATTATCGGCTTGTGTTCTTCCTCGCTAAATTCACCACTTACGAATTGAGTAGCTTTATAACGTTTATAATGCTCTTTGTCTTCGTTATCTCCTATGATGTCTACTGGTGTTATTGCTAAGGTATCAAAAGGGGAAGACTGACTTTTTACTTTTTTAAGTTTGTTTGTTACTGTTCCTGTTTGTGTATAAATCAAAGTAACAACTCCTTTCTTGAATTTATTTTTATTGTTCCAATAGATATAAAATCAATTTTAACAATTAATGAAATAAGTTTAGCTAGCATTATTATTGATTGACTGACTGTTGATTGACTGACTGACAAATATTAAAAATATATATTTTAGTCGTTCACTATGTACCATATCTTATAAAGTGACACATAGCTATATATATAGTTTTTTCTTTTCTCTTCAAGATATTCAACAACTTTTACTTATTTTTATTCCACATATCACCTACAAGAGGAATGAACAAAAATATTTTTTATTTTTATAGTTAAAGTTCTTCCCATTCTATGAAATTTTCATTATAGAAACGCTCGTTTTTTCCTATGTATTGCAAAGTAAAATATTGGTCATGGTGGTTTAGTAGTTTCATTAAACTACGAATATCTTTAGTTCGCTCATAATAGAAATATGCGAATGTTTTTCGCAATGAACTAGCACCAATATTATTTATATTACATTCTTGACTTGCATTTTTTATAATTTTGTTTACATAGTTTTCTGTTAGTGGTTTATAACCTCTTTTTAGTCTCAAAGATTTAAAAAGAAAGTCATTAGTTTCTTTATCTAAACAATAATCTTTTATCAATTTCTGTAGTTTTTTACCTAACGGAAATGATATGACCTTTCTACCAACTGTTACTGTTATTTCTTCCTTATCTAGCACATCACGTACCTTTAACTTTACTAATTGATTAACTCTCATAGGTGTATTAATACCTAAGTTAAATAACAAGTGATTTCTAGAATTTTGCTGTTTAAAATAACTATCAAGGATTTTTATATCTTCCTTGTTCTTTAACGGTTCTACGTAATACATTGTATTTGTTCCTTTCTAGCTTACAATATCGTTTAAGTTGTCTAATCTCGACTTGTACACAAGAAATAAATTTTCTGTACTTAAAATTCAGAATTATTTAAACGACTTCTAAGCTGTTTATTTTCTTTTTTGGTGAAAATATACCATTTTATTTATTCTTGAGCTTTAACAAGCAAAATATTAGCTAATACAAGCTAGTTTTCTTTTCTCTCCCATAACTTATCTAACATGTTGAACGCTTCTACAAGTTCAGTGTGTTTAATTTTCACATTTGTTTCAACTTCATTAATTAGTGATTTATGAATTGTTAAAAAGTGGGCTTGATTAAAAATTTCACTGTTAAAAAATTCTCTTACAAGTTCCTCTTTATCTGTACAAAAAAATACTCTATTATCTTTGTAAAAATTAGATAAGGCTGTAATATAAGTTTCTCTAACTGTTTGTAATTCTTTGTTTAGCTGTTCATACTCTAACAAAGTTTTAAGTACGTGTTCTTTAAAGTCTTTTATTTCCATGGTTTTACCTCTTAAAATTTAATTATTAATGTATCTTCATTTTTAGAATAAGTTTCTTTGACCTTATCCAAAACTTTTATTCTAAAGTCGATAATATTATGAAAATGATATTTTAATAGCTCTATTTCTGTTGAGTTATCATTCAAATCTTTAACCTCATATTCTTTTAGAGTTTTTCTCAAAGTATCAATTTCATTATCGATAATCTTATTTCTAAATACTTCACTATCTTGTATCTTAACTGCCGTTTCAATAGTTGTTTCTAAGATAGGGCTTAGTGTTAGAAAATCTTTTAAAAAATCTAGTAATGCTAGATACTGTTTGTAAACTTCCTCATTATTACTAGGTGTTGAGTTATGTTCACTCATGATATGGTTAGCTTTCTCTTGGAGGTTGTTTAAACCGCCTTTTGTTATATTTTCTAATTTGTTCATTTTACTTTCTCCTTATGAATAAATTTTACTTCGCTTCATTTTATTTCACTAGTACAAGTAGAGAAGCGATATTCTAAATAAATGCTTGTGTAGATTAAAATAAACGCACGTACAAGCCGTTAAATTTCCTTTGATATGATTTCACCTAAGAAATACTTTAAAAGGCTCATACGTGCTTTAAATAGCTACATTCTCATTTACTTATAAAACTACTGGAACTTTATTTTATTTTTTTTAAAATTGTTTTATCTCGTAAATGGTCTATGCCAATTACAGAATATCTTTCGATAATCTATTAATATTTTGTAGTGATACTTTCATATCTTCTAGCTAACTATCTTACTTTGTGATTTTCAAAAATATCATATACTTCTTGAATATCAAATAAATGTCTATTACCAACCTTTACATAATGAAGCCCTAACGCTTGTAGTTGCTCCATGCTACTAGCTCCTATACTTAGGTACTTTTGTAGTTCGGTACGTGTAAAGTATCTTTTTTCGGGGTTTATAGTGTTCATTTTTTCCTGTATAACTTCATTGATTAAATTAGCAATTTGCTCTTTAATCTTCAAACTTTGATTTTCAGTTAAAACAACTTCCATAATCTATTGTTACCTTTCTTTAATAAAATACGTCCATAAATCGGGCTATAATGTAGGTGAAAGCATACACTAACGGAAACCCTACCAATGCTAAACATAAAGTATTAATGTACATTTCTTTGTGCTCGTTATTCATTTTTGTTTGTTTCATAATACTTTACCGCCTTTTAATTATAAGTAGTAGTGTAATGCGTTCTAGTTGGCAATGGTACACTACTTTGACTAGCATTGATAAGATTGATAATTCTTTGGCAAATATCTTTTTTATTGCTAAGTTCTTTAGTTTTCTTTATCAAATCCGCCATTTTATCAACAGTATCAATAATTAAGCCTTGCTCATATAAATAAGCTTCACGCTCATTTAAAACATTAAGATTATGCTCGTTATGTTGCTCTAGGTACTCTAGTAGGTTGATAACCGCACGCCTTACAGCTTTGCTTTCTCTTACTAATATCTGTTTGGCTTGTGAATTTGAAAGTTTATACATTGGACGTTGTTCGCCTTTTTTATCTGTATAAAAGTTAACGGGCAGAAAATTTTGCTCGTTGATTTCTTCGTTAAATTCATCACGTATAATTTCAAGTAAAGTTTTATGCTGTAACATTGTTTTCTTTCCGTCTAGAGTTCTAAAATGGTTTATAACGTCTACAAGTTCAACGCTAGTCCACTCTGTTTTATTATTAATATCAGTAATATGTAATGTTTCACTTATTACCTCTACTGTATTGCCATCAATTTTTATTATATTTGTGTTTGTCATTGTCTTTTACCTCGTTTCTAGGGCGTGACAAAAAGCCCTTATTAAATTAAATAGATGAATAGAGTATAGTAATTCTATTCTTTTCAAAATAAATACTGTTCGCTAAATAAATGTTTATATAAACTCTAACGTGTTCTTTAAATCTGTAGAGTAGGTTTAAACTCATTAGAAAATCTATTCAACAAATTTAGATAGCTATATTTATTTTGAGATTTGCTATTTACTAATAAGGGTTCTTACGATATAATAAAAGTAAGTTATTATTAATAAATAGCTTTCTTTAAACCTTTATATAACTAGTCTTCTTGGTCGTTGTTCTTAGTTATTATAAGGTTCTTTTTTTATCTCTCATTCAGTCAAATCACCCCCTATATATATTATGATGAATGATGATATAATATAAATCATTGTTATTATTTTTTATTATTTGGTATAGGTGTGGTCATTTTGTCCATTTCAGATATGGTCATTTTGTCCACTTGTGAAGTGGTCATTTTGTCTACTTCGATGTTCCTATTTTGTCCACCCTATATATAATATATATTATGATGAATGATGTTATATATATCTTTATTTATTCTCTTTTTTATTCTTATGTATTGGTTGGCTCATTTTGAACAATTCAGAATTGCTCATTTTGAATATTTCCATTTGCTCATTTTGAACACTCCATTTGTTTGATTTAACAAATAGTTTTAGATAAGAATTTTTTATTTAGACTGACTCGCATTTTAATTTAATGCAAAGCTTTTTTATTTGTAGTATCTTGTTTTCATGCTAACGAAAATACTTCCGTTAAGTCGATTTCAAGAGCTTCTGAAATACGTTTTGCCATTTTTGGGCTAGATACTTCATCTTTTAATATTTTTCTTAGTGTTTCATCACTAATACCACTAGCACGAGAAAAAGAATATTTATTATACCCTTTTAAAGCTAATAACTCTTGTAGTTTCTCAACATTTACAGTAAGCTTCATCTTCTCACCACCTTTTGTATTTTTTAGGTAATAACTAATAAAAAAAAATATAATATGATATTTTTGTTTTATTTTTTTAGTCGTTATTTGGTAACTTTAATTTTATTATATTACCATCTTTTAAAAATGTCAAGCAATATTTTGTATTTTTTTGGTAAAAATTCTTTATTTTTTTTGGTAAATGTAATATAATCAATATAAAGGAGCTGAAAAAATGAAAATCATAATAAATAAAATAGCTGTAGGTCAAAGGATTAGACAGATTAGAATAAATGGTGGCTATACTTACGAGAAATTTGGTGATTTTTTTGGGGCAAGCCGTGGAAATATTCAAGCGTGGGAATATGGAAAGGCATTGCCTAATAAGGAAAGGTTAGTAAATATCAGCAAAATAGCAGGTATTACGGTTAATGAATTGTTGTACGGTTCTATTGATGAGTTTTTAGAAAATAATATTGAAGTACTATTGATGAATAGTAAGTATCCATATACTTCTATTTTTGAAAGTTATGAATTAAAAGAAGCTTGCTTAATCTACATAGACAATATTAATAGTATTAATATTGGTAAAATATCAATAAATGATATTTCTAGCATAGAAAAAGCGTTTAATTCAGTACTAGAAAGTATTATTAGTGAAGTTTCAGAAGAATACAGTAAACTAAGAAATAAAATAGTACACAATAAAGAAGTAGCGGAGAAATGTATAAAAAAATATACATCCTACTTTGTAAATTTTCAACTGGCTATAATGATGGATAGTCAAGATATTAGTACAGATAATAAGGAATTTAAGAAGAATAAAAAGGTTACAAGCCCCTTTTTATATTTAGAATATCTTTTAAAACTTTCTAGTAGCGATGATATAGAAACTAAACTATTGTATTTCCCTTGTTTAAAAATGTTGAATGAATTTCTTAGAAGAGAAATGGAAAATCATTTTTTAACTATAAAAACAAATTTAGTAGTATTTCAATTGAACAAACTAACAACTGTTGAGGTTTCAAGTGAAGATAATTTATATTCTTATATAAGTAAATCGCATGAAATTCAAGATACAACAATAGTATTAAAAGAAAATAAGTATGATATAAAAGGCTTTAAAGGAATTACAGGAATATTTATAGAAAATGAAGATACACTATATTATTTAGCTCATTATCCATGTATAGAAGATGTTCCACTAAATACAGAAGCACAATACTTCATCTTAAACTATGATAATTCTTACTTCATATCTAAGATAACTGAAAAGCCCGATTGTAAGTATCTAGCCCCTATATTAGGTAAAATGGAATAGATAGAACGGTATTAGTATCTGATTATAGTAATATGAAGTGAAACTAACTACAGATTTTTAAAAGGAAGTGAAACAATGTTTGATAAGATTGATAAGTTACAGGAGAAAATAGCAAAGCTTCGACCTTTAAACAAGACTGAACTTGAAAAGCTAAGAGAAAATTTTATTATAGAGAATACGTATAACTCTAACGCTATTGAGGGAAACACTCTTACTTTAAGGGAAACGGCTTTAATACTACAACAAGGAATTACCATTCAAGGTAAAAAGGTACGTGAGCATTTAGAGGTAATAGGATATAAGGACGCTTTTTATTATATTCTAGATATTGTTAACGAGCCATTGACAAAACAAGTTATAAAAGATATACATAGCTTGGTTTTAATGCATGATAGAGAGAATAAAGGAGTATTTAGACGTGTTAACGTTCAAATATTAGGTTCTAGTCATAAGACTAGCGAACCGCAAGAAATAGAAAGTAATATTGATGAATTGCTAGTTAAATATGAGGAGTGGAAACAAGAACATCATATTATTAAAGCTATAGCATTGTTACATTTAGAATTTGAAAGTATTCATCCTTTTATAGACGGAAACGGAAGAACAGGAAGACTTCTTCTTAATTTTGAATTAATAAAACATGGATTGCTACCTGTAAATATTAAATTTACAGATAGAGAAAAGTACTACAATAGTTTTGATGAATATCATATTAATAACAATGCTGATTACTTAACTGACTTAATAGCGAATTATGAAATTGAAGAACTTGAAAAATACATTAGTATGATAGATTGTTAAAATTGAGTTTGAACAGTAAATCAATAGCTTACAGTTCAAAATGGAAAATACAGGTGATTTTTCCATTATGGAAATAATTTAGTAACTCAAAATGGAAAATTTAGAGATTTTTTCCATTATCAATATCTCTAATGGTTATCAACTAATATTTTACAACCACTTGAATTTTTAGTAAATCTGTTGCTTAACTGGAGAAAGAAGCGGTATTCTTGTGTTTTGCTACTTGATTTAAGAAAAAATAGCATATAAACACAAATTTATATAGTTATGTAAACTACATTCTTATATTAGCCATTTAAACGGCTTCTGAAAGGTTTCTTTATCTTTTGGAGTAATAACCCTAAAAATCTTTTTAAAGGCTGTATCATTTAAAATATAAGGTGTTTTTTTATGAGAAAGCTAACTTTATTTGACAAAATAAAAAAATCACTGAATTAAACCAGTGATTTTAATTGAAAATGATGTTTTGAATACATCTAATAAAGATAATTTCATTATATCATATCTTACATAATGTAGCTAACATTTTCATTTATTTATAAAACTACTGGCACTAGTGAGAGGAATGAGAGAAAATGATAAAAGAATACATTAACAGTAAAGACAATAAAAAATATTACGAGGTAAAAAATGAATACCTTGGTAAAAATGTTTACACAGGAAAAGAAAAAAGAATTTCTAAAAAAGGGTTTAGAACAAAGAGAGAAGCACAAAATTATATAGTTAAGGCTAAGAACGAGTTTTTAAATGGTAGTAACTTTCTACGAAGTGAAAATATTACTTTTGGTGATGTGTACAAACTTTGGGAAGAACAACACAAAACACAAGTAAAAGAAAGTAGCTATCATACTATAAAAACTATTCTAGATAAAAGGATACTACCAGTTTTTAAAGAATTAAAAATCATTAATATTAAGTTGCCATATTGCCAAAACTTTATAAATGAGGTTTCAAAAACTTATAAAAAAGGCTATGTAACTTTAATAAAAGGTACTATAGTTCAAATTTTAGATTATGCTGTTAAGATGGAGATAATACCTACCAACTATATGAAATTAACTAAAGTACCTAAGAAGATAGAAGAAAAGAAAAAGAATTATTACACTAAAAAAGAATTGTTACAGTTTTTAAAAATAGTTAAGGAAAATTATTCAAGTGAAACTTATGTAGCTTTTCGCATACTAGCTTTTACTGGTATTCGTTTAGGAGAGTTGAGGGCTTTAACATGGAAAGATATTAATTTTAAGAAAAAAACATTAACTATTAGTAAAAATATGATGAATATCGGAAGTAAGTCGAAAATCTCAACGACTAAAACAAAATCAAGTGAAAGAATTATATTTCTTGATGATGAAACCATTAAAGAATTGAAGAGTTATAGAGAACTAGATAACTTTATAAGTATTAATAATGGAATATTTATAAAAAACTCAAGACACTATTTTAATGGTATGTTACTAAGGATATACAGAGATTTTCCAAAACTAAAACAGATAACCCCGCACGGTTTCCGCCATACTCACGCAACTTTATTATTTGAAAGTGACTTGAGTGCGAAAGAAATTCAAAATAGATTAGGTCACAAAGATATAACAACTACATTGAATACATACACTCATATTACAGATGAAAAAAGTAAAGAAACTACAGAAAAATTCTATAAATTCATGAGTATTTAAAAGTCGGAGAGTTAACGGAGAGCAGGTTGCTAGATGTCTAATAGAACAAGGATAATTTACATTAAAAAACTAAATAATACTTTTAAATTATAGTGTGAAGTAGTATAATTATAGATAAGTAGTAGTATAGGAGGTAAATATGTCAGAGAAGAAAATGAACATGATAGTTTGCGGAGGTTGAAACTCGAAAATAGGGCCGGGAGCCTTATCAGATATACTAAAAGACCTTCCAAAAAAAGAAGATAAAAATTTAATAGTTGGGTATGAATCTTCGGATGATGCAGCCGTTTATAAAATTTCCGAAGATAAGGCGATTATTCAAACATTAGATTTCTTTACAACAATGATAAATGATCCATATTTATATGGACAAATTGCAGCGACTAATGCGCTAAGTGACGTCTACGCTATGGGTGGAGAAGTTATCTCAGCATTAAATATAGTAGCTTTCCCAGAGAATATAGACTTAGAAATTTTACATCAAATACTAAAAGGTGGAGCGGAAAAGGTTCATGAAGCAGGAGGGGTTCTTGCAGGAGGGCACTCTATTCATGACGCTACACCAAAATATGGATTATCAGTAACAGGAATTGTTCATCCTGATAAAATATTACAAAATAACAATTGTAAAGTAGGAGATTTATTAATCGTAACAAAACCATTAGGAGTAAGTATTATTAATACAGCTCACATGGTAAAAGAATGTTCAGAAGAAGCATTTGCTCAAAGCGTTAAACAAATGACAACACTTAATAAATATTCTGCTCAAATGATGAAAGATTTTAATGTTAACAGTTGTACAGATATTACTGGATTCGGTTTTTTAGGACATCTTGTAGAAATGTTGGATGGCAAACATTCAGCAGAAGTATATTCGAAAGATATTCCATATATCGAAGAAGCTTATAAATGTGCAAATGAATTTGTTATTACTGCAGGGGGGCAACTTAATAGAACATTCATTGAGCCAAATGTAGAATATCAGATTAAAGACTTTGCATTAGAAGAAATAATGTATGATCCACAAACATCTGGAGGACTTTTAATAAGTTTACCAGAAAGTGAAGCGTACGAGTTATTAGAAAAACTAAACACTCTCGAAATTAAGAGTGCTATAGTAGGAAAAGTTATAGAAAAACAAGAAAAGGCAGTTATTATTAAATAACTCAGAAAACATTAGGAGAATATAAGTATGAAAAAAGAAATTTTAGATGCACAGGGCTTAGCTTGTCCGATGCCAGTTATTCAAACAAAAAAATTATTACTAGAAAATGATGTAGTAGAAACAATCGTAGACAATTTTATAGCTACTCAAAACTTAGAAAAAATGGCTACACAATTAGGGTTCAATTTCTCGGTGAAAGAAGAAGCAAAAGATAAATATATCGTTACTATTTCTAAGGGAGAAGCGAGCGAAGGTGTAGTAGTGGATACATTATGTGATAAATGTGTTGTTCCTGTGACTCAAGCTACACGTGCACTAGAAGAAGATACGAAAGTAACTTTATTAGTAAAAACTGAAGACAGTGTAGAAAGTCTTAGAAAATTTGCTGATAAAAATAGTTATGAGTTTAAAGTTTCTGATATTGAAGGTGGCTTCAAAGTTGAAATTACAAGAGAAGAAACTCCGCAATTAGAAGCTTTACCAGTAGTTAAAGATGACAGCTATATCGTTGTGATTAACAAAGATCAAATGGGACACGGTAGTGAAGAACTAGGTAAAAGATTAATTAAAGCATATCTTTATGCTTTAGGTGAACAAGAAGTTCTTCCTAAAAAAATTATTTTCTACAATAATGGTGGAATTTTAGTAGATAAAACTCGAAGTCACGTACTAGAAGAGCTAAAAACACTAGAAGAGGGTGGAGTAGAGATAGTTTGCTGTGGAGCATGTATCGATTATCACAAAATTGATTTAGCAGTTGGGAATCCAACGAATATGTACTTCATCGTAGAAGACATGAGAAAAGCTAACAAAGTAATTCAACCGTAGGAGGAAGCATGGTAGAAGAAGGATTAGTAGTTTTTAATAGTACACACGATTCAATAAAGGCGGATAATATTTGTCTAGAAAGAGAAATGGGAGCGTCACTTATTCCAACACATCCATCTATAGGTGTAGGTTGTGGATTTATGCTAAAAACAGCTTGGGATAATTTCGATAATGTTGTAAAAATGTTAGAAAATGAAAAAATCGAATATCGTGGTTTGTATTATTCTAGAAAAGCTGGAATCAGAAGAATAATAACAGAATTAAAAGATTATAAATTAAAATAAAATTTTGGATAGAGGTTATTATAGAGAAAGTTTAAAATCTATTTTGTAAAGTTCTCTCGCATAATCTCTATTCTTAATATAATGTGTAAAGGTGAATTGTATGAACAACAATGTAATTATTGGTACTGCAGGGCATATAGATCACGGGAAAACAACCCTGATAAAAGCTCTAAGTGGTATTGAAACAGATACTACTCAAGAAGAAAAAGACAGAGGAATGTCGATAAATCTTGGATTTGCTTATTTTGATCTACCAAGTGGAAAAAGATGTGGTGTAGTTGATGTTCCAGGACATGAAAAATTTATAAAAAATATGTTAGCTGGAGTTAGTGGAATAAACTTAGTATTATTACTAGTTGACTCAAGAGAAGGTATAATGCCTCAGACAAAAGAGCATATTGATATATTAACGTTACTAGGAATTGAGAACTACATTATCGTAATGACGAAAATAGACTTAGTTGAAGAAGAATATCGTGAACTTGTTAAAGAAGATATCCGAGAATTCATCGCTGGAACAGTTCTTGAGAACTCTCCAATTATAGAAGTAGACTCAATTAGTAAAAAAGGATTAGATAAACTTTTAGAAACGATTGATAAGAAAACAGAAGATATCGAAGCGAAAAATATTGAGAAAAATGCTAGACTTAATGTTGACCGTTCATTCCAGGTAAAAGGATTCGGAACTGTTGTTACAGGAACTCTTACAGAAGGTGTAGTAAATGTAGGTGATGAACTAGTTATTTATCCAAAAGGAATAAAAACAAAAGTAAGAAATATACAAGTTCACGCAAAAGATGTAGAAAGAGCCTACGCAGGTCAAAGAACCGCGATAAACTTAGCGAATATCAAGTTTGATGATGTAAAACGTGGAGACACTTTAGCGACTGCAGATTCATTAACAAAAACTTATATGCTAGATAGTGAGATTAAATTAATCAATGATGAGAGAGATAATCTTGAATTATGGGATAGAGTACGTGTATACATAGGTACTGAAGAAGTCATGGCAAGGGTTGTACCACTTGGAACAGACTTATTAAAGGCAGGAGAGAGTAGTTTTGCTCAACTTAGACTTGAAGATGAAATAGCGGTTAAAAATTATGATAAATTCATCATTCGTACTTATTCACCAATGATTACAATAGGTGGAGGGGTAATTCTTGATGCTAGTCCGAAAAAACATAGTAGATTTAATGAAGAAATTCTTGAAAAACTTAAAGTGCAACTTGAAGGGAATACATCAGATTTAATAGCTAACTACATACTATCTCACAATAACTATTTAGTTTCTAAAGACAGTATCGTAAAAGATTTACAACTCCCAGAAGAAGAGGTAGTAGAGTCAATAGCACAATTAGTAGAAACAGCTACAGTTTATGAGACTAAATTAGGATATATTCATAAGAAAAAATATGAAGAAGTATTAGAAAAACTGAAAAAATTATTAGTAGAATATCACAATAGATTCAAATTGAAAGTGGGTATTCCTAAAATTGAGGTGCTTTCTAAGTTTAAACTTTCTCAAAAAGAAACATTAGAGATGCTTGATCTATTTATAGAAAACAACGAAATTCGATTAGAAGGTAACTTAGTAGCTGAAAAAGATTTCGTAGTTAATTACGATAAGAAACAATTGGCTGAAAAAGAAAGAATAGAGAAGGCTTTACTAGAAGGAGGATTCACACCACCGACTATTAAAGATTTAACTAACGGAGAAAAACCGAAAGTTGAAATATTAGAATCTCTAATAGATAATACGATAGTCAGACTAGATGCAGATTTAGTATTACATGCAGATGTATTAAAAGAAGCTATTCAAAAAGTAGAAGAACACTTTAGTGTGAATGAACAAATGGGATTAGCCGAATTTAGAGATATGACAGGTTCTAGTAGAAAATATTCTATGGCTATTCTAGAATATATCGATAAGCTAGGAATAACTAGACGTGTAGAAAACTATAGAGTATTAGCGAAAAAATAAATAAAGAAGGGAGTTAAGTCATAGTATAAAAGTGGCTTAGGTAAGGTAAGGGATATGAGTTATTATTTCGACTACGGTGCAACATCGCTTAAAAAGCCGAAAGAAGTTGCGGACAAAGTCTACGAAGTGCTATCATCGGCGAAATATGCAAATGCATCAAGAGGTAGTTATTATGAAGCGAATAACGCTTTTCGTGAAGTGTTTGAAGCAAGAAATGATATTGCAAAATTTTTCGGTTTAAAAGATGAAGATAGAGTAGTATTTACGAGTAATTCTACAGAAAGTCTAAATATAGCAATATTAGGATTATTAGAAAAAGACGATCATGTAATTACGACTTCAATGGAACATAATTCAGTATTAAGACCAGTTTATTTAGCTCATGAAACAATTGGATGTGATTATACGATTGTTAGAGCTGGAAAAACAGGATTAATCGACTATGAGGAGTTAGAAAAAGCTATCAAACCTAATACAAAAATGATCGCTATCACTCATGGTTCGAATGTTACAGGAAATATAGTAGACTTGGAAAAAGTTGCTGCTATCTGTAAAAAACATAATCTTATTTCAGTTGTTGATGCTTCGCAAACTGCTGGAGTAGTTCCTATTAATATAGATGAACTAGGAATAGATGTCCTATGTTTTACTGGACACAAAAGTTTATACGGACCACAAGGTATTGGGGGTCTATGTGTAAGACTTAAAGAACCTGAAATTAAGAGATTTAAAGTTGGCGGAAGTGGAGTTAGAACTTTTGATGAGAAGCATCCAGGAGAATATCCACTGCGCTTAGAAGCAGGTACGCTTAACACAGCAGGAATCTTAGGATTACATGAGGGAATAAAATATATAAATAGACAAGGAATAGAAAATCTTTATAAAAAACAAATGGACTTTGCGAACAAATTCTATAACGAATTAAAAGACTTAGACTGTTTAGAGTTTTATGGAGATTTTGCAAAAGAACGTACAGCAGTAGTTTCATTGAATTTTAAAGGTATTTCAGCTTCGGATGTTGCAGACGTACTTGCTGAAGAATATGATATTGCTGTTAGACCTGGAGCACACTGCGCACCTCTAATGCATGAGGCACTAGGGACAAAAGAACAAGGTATAGTGAGATTCTCTTTTTCTAGTATGAATACTGAAGAAGAAGTAGACTATGCTATTAATGCTATAAAAACATTAGCAAAAGAAATTTAGGAGAATTATTATGTCAAAACAATTATTATCACAAATTCCCGCAATAAATAAGATTTTATTAATAGATGAAGTAAAATCATTGATAAATGAGTATTCAGAAGTAGCGGTGAAATCAGCGATAAAAGAATATATTGATAGAATTAAACAAGAAATACTAAATGAAGAATTATTCGAAGTTCCAAGTTTAGAGAAAATTGTAGTAGAAGTTACACAAATAGTAAAAAAAGAAGATAGAAATTCTTTACGCCGAGTTATAAATGCAACTGGGACAATTTTACACACAAACTTAGGGCGTAGTTTATTAAGTCAGAAGATTAAAGAAAATATTGAGAGTGTAGCATTTAACTATTCTAATCTTGAGTTTGATATCGATAATAAAAAACGTGGAAGTCGTTATGTTCACCTTATTGATATTATCAAAAAATTAACAGGTGCAGAAGATGTACTTGTAGTTAACAACAACGCTGCTGCAGTATTATTAACATTAAATACGCTAGTTAAAGACAAGGAAATAGTAGTTTCTCGTGGAGAGCTGGTAGAAATTGGTGGAGCATTCAGAATTCCTGAAATTATAAAACTAAGTGGTGGAACACCTATCGAAGTAGGGACTACGAACAAAACACACTTGAAAGACTATGAGAATGTTATTAATGACAATACAGGAGCATTGTTAAAAGTTCATACTAGTAACTATAAGATTGTAGGATTTACTAAAGAAGTATCTAATGAAGAGATATCTTACCTTGCTCGTGAGAACGAACTAGTGTCTATAAACGACTTAGGAAGCGGGCAGTTCGTAGACTTTTCTAAATATGGATTACCATACGAGCCAACTGTAAAAGAAGTGCTTGATAGTGGTATTGATATAGTGACTTTCAGCGGTGATAAACTGCTAGGAGGACCACAAGCAGGTATTATCGTTGGTAAAAAAGAATATATAGAAAAAATGAAAAAGAATCAGCTTACTCGTACGTTACGTGTAGATAAGATGACTTTAGCTGCATTAGAAGCTACATTAAAACTATACTTAGACGAGAAAGAAGCGTTAGAACACATTCCTACATTACACATGATTTCATTATCAAAAGAGCGTTTATTTGGTAAAGCAGACGTCCTAAAAACAAGACTTAGTGACTTAGACTTCAAGATTACAATAGCTGAAGATAAGGCAGAAGTCGGTGGAGGAAGCTACCCAGCAAGTTACTTAGAAAGTGTTGTGGTAAAATTAGAACATCCAAGACTAAGTGCTACAGAATTAGAAAGACGACTTTTAGAAGTAGAAATACCTATTATTACACGAATTAAAGATAATGAATTAATTTTTGATATGAGAACTCTTCGTACTAGAGAATTTGATTTAGTCAAACAAGCTTTAATAGAAGTCGCGAAGTAAATTAGAATTTAAGTTGCAGTAAGTTGCACGTTAAATAATATTTGATAAAACCAGAAGGTGAGTATATGTTTAGGGAAATAAATATAGAAGATGCACGAGAAGTAGCAGAAATTTGTAAAGCAGCATTAGGTTACGATGTAGATGTTGAAAATGTAGAAAAACAAATAGTGAAGTTAACTAATGACAAGAAACAACATATTATTATCGGTTATGAAGATGAAAACACAAGGAAGATTATAGGATTTGTTCATGCTCAAATGTATGAAAGTTTCTATAGTGATCTAGGATTAAATATTTTAGGACTTGCTGTTAATCCTGATTTTCAAGGAAGGGGAATAGGTAGAGAACTTATGAGTAAGTTAGAAAACTATAATGTAGATAATAATATTAGCTTTATTAGGTTAAATTCTGCATTGAAACGTGAAGAAGCACATAAATTCTATGAACATATCGGGTATACCTGTGATAAAGTTCAGAAAAGATTTATAAAAGTATTAAAATAAAAGTGTTTAGACAGAAGTTTGACGCTTTAGCTTACTTTCGGATAATTTTAAAATAAGATTTATATAATCAAATGTATTTATTATTTCCTAGAAAATGCTTGGAGATATTGATTAAGTTTGATTATATAAATCTTTCTTTTTATGGTTGTATACTAAATCCGGGGCATGGAAAAAATCAGTCCTAAATTTTGTAAAACCTGTTTTTTCTATGTTTTGACACTTGAATAAATAAATGCTAGGATCTATTATATAAAAATTAAAGGAAGAAATATTGTGAAATATTTAGAGATAGTAAAAATTATAGATAACATAATGGATTCAGATTATAAAGAATTTATTAAAGCGATGATTTATATTGAGAAAAATATAAAAGATGAATTAGTATTAGAAAAATTATATCAAGAATATTATGAGAATGAGGATATAAATCTTTTAAATGATTTTTTTACGGAAGAAAAGTGAATAAAATAGTTTATTATACTGCAATATATTTTAAATAAAAACTAAGTATTAGTTAGTTTGTGGATTTTAAAATGATTGAGATATTATCTTTTATTCTCCATTAAATAATTCCAAAGCAATACCATAAAAGAGATATAATAAATAATACACATACTGTAAAATATGATATAATTATGTAAAATGATATGAGGAGAAAATTAGTATGGAACAAAGAAAGGAAAAAATATTAAGTTTGTGTCAAGACTTGAATTTGGCGGAAGGGAAACAAACAGAGGAGTATTTATTCACTTTAGAAATGGTGAATTTATTCTATTATAAAGGTAATATAGGAAAAATTGACATAAAAACAGGTTTTACTGATGGAACTGGAGATGGTGGTATTGACTTTATTTATACAGATGATGAAGTTATGTATTTGATTCAAGGGAAGTCATCAGAGAATTTAACTATAGAAGATATTAGTAATGTTTTTTATAAAATAAAAAATACAGTTGAAAATTTTGAAAATGAAAGTTATGCCCAGTATTCAAAAAAATTAAAATCTATTTATAAAAATGCATATGATGGTCTTGATAATGATAAAAATATTGAATTTGTTTTATTTACTAATACAAAATTAAATGAGAGCATTCTTAAAAAAATAGATGAATTAAAAAATAAAAAAGAATTTTCATCTTTTGATATTACAATTTATGATAAAGAGGATATTAATAGACATGAGGTAATATCTTATTCAGATAGGGACTTAGTTGAAGAGGATGCTATAAAGATATTTTTGAATAATGGTAATAAAAATGATATGTTAGCATATGGTGAGAATGGAATAATAGTAAATGTAAAAGCAACATCTATAAAATCGTTATATGAAAAGCATTCAGAAAATGGATTGTTTAGTTATAATCTAAGGGAGCATGTAGCTGATAAAAGTGTAGATGAAGGAATAGAACAAACAATAAAAAATGATAAAGATAATTTTTGGTTCTATAATAATGGAATCACAATAGGATGTGAAGATTTTCGAAAAGATGGTGATAAAATAAAATTATACAATTTTTCTATTATAAATGGTGCGCAAACAACTACTAAACTGGGGAAAAGTAAATTAATAGACGGGAAACATGACTTTTCTTTAGTTTGTAAAATTGTGAAATCAGATTTGATCAGTGAAGAGACTAAAAATTTTATAAGTAAAATTTCAGAGGCGTCAAATTCTCAAAAGCCTATAAAATTGCGCGATTTAAAATCTAACGATTTACAACAATTAAAGTTGGAACGTGGTGCAGCAAGTAATAAATATCCGTTAGCAATAGAAATAAAGCGAGGAGTAAAAGCTAAGAATTATAATAAAGTAAGAGAAAAATGGCAACGTGTAACCAACGAATATATAGGACAATTGATATTATCTTGTATTCTTCAAAAACCTGGCTTAGCAAGAAATAGTAAAAATACAATTTTTTCATCAAAAAAACTATATACACAAGTGTTTGTAAGAGATCATGATTTTGATACTTTATACGATTTAGTAAGATTAGGTAATATTTATACTGAATACTCAAATAGAGAGATTAAAGAAATGAATGATCTTGATACTATAGGTATAATGAGGAATGGTAAGTTGACAATACTAGCTATAGTTTGTTACTTAATAAAAAAACAAAAAAGAGAAGTAATCGATTATACTAGTGAAGAGGTATATAAAGATAATTTAACAGGGCTATTATTTACGGATTATCCCAAAGATGATTTAATTTTGAAATTAGAAGATTTATTTAGCTTTATTATTGAAAAATTACAAAAAATTTATGAAATAAAGAAAGGATCAGAAAAAATCACTTCATATTCAAACTTCTTTAAAAATGAAAAAATGTATGAAATAATAATTCGTGAATTCGATGATAATTATTTAAAGAATATTGAGAAAAAGATGTTAAGAGAGTTATTGTATGTTTTTACTGAGAAAAAAATAAATGAATACTAATATATAGGAGGAACCATGTCAGATTTAGAAAAATTATTTTTTAAGATAGATAAACAGGTAGAAGAGAATAAAGGTGGAGGGTTGTATTTTGACTCTTTAGTGAATTACTTAACTTTGGAGAATGATGAAGATTATTTTGATATTGTCGACAATTTCTCTAAAGAGGATATTAAAAAAGCTTATCAGTTTTTACTTTTAAAAGCTCTTAAAGAGTTGAATAATCCTAGTTACGATATTACACCAGAAGTTATTACTATGTATGCATCTCACATTTTAGAGTGTTTATACAATAACGAGAAGATTTCTGTAGCTGATTTTGCTAGTGGAAGTGGGAACTTCTTAATCAACTTAGCTGCCTTATCAAAAGGTGACTATGAGTTAACTTCTGTAGATGTTGATAATAACTATGCTAGATTACAACAAAATATTTTCAATTTATTAGAAACTAATGTTGAGATCATTAATCAAGATGCGCTTAAGCCTTTAAATATTAAAAAGCAAGATGTCATTATCAGTGATGTGCCTTTTGGATATTATGCTGATGAGGATAACAGTTTAAACTATAAACTTTGCAGTGCTGAAGGATATAGCTTGAATGCCTTACTATTCATTGAACAAGCGGCTAATTACTTAAATGATAGTGGTGTAGGGGTATTAGTAGTACCTAAGAAAGTTCTTGAGCTTGAAGATAATTTTAAGAAGTTCTTAGAAGAAGATATTAATTTAAATGCGGTAATTACTTTACCTGATGAGATGTTTAAAAATGCCTCACAACAAAAAGCTATTATTTTAATAACTAAAAAAGGTCAAACTAAATTGCCAAATCAAGTATTTTTAGCTCAAGTACCTAGTCATAAAAATAAAGAAGGTTATGCTAATTTTATTGAAGAATTTAAAAATTGGTTATCTGAAAAATAGTATCATTAATGTATAAATGAAAAGGTTATTTTCGTAGAAATATGTTAATAAATTGCTATTAAAGGTTGACAAGAACGTTAGAATATAATACAATATGTAAGTAGATTGCTTAAAGAGCGGTCTTAATGATAGAATGTTTGTATTTATTTTACATTCTAAACATTTAATTAAGTATTAAATTAAGATTTTGTAGTATCGGAGGGAGGGAAATCCAATGTCAAAAACTGTAGTTCGTAAAAATGAATCACTAGAAGATGCACTACGTCGTTTCAAACGTGCTGTTTCTAAAAACGGAACTATCCAAGAAGTTCGTAAACGTGAGTTTTATGAAAAACCAAGCGTTCGTCGTAAGAAAAAATCTGAAGCGGCTAGAAAACGTAAATATTAATAATTGGTAATTAACACGCAATTTATTAATAAAATCTAAAAAACTTTCCCTCTTTTAGATTTATTTAAAAATAAGAACCTCATCGTAAGATGAGGTTTTTTTTATATTTATATAATGGAGTAGGCCTACTCTTGTTAAAAGTGAAAAATTGTGTTATTCTTATTTTAATTATTATCATTAGGAGAATAGTATGTTTGCAATAATTTGTTTAAATATTATGTTATTAATTTCATGTTGGTACTTAATTGCTGAAAATCAAAAGAATAAAAATAAAATTAATGCTCTACAAGACGATTTAAATAAAGCAATAAAAAGATTATCAGCACTAGAAGAGTCTCAAAAGTAGTAGTTTTGAGTATAGAGATACCGCATAAACTAAAATAAGAATCCATCCAAGCCGGACGGAATCTTATTTTTTTAAAATTCTACTTTTCTTATTTTTTTATCTAATTCAGCTATATTTCTAGCGTTCATTAATATCATTAAGAACTTAACTTCTTTTTTCCATTTTTCAATTTCTTGAATAAGAGCAGCTTTTCCTTCATTTACAAGAATTTCTAAGAAAATTTTAGAAACACCAACCGCTTTAGCTCCTAATGCTAGACATTTTACAACGTCTAGTGGATTACGAATACCTCCACTTGCGATAATATCGATTTTATCTTTATAAGAGTAGGCGATTTCTAAGCTTTCTGCAGTAGTGTAGCCAATTGCTTCAAGGTAAGTTGATTTATCAGTTCTTCGACCATTTTCGATTCTTGCGAAGTTTGTTCCACCCATACCACTGATATCAACGGCTGGTATATTTAAATCGATAGCTAGTTTGATAGTCGCTTCGTTCATACCAAAACCTGTTTCTTTTAAGATTACAGGAATAGGAGATTTAGAGCTGACTTCTTTTAGGTTAGCGTACCAACTTTCGAAGTTATGATCACCTTCTGGCATAACGATTTCTTGAAGAGGATTAGTATGAAGTTGAATGTATTTTGCTTGTGATTTTTCAATTGCTTCTAAAACAAGTTGTGGATCTTTATCTAAACCTAAGTTTACCGAATAACCTTTAGGATAAGCTTCTTCGTCTTCTTTACTCTTAAGAGCTGGAGAATATGATCCTGGGAAAAAATTAATTCCACATTTTTTACTAACTTCCATAAAATCTTGATTAATTTTGTTACAATCTTCTCCACCAGCAGTTATAGCATTGATGAAGAATGGATATTCCCAACGATCTCCACAAACTGATGTCGAAGTGTCCACATCATCTAATCCAAAAAGTGGAATACTGTTGTAATCAATTGCGTATGAGTCCAAGCTAGTTACTTTTGTTTTATCAGCAAGCGCTAATCTAATATGATCTTTTTTTCTCATAATTAATCCTTTCGTAGTGTATTATAATCTTTCTAAGTTCAGTTGTAGCTGATACTTATCGTTACTTTTCTCGAATCCTAGTACAAAATCACCACTTCCAGAACCGCTTTGCTTACCAGCTGAGTGTGATTCAATATAGCTTTTCATCGTACTTGTTTCCATTGGTATTTTAGAGAAACTTTCTAAATATAATAGATTTTCTCTAAGTTTATTTATTGTATTTAATGCATTTGATGCATCTGTTTCATTTAAATTCTTTTTCAATGTTTTAACTAGAGTATTTGAAGTTTCAACAAAAACTCTAAATTCTTCTTTGTAATTATCTTTATGTTCTTTCCAAAGTTTAACGTGCTCTTTCGTATCAACAGCTTCACCAGTCCAACGCGCTAAGATGCTTAAATCAGCTTTAGGATGTATTTTTTCAATAAGAAGTCCATCCCAATTTGTGTTAATTATTTCTTTAACAGTTTTGTCTTGGTGAATCATTTCATTAACGAACTCGGCATTAAATTTTTGATAGAAGGTGATTCCATCGTTGATACTCGCAGCAACATCCCCCATGGATCCGCTTAGATTATGTTTAATATTAAATAGGGCGACTAATTTGAAAATAGTTAAATTATTATAAGGGATATTTTCAAATGATAAGATTGCACGAGCTATAGCGACAAGAACAGCACCAGATGAACCTAGACCGTATTTTTTATCATCGCTATGAAGTTCATTGAAAATAGTTAAAGCGAAGGTCTTATTACTAATTGTATATTCTGTTAAAAATTGGATAAATTGTTGAACTAGTGTGAAGTTACTATTTTCTTCAAAAAGGCCAACAGAAGTTTTATTAATTGTGTCGAATATAGTAGTTTTATCACTTTCTTCTACAAATACTGTAATTTTTTTAGGGACACTTGTTATTAGTGCAGAAGCGTAATCTTCTAAAATCGCATATTCACCAGCGAGATAGAGTTTACCGTATGCTACTCCATGCACAAAATTATTTTTTTCTTCCATAATTTTGAAATTTCCTCATATAATTTGTCTTGATCTTCCCTTAAGTATAACACCTTCACATTTGGGCCAGCATCCATAGTGAAGTAACATCTATGACCTTTAGAACGTAATTCTTTTACGATATCCATAGCCATATGGCTTTCTTCAGTTAAGAATGAAAAACTTGGAGTAGATGTAGAAGTTGTACCATGCATAGCTAGTGCGTTACTTTCTGTAATCTCACCAATTTTCTCGAAGTCAGCTTCCTTTAGAGCTTCTTTCATTAATACAAAATCGTTTTTAGCTTTTTCTACCCATGCATCGAATGTTGTCGATGTTTGAACACAGCGCTCCATTGCGACACGACTAGAAATTTTCTTTCTATCTTCATTAACAACAAGAACCATCATTCCAAAGTCTAGAGAGCATTCTAACTCTTCAACACTTCCATCTTCAAGCCAAGCAGCAAGTTTATAGAAGCTTCGGCATGAAGAACCAGAACCTTCTTTAGCTATTTCAACTAATTCTTTAGTAGTTTTGTTTAATTTGAAATATTCATTACAAGCAAGTACTAATGCCATAGTTCCGCTAGAACTTGAAGAAAGCCCAGCAGCAGTAGGAACAGTATTATAACTTCTAATAGTTATAGCTTCACGTTCAGTTGGTGTGAATTTAGAGATGAATTTAATCATTTTATCGACTTCTTCTTGGCTTTGTTTTTCGTCATTGATATAAAATTCATCAACATTATTATCGTTTTTCTCAATTTTTGTTTTTGATAAAAGATTGTCTAATCTTAAAGAAATATTAGGATTATAAGGTAAGACAGGATCTTTAGATTTTTTCCCCCAGTATTTAACTAGGGCAATATTAGCATAACCTAAACTGTAACTATCCATGATGAATATCCTTTCTCTTTTAGTGCGTTTTGAATTTCTAACGCATTTTCTTTTGTTTTACTAAGGCTAATGCAACATCCACCAGCACCACCGCCAGTTAGCTTAGCACCGATTGCATTATTGTTTTTACAAATTTCTACGACTTCATCGTTGCTCGCGTGACTTACTCCAAGTTTTCGCAATAAATCATGAGCTTTATACATATATTGTCCGACAAGATCGATGTTTTTATTTTTTAACGGTTCGATTACTAAATTGGTGATTCCACCTAATTCAGTAATATATTTCTCGTATTCAACATAATTATCAGCTATGTGTTTTAGAGTTTCTTTAGTAATTCCAACAACACCAGTATCGATAATCAGTAAATAACTATTTAGATTAAAATTTAACTCACTAGCTCCGTCTTTTTTTGAAAATAAAAGGGGAGTGTCACTAAGTACTTGATTTACATCAATACCGCTAGGATTCCCGTGGATAAATTTCTCACATTTATTAGCTATTTCTCTAACGTTTGGGAGTTTTTTTGCACGTGCAATAGCGATACTCAGCGCAGCAGAAGAACCTAGTCCACGCCCTACAGGGATGGTACTAGTAATATTAATTTTTGTTTTATTATCAATTCCACATGAATCAGCGATGAAGCTAAGAATTTCATCTCTTTGTTGAATTGTATCTGTTTCTTCTAAAGTGACTTCTACATTCATTTGTGGAAGTGGAATAGTAATTCCTTTGTATCCGTAAACGACTGCATGTTCACCAAAGAATATTGCTTTTGCGTGCGTCATAAATTTAAAAACTCCAATTTTATATTTAAGTAGTATTTTATACTATTTAATTAAAAGATAATTAATAGTTAAAAATACTTTTATACGTACAATAATTATACTTTTAGTATTTGTTTTTGTCAAACATCGGTGCAGTAAAAAAAGATGAAATTATACTAGAAGTAACTTAAGTTAAAAGAAGTACAATTTCATCTTGAAATATTTTAATGTGAATGGCAAGCAATACCATGCGGTTCTAAGTGTACTAAAGTTTCACAATAATAGAATTCTTTAGATAATGCTTTTTCAATTTTTACGGTAATGTCGTGACTTTGTTTAACATTTAATGATGGTTCAACTGTAACAGTAATATCGATAAAGTATAGTAAGCCATGAGTTCTACCTTTCGTATCTACTATTGATGTTACACCTTTAATATCATTTACAATATCGTTAACCTTATCTATCACTTCAGTATCAACGCCGTCAGTAAGAACGTGTGTAGATTCTTTGAAAATACTAACAGCAGTGTAAATAATAAGTAATCCGACGATTATTGCGACTACTGAATCAGCTATTGGAAGTCCGATATATGTAGCGATGATTCCTATTAATGTTCCGATAGAAACAAAAGCGTCACTAAGATTATCAAGGGCTGCAGCTTTAAGAGATTTACTTCCGATTTTTTTAGCTAGACGAATATTATAGAAATAAACCCCAAGCATAATGGCACTCGCTATAAAAGCGACAACGGCAGATAGTAGGCTAGGTTGCTCGTAGCTTCCTGAAATAATTTTTTTTATTGCATACATTACTACTTCGATTCCTGCATATAACATAATGAATGAAGCTATTAATGTTGAAATTAATTCAGCTCTGAAGTGACCGTATAAATGATCTTCATCAGCTGGTTTTCTAGAAATTTTCAAACCGATAAGTACGCATACTGATGAAATTACATCGGTAGCGTTGTTAATACCATCGGCAACTAAGGCTGAAGATTTAAAAAACAGACCAGCGCAAAGTTTTAAAACGGTCAGCAATAAATATGACAGAATACTAAGTTTGGCACCTTGTTCAGCGCGTTTTAATTTATCGAAAATCGAATTATTCATGGCTTCCTCCTAAAATAATGTTTTACCATTATAACAGGTTTAAAAAAATTATTCAATAGAAAAAATGTTATTTTTGAATTAAAATTATTTCTCTTAGGTGAACTTTAACGAAGGAACACCCGACTAAAGATTTAGTCGGGTAGTTTTATTATATCTTTTTAGAGTAGTATTTTTTGAAAGTTAAAAAAATGTATATGTAAGAAAGTGCACTAAAAATTCCATAGATGTATAAGAAGTTAGTTGATATTGTTACTTTTTGAGAAAGGTACTTTGGAATTATTCCCAATTTATCTAAGATAGGTATTAGACCAAATGATACTTCAAATATTATTAATGATGAAATATATATAAACCACTTATTTTTATCTGTTTTTTTATAAATTAGTAGGTATAAGCAAATCAAAGAACCTAAGACTAATACTACTATAGATAATATTGTTAGAATTGGTTGGATAGTTCTAGAAAATATTGAAGGTGCTAAAGAACTAATAATCAGAATTAAAAGATAAACTAAAGAAAATCTAAATATTTTCATTTTGTTTTCCTTTGGTAGTTCTGCAATTATTGATGAAGATAATTTGTTTATATCATTTCCAAAAACATCGATAAAGCTCTTTCCTTGTTTTTGATATAAAATCAAATCTTGTAATATTTCTAGTAATTGAATTTCTAGAGCAGATTCATTTTTCGCAGTATTTTTTATCCGACAAGCGACTAGAAGCTCCTCATAATATTTCTTATTTTCTTCATTAAGTTGTAGTCTGAGTTCATTATTATGTTTTAGTAGGTCAGCTGTATTCATAATGCATCCTCCTTGCTTATATTATTTATCTTTCATAATCTCTGTAATTGTTGTACTTATATTTCCCCATATATCTTTAAATGAATTTATATATTCTTTACCTTGATCAGTAATAGAATAATATTTTCTCGGAGGTCCAAAGTTACTTTCTTTCAAATAACTAGTAACTAAATTCTCTTTTTCTAGTTTTAATAGTAGGGGGTATATAGTTCCTTGAGCAACCATATCAAGTCCATAATTGGAGAGTTGTTCAGTTATCTCGTAGCCATACATTTCTTTGTTTTTAATTAGCTGTAAAATGCATGCTTCTAATGTGCCTTTTAGTATTTGAGAAGTATTAATTTCCATTTTGAAACCTCCTTTCTTAGTTTTTAGTTATTAGTATAAAGGCTAAAAATTCACGCTATCTTGTTATACATAATAGTACCATAGTAAAGGTATCTTGTAAAGCAAAATAGTGATATGTAAGATTATAAATTCGCTGAGAAAATTATCTGTATAAAAAGTAAGTGAAGATAATATATGGGTAAATTTATATTAAACTATTGTGTATTTATTGAATCTAATGATTTACTGTTAAAAAAATGATATAATATAATAAAAAATAAAGGAGAATAAGTATGGCTACAATTACTTTTTCGATTTGGAGATTATTAAAAGAAAATATAAACTCTGGACTAAGATGGGAGTATCCAAATAAAGAAGATTTCCCAGAAGAGTTAGATGAGAATGAGGATTCACCAAAAGGGATAGATCATATATTAGTAAGAAGAGAAGGGGATGGTGTGTTTTTCGCTATTGAGTCAGGAAGTGCAGAACCTAGAGATGATTTTGTTATAGATATAAACTCAAAAGTGAAAAGAGAAAACCCTAGAAAAGAAACAGAAATTGAATTATTAAAACAATTATTTGTATATTATGATTTTAAAACAAATTTATTGTATTTATCAGATATACGATTTAAAAAACATTTTGAACACATTATACATAAAATTACAGGAAATAATTATATATTAAAAGGTATGTATAAGGGGAAAGATACCTTTTTAGATATTATTAAAACAGTTGAGGAAATTAAATTTTCAACTCAAAATAATCTTTTTTCAACGGATTCGAAAAAAAAGACTGCCTTAGTAGATTTAACTGGAGTAACAGATGATATAGATTTAACATTAGATATAAAAGCTAATTCACATAGATTTCGTCCTATAAAATTAATAAAAGAACTAATGGAGGAAGAAGATAGGTATGCTCTTAGTGGATTGTTAATACGAGGTAAAGACGAGAAGGGATTTGAATGTATTTATAATCAAGAAAATTTTATTATGAAAATAGATATTAGTGCAGAAAAAAATTCAGGTAAATTTGATGCGGAAGATGTTAAAGTAAATCTTCAAAGAGAGATTAAGGAGCTTGCTAATGATAGGGCTAAGTAAAAAGGATAGAAATGTATCTTTGATTGTAGTAGTTGTATGTTTATTAGTATCTTATTTTTCAAGTAGTTTTTTTTATATAAAAACTGAATCCATAATTACAATACTGACAGTTATTATTGGTTTTATTTTATCAGCAATTGCGATAATATTTTCTTCTTCGTTGAGAATTCTGCTATATGATCAGAAATATAAGGGTTATGAATCGCTTTGGCACAGGTTGATTTCAATTTGCTATTATACTTTTATATTCAATTTATTTTTCGTGGCCTCAATTGCAATACTACCAGCAGCTTTTCCAAGTTGGATTATTATGGGTTTTTTTATTAATTCAATTGTTGAGTTAATATTCATAATACATATATTATTTAGATTATTATCCGTTGAGATAGTTTAATAAAAAATTTACTAAGTTATTTCTAGTAACTTTTATTCCGAAAAAAGTATAAATAATAAAAAAGACAAGGCTTAAAAACCTTGTCTTTAATGATATACCAGCAGCCGGGGTCGAACCGGCACGATGTTGCCATCGCTGGATTTTGAGTCCAGTGCGTCTGCCAATTCCGCCATGCTGGCATATGTCTATGATAACACACATAAAATACTTTGTCAATTTCAGTATAAGGTATAAAGTAGCCGCTCTAGATAATAATTTTAGGGAAAAATTAGAGAATTTTGATAGATTTTATTTATGTTTTAGTTTTAGATTGTATAATATGATAGTTAGATTATGTAAAGAAGTGTTTTATGAGTTTATTATTATATAATTTATTTTAACTAATCAAATAAAAAATGTAAGGGTGTAACATTATTCTTGTGTTTACAAGGATAGTCAAGCGTGAAACAATGTAAAATAAGTGTTTTTAGTTGACAAATTAAAATATTTTTATTAATAGTATATTGTAAAACGATAATATATGTAGTATAATATAGTAGTATATAGAATTATAAAAATATTAATGTTATTTTTATAAAGGAGTGTGAGTGCTGGTGGTAGTTACGTTGTTTACATCGCCTAGTTGTACTTCTTGTAGAAAAGCAAAAGCTTGGCTTATAGAAAATGATATAGACTTTGTGGAAAGAAATATTTTTTCAGAAGCTCTAACAACAGATGAAATTAAAGACATTTTATCTATCACAGAGCACGGAACAGAAGATATAATTTCCTTTAGATCAAAAACGTTCCAAAAATTAAACTTGGATATCGAAAGTATGTCTATTCAGGAGTTATATAAAGTTATTCAAGATAATCCAGGAATGCTTAGACGACCTATCATTGTTGATGATAAGAGATTACAAGTTGGGTATAATGAAGATGAAATAAGAAGATTCCTTCCAAAGGAAATAAGAGTAAATCAATTAAAACAAATAAAAAATATGGTTAAGTAAGTACGCCCTGATACTACTTTTACCGATTAATTTAAAGGTTGATATTAGGTATCAGCCTTTTTTTATGAGAAAGGGGCTGACCCAAAAGCTCTAAAATTTAACAAAGTTCATATGAAAACTCATAGACGCAGTGGTTTATTGATATCTAAATGCGCTTTATAAAAGCTTTTTAGATATCTAATAAACTTTGCGGGAGTGACTCGACAAAATCGATTTCTTCAAAATCGCGATTTTTGAGTCACTCCCATTTAACAAAAATAAAAGAAAGAGGTACTTGATGGAAAGAGAAGATATAAAATTTATTACTGGAGAAATTCATTTCTTAGAGTTAGTAGAAAAGAAAAGTTCATCATTAGTTTTTAAAGGACCGAATGATGAAGAAATAAGCTGTAACGAATCTGACGTTGAAAGTTTAGATGATTACGAAATTGGAGAAGAGTATTCAATGTTCGTATATCCTTCACGTAGTGGGAAATTATTCGCTACACCAAATATACCAGAAGTAACTTATGGTGATTATGCATTTAGTAAAGTTGTAAAAGTTGAGGAAGATAGGATAGGGCTTGATATTGGGTTCTCTCGTGAAATCCCACTTTTAGGAGAAGATTTACCTAAGTTAAGAAGTGTATGGCCAAAAGAAGGGGATGAGCTATTTATTACACTTCGTCGTGATTTCAGCGGACAATTATTCGCTCGTTTAGCGACAGAAACTATCGTAGCATCATTATATTCAAAGGCTACTAAGAGTATGAAGAACAAGGATATTGAAGCTTATCCTTATCGTTTAATGCGTGTAGGAACATTCTTACTAACAAAAGATGGTTACAAAGTTTTCGTTCATGAAAGTGAACGTGAGAAAGAACCACGCCTTGGAGAGAAAGTTACTCTACGTGTTATAGGAGTTAAAGATAATGGTGAAATCAACGGTTCATTCTTACCTCGTGCACACGAAAGAATGGATAGCGATGGTCAAGCTATAATGGACTATATTGAAAATAATGGTTATTGCGAATTTACTGACAAATCTGATCCAGAAGAGATTAAAGCAGTATTTGGAATGAGTAAAGGAAGCTTTAAACGTGCTGTAGGAAGACTATTCAAGAATAAATTAATTATGATTGAAGAAGATGGGTTATACAAACGCAAAGGAAGATAAGACTATGAAAAAAATAAAATTAGATAAAAATGCATTGTTAGGTGGAATTGTTTTAGAAAACGATAGATATCAAGTAGTGCACATGAATCTGAAAACAGGGAACCAAACAGACTCATATAGTAATGATAAAAATATTTTATTACTAAACATTAGTGGGAAAATTACAGTAGCTTTTGAAGAAGAAGTAGAAACTGTAAATGAATTTGAACTATTAGAAATCCCAGCAGGAGTAGAGCATGTGATTACATGTCTACAAGATGCGCAGATTTTTGTAGTTAAACTATAAATTACATAAGGTGGCTTAAATTGGTTTCTTTTTAGGCCACTATTATTTTAGAAAATTGAATTGAGGAATACGATGGAAGTACAATTTTTAGGTACAGGAGCAGGGCTTCCTGGAAAATTTAGAAATACACAGAGCTTTGTTTTTAATTTTATGCAAGAATTGAAAGAGTGTTGGATGTTTGATTGTGGAGAAGCGACACAGCATCAAATTTTAAGAACAAATATTAAGCCAACAAAAATAACTAAAATTTTTATAAGCCATCTTCATGCAGATCATGTCCTTGGATTAATAGGGTTTTTATCATCTAGAAGTTTCCTTTTAGACACAAATGCTTCGGATGTTACTATATATGGACCAGTGGGTATTAAAGATTTTATAGAAAACAATTTGTTGTTCACACATTGTTCACTTTCTTATAGCGTAGAATATATTGAAATTTCTAGTGAACAGTGTATAATAGATAATAAATCTGTAGCTGTTTTTAGTTATCCTTTAGCTCATAATATTGAATGTTTTGGATATAAAATTTTATTCAAAAAACAAAAAGGGAGCTTGGATGCAAACAAACTGAAAGAATTAGGGATTATGCCAGGACCATTTTATAGAGAAATTAAAGAAGCAGATACTTTTGAATTTAATGGAATAATGTATAATTCAAGTGAATTTTTATCTGAAGATAAGCCTGAAAAAGAGATTTCGATTATACCAGATACTAGATACTTTGATGGTTTAGGGGAGTTTGTTAAAAACAGTAATATTATTATTTCAGAGTGCACTTATTTACTTAAAGAAGATGCACACCATGCGAGAAAAAACTATCATTTAAGTATTTTAGATATTGAGAAAATAATAGCACAAAGTAAGGTTGAGAGTTTATTCCTGACACATATTAGTGCTAGATATGATAGAAATATTGAAAAAGAGGCTATAGAATCATTGCATGATAAATGTAATGTGAAGATAGCACATGATCTGGAAGAATATAGTTTATAAAAATGTAGAGGAGATTGTGGAAATGAATTTAGAAGAAAAAACTATTGAAGTTGAAAAAATATTTAAGGGGAAAGTTTTAGATGTAGAAGTACATACGGTAACTTTGCCTAATGGAGAAACTTCAAAACGTGAGCTGATAAATCATAGGGGTGCTGTAGCAATATTAGCTTTAACAAAAAATGATGAAGTAGTTCTTGTTGAACAATATAGAAAAGCTATAGAAGCAGTGACTTTAGAAATTCCTGCAGGAAAACTAGAACCAGGTGAAGATAATAAGAAATTATCTGCAATTAGAGAATTACGTGAAGAAACTGGATATGTAGTAGAGGAAGAAAGACTGGAAAAACTATGCGATATTCACGTAGCATTAGGATATAGCTCTGAATTAATCACGATCTACTATGTTGACAATTTAGAATATGCTGGAGAAATTGATCCAGATGATGATGAATTTATTAATTTAAGAAAATATAAAATCGAAGAAGCATTCAAGCTTTTAGATGATAATGTTATTACTGATAGTAAGACTATGCTTGCATTAGCTTACTTAAAAAATAGGAAAGGCGCGAAATAGTATATGAGTATTTATGATGAAATAATTAAAATTATTCAAAAATCTCCATATAAATTAACTCCACAAAGGGAGAAAATCGTAGAGATTTTAGTAGAAAATGAAGATAAACATCTTAGTGCAGAGGAACTGTATTTTATTCTGAAAGAAAAGACACCAGACATTGGTATAGCTACCGTTTATAGAACTCTAGATATTTTTTATGAATTAAAAATCTTAGAGAAAATATCTTTCAGTAATGGTGTTTCAAAATATCATTTGAGACAATCTGTAGATGACGAACTTCATCATCATTTAATATGTACTAACTGCAATAGTATTGAAAAAGTATCTAACCCAATATTTAATAAACTTATTGAATATATGAAAAAAGAATATTCTTTTGAGGTTCAAGATAACTCGTTATCATTTTATGGAACTTGTGCTAACTGCAAAAATAAAGGTGAGAATTAATGTATTTTGATAAATTAGAGAAGATATTATTACTTATCTCTAGTATAGTTTATATTGTATATATTGCATTTGTTGGTGGGATGATTAATCTATTTCGAGGATATGTAGGAAACGAGTATTTAAGAAATAAGATAGTTGATCAAATTCGTGAACAAACGCGTCTTACTCAAGATAGTGCCAATGTTTCTACGAAGGATATTCACTTTATCTTCCAGGTGATGGGACAACTGGCTTGGGTATATTTCGCACTTTTAATAGTTTTGTTTTTACTATTATTATTTGTGATTCTAAAAAAAGGAATCAATCACAATATTGTAGCATTCCTATTTTTAGTGTATAGTATTTTATTATTGATCTTTAGTTTAGGTATATTATTTATTAGTTGTATAATATATTTCTTCTTGGGATTAAGAATAATATTAATAAGAAATTCAGAAAAATATAAGCGTGAAGCGTAATTTCCGAGGAATTCAGTTTCTTCGGAAATTTTTTTATGAAATTTTTATAAAAATATAAGTATATTGAAGTAATGAGATAGTAAAATATTAAAAAATATCAAGAAATCTGACAAGAAAATTCATTATTAGGTAAATAGTAAAGTTAAATACATTAGGTCTATATTGCTAGTATTCTTTAGAGATAGACAGTATCTATCAAATAATAATTATTAAATAAAAGTAAAAAAAATACTATACTTATTTAGAGTTTTTTTAGGAAATATCAGTTTGCAAAAAGTTGATAAAGCTAATATAATTCTTAGTATAATTTATTTTTTAGGAGGACTTATGAAAAATAAAGTTATTAAGATTTTAAAAAGATTAGCAATAGTGTTAGTAACCTTGCTATTGTTGGTAGGAGGTTATGGTTATTACTTTGTTCATAAATCTTTACCGACAGTAGAAGGGAAGACAGAATTAAAGATATTAGACAAGAGTGTGAAAATATCTCGAGATAAAAATGGAATTCCTACAGTTGAAGCTGAAAATGATAATGATTTATACAAAGCTCAGGGTTATATTCATGCTCAAGATAGATTATTTCAGATGGATTTAGCGAGAAGACAAGCGAGTGGTAGACTTTCTGAAGTAGTTGGTGAAGCAGCATTAGAAAATGATAAGAAATTTCTAGTTTTTTCTTTAAGAAAAGCAGCAGAAGAATCTTATAAGGATTACTCAGAAGAAGCTAAAAAAATATTAGAAAATTATGCTCAAGGAGTAAATGCATTTATTGAAGAAGCTAAGAGAGATAATAAATTACCTTATGAGTTTTCTTTATTAGGATATTCTCCGGAAAATTGGAGTCCTATTGATTCATTAACAGTTGGGAAGTATATGGCTTATGATTTAGGTGGACACTGGGATCATCTAGGATTTAATAATTGGATATTAAACAATTTAGGTGAAGAAAATCTAAAACAGATACTTCCTGAAAGTTTTTCAAAAAATAAAGATACTGAAGAAATTATAAAAGCAAATCAAGGTATAGATGTGAGTATAGATAAGAATACAGCTAGGGCTGAGCGACCACCGATGGAAAATGGTAGCAATGATTGGGTTGTTTCTGGTAAGAAAACTAAATCTGGTAAGCCATTATTAGCAGATGATCCTCACTTAGGATTAGGCACTCCATCAGTTTGGTATCAGATGTCGCTTTCAACACCGAATAACAAAGTTTCAGGGGTTATTTTCCCAGGGGTACCGGGTATTATTCTTGGTCATAATGAACATATCGCATGGGGAGTTACGAATTTTGGACCTGATGTTCAAGACCTTTATATTGAAAAACGACAAGAGAATAATCCGTATAAATTTAAGTATGATAATGAATACTATGATGCTAAAGTTGATAAGTATTCAATAAAAGTAAAAGGAAAAGATGCTGTTGATTTTGAGGTTGTCAATACGAAGCATGGTCCAATAATTGATCAACTGTTGAAACCATTAGGAAATAAAGATACGAGTTTTTCAATGCAGTGGACAGCACTTGAATCTACACAAGAACTAGAAGCTATCTTAAATATGGATAAAGCGAAAAATTGGCAAGAATTTGAGAAATCATTGGAAAAATTCAAAGCACCTGCTCAAAACTTTGTTTTTGCGGATAATGATGGAAATATAGCTTATAAATCAAATGGGAATGTACCGATTAGGAAAAAAGGTGATGGTAATCTTCCTGTTCCAGGATATAGTAGTGATTATGGTTGGAGTGGATATATCTCTTATGATAAATTGCCGAAGCTTGTTAATCCAGAAGAAGGCTTTATAGCGACAGCAAACACTGAAACTGTGAAAACTGATTATCACACATCAAATGTTTGGGCACAACCATTTAGAAAAGCACGAATCGATGAGGTATTATCAAAGAAAAATAATTTAACAGTTGATGATATGAAGAAACTTCAAATGGATACAAAAAATCTATATTCTCAAGAGTTTTTATCAAACTTTTTAAAAAATATAAATGTTGATAAAATTTCTAAAAAAGAAATAGTTGATAAACTAAAATCATGGAATAATGTAGATGAGAAAGATGAAGCAGCTCCTTTAATTTTCGATCTGTGGACGAAAAAAATCCAATCTTATATACTAAAAGATAAGATGGCAGCAGATGTATATAAATTTATGCCACATAAAGAAAGTTATGTAGATAAGATACTTAGAGATAGCATAAATGGTAAAAAAGTAAATCTTATTGAGGAGAAAAATGGTCTTCAAGAAGTATTAACTAATAGTTTAAATGAAACTATAAATGAACTAGAAGGGAAATATGGAACAAACGTATCTAAATGGAAATGGGGAGAGGCGCATAAATTAGGATTCAGACATCCACTTTCTAAATCTTCAGCACTGTTAGCATTCTTTTTAAATCCGAAAGAATATCCAATTTCAGGTTCTAAAGTTACAGTTCAAGCAGCGAAACAAAACGAAGAAGGACTTGTAAATCACGGTGCTTCTTGGAGATTTGTTTATGACTTTGAGGCTAAAACTGGACATCATATTGTAGGACCTGGTCAAAGTGGTCATTTCTTGAGTGATAATTATGATGACCAAATAGAAAAATGGGTAAAAGGAGAATATACGAGTGAATCTATAGGAAATGTTCCTAAGGATAAAGTATTGGAACTAGTACCTAAAAAATAATAAAATAAATTGAAAGTAATAAGGTTTTCTTGTTACTTTCAATTTTTTAATAAAAAAAGTATAGTAGAATACTATAGAAATAATTTGAATAGAGAAAAGAAAGTTGATATAATTAGGGTAACAAGTAGGGCTGTGGTTTGAATAAGGAATACGCTCTGAAAAGAGAAATGGCGGTGCGACTCCGTCCGACTACTTGTTGTGACATCTATTTAATAGGTGTCTTTTTTTATTGAATTAATAACAAAATAATTATCATCATGTTATAATTATAATATAGCAATTAAATATAGAGTAAGTAGGAGAGAAAATGAACGTTAGAGAAAACTTTGAGACTATAACAAAAGAAATAGCTGAAACTTGTGAAAAAGTCGGTAGAAATGCCGATGAAGTGAAACTAATAGCTGTAACTAAATATGTTACAGATGCTAGAGTTGAAGAAGCGATAGAAGCGAAAATTACAGATTTTGCTGAAAATCGTCCTCAAAATTATGTTGAGAGAAAAAGTAAATATTCTGATAAGGCTTGGCATTTAATAGGAAGTTTGCAAACTAGAAAAGTACGTGATGTAATTAACGAGGTTGACTATTTCCATGCTCTAGATAGAGATAGCTTAGCAAAGGAAATCGAAAAACGTGCGGAAAAAGAAATCAATTGTTTCGTGCAGGTTAATGTTTCTGGTGAAGAAAGTAAACATGGATTAACAGCGGATGAAACAGTAGATTTTATAAAATCATTAGAACAATATTCAAAAATTAAAGTTGTAGGTTTAATGACAATGGCGCCTTTTGTTGATGATGAAGATGTGTTGCGTAATTGTTTTAGAAAATTAAGACAGCTTCGTGATGAAGTAAAAGAACTTGAATTGCCATATGCACCGTGTGAATTTTTATCTATGGGTATGAGTAATGATTATAAAACTGCGATTGAAGAAGGAGCGACTCATATTCGAGTTGGGACTGCTTTAGTAGGTTGTGAATTAAAATAATAATATGAGGAGGGGTAGTATGAAAAAAGTAATAAATGTGGATGATTTAGTCGTTACGATTAAATACAGAAAAAATATGAAAAACATTTATTTAAAAGTCGAAAAAAACGCTGATGTAGTAGTAAGTGCCCCGCCAAGAACACCTAACTATCTTATTAAAAAATTAATTAGAGACAATATCGATGAAATTAAATTAAGAAGAAACAATATATTAATGAATGACTATACTATGAAACAGTATGTAACTGGTGAAAAACATATTATTTTCGGAAAAGAATTTGTTTTAGAAGTAAAATTAGGAAATAAGAATGTAGTAAGATTATCCGATGATAAAATCATTTTAGTTATAAAGGATAAAGATCAAGACAGAGAACAAATAGTTACAAGTTATCTGAGAAAAGTTCTTTATAACAAAGCTTTAGAGTTTAGTAATAAATACGAAAAAATCATGGGTGTCCGCGCTGAACAACTAAGAATTAAAAAGATGAAAACACGCTGGGGAACTTGCAATATTGAAGCGAAAAGAATCTGGATAAACTATGAACTTGTAAAATATCCGATTGAGTGTTTAGAACATATAGTTGTTCATGAGCTTACTCATTTACTAGAAACGAATCACACACCTAGATTTTATGCATTGTTAGGAAAATATTACCCAAACTTTAGAGAGAATGATAAATTAATAAAAGAATTTAGTAAAAAAATAGTAGGTAGATAATAAAAAAGCAAGAAGTATTACAATTTTTTTGTAATTTAGTATTAAATTATCTATAGTTAGAAAATTTTTTGAAAGTATGGAAATTACTTTTGAAAACAATAATTTAGATGTGTAATTATTGACTTTTTACGCTATTTACTATATAATTAATCAAGAGTTTTTAGTATTTTTATACTAACATTTTTGATGATGCTTAAAAGTATTTTTGGAGGAAAAATAAATGTCACAAATTTTAAATAAAGAAGATGGAAAAGTAGTTATCGCTTTTTCAGCAACAAAAGAAGAATTTGCGAAAGGATTAGACCAAGCATTCAAACGTGCAGTTAAACGTGTTAACGCACCTGGATTCAGAAAAGGTAAATTACCAAGAGCCGTATTCAACAAAATGTACGGTGAAGAAGCATTATACCAAGATGCAGTTGATTATGTATTACCAAGAGCTTACACTAAAGCTATCGACGAATTAGAAGTTTCACCATTAGCTATGCCTGATATCGATGTTAAAGAAATCAGCAAAGAAGAAGGTGTTAAATTCGAAGCAGTTGTTACTGTTAAACCAAACGTTGAATTAGGTGAATACAAAAACCTTGGATTAGAAAAAGACTCAGTAGAAGTAACTGATGCTGATGTAGAAGAAAGATTAGATAGCTTATTAAGCCGTCAAGCTGAATGGCAAATCAAAGAAGGAGAATCTAAAAAAGGTGATATCGTAGTTATCGACTTTAAAGGATTTATCGGAGATGAAGCTTTCGAAGGTGGAGAAGCTAAAGGTTACGAATTAGAATTAGGATCAGGTTCATTCATTCCTGGATTCGAAGAACAATTAGAAGGAAAAGTTGCACCAGTTGACACAGTTGTTAACGTAACATTCCCAGAAAACTACCAAGTAGCTGACCTAGCTGGTAAAGAAGCTAAATTTGAAGTTACAGTTCACGATGTAAAAGAAAAAGTTTTACCAGAATTAACTGACGAATTCGTTAAAGAATTCTCTAAAGAAGCAGCTTCAACAGTAGCTGAATACAAAGAAAAATTAAAAGAAGAAATCAAATTAGAAAAAGAAAACTTAGCAGAAAAATCTTATTCTGATAAAGTAATTTCTACAGCTGTAGAAAATGCAAAACTTTCTGTACCAGAAAAATTAGTAGAACAAGAAGTTAACTCTATGTTTGAACAATTCACTGGAAACTTATCTCGTCAAGGATTATCATTTGATTTATACCAACAATTCACAGGAAAAGGGGAAGCTGAACTTAAAGCTGAAATGAAATCTGACGCAGAAAACAAAATCAAAACTTCATTCGTATTAGGTGAAATCGCTGAAGTAGAAAAAGTTGAAGTAACAGACGCTGATATCGATGCAGAAGTTAAAGAACTTGCTACTATGTACAACATGACTGAAGAAGGAATCAAACAACGTATTAGTGTTGAAGACTTACGTGGGGAGTTAGTAATCCAAAAAACTGTTGATTTCTTAAAAGCTAACAACTAATTTTAGCAATTCATCCTTAAGCATATAGAGTGTTTTACATTCTATATGCTTTTTTTAGGAATAATATGGTGGTGAATAAATTTGAAAGAATATATTAAAAGCCTAGAGAAAGAGTTCTCGTTAATAAAGAGTGGATTCAAGGAAGAAGAGAAAAGAGCCTTAGCTGACTATAAAAATAACGATAGAGTTTATATTAAGAAGTTAGCTTTCTTATCCTATGAGTCTAAAGTATATCAAGTTAGAATGTACGGTGTATTTCTCTTTGGATACTTATCTGATGATAGTGATATTTTAACTTTTATGAGAGATGAAGTATCTAGAGATGACAATTGGAGAGTACAAGAGGTATTAGCGAAATCATTTGATGAATATTGTAAAAATAAAGGTTATGAAAATTCAATACCTATAATTGACGAGTGGTTAAACTCCGATAATCCTAATATTAGAAGAGCTGTCACAGAAGGATTACGAATATGGACTAGTAGACCTTATTTCAAAGAAAATCCACAAGAAGCAATAAAAAGAATAGCAGCATTAAAAGAAGATGCTAGTGAATATGTAAGAAAATCAGTAGGGAATGCATTAAGAGATATAAGTAGAAAATTTCCAGAACTAATAAAAGAAGAATTGAGAACTTGGAACTTAGAAACTAAGGAAATCAAACAAGTCTATAAATTATGGAGTAGGTTTGTTGTGGAGTAAAGATAATAAGATAATATAGTAAAAGTTAGCTAACAAAATTAATATAGATTTATATTAGTATTTGAAAAGTAAGGGTAGTCGGGTATATTGACTTTACTAATAATTTCTTAACTCATTACATTCGTAGAAATTATAGTAGTTGTAGAATAAATTATTTGTAATAATTTTACTATATCCTTTCCTTCAAATTAATTGACAAGAAGAAAATGGACGTGTTAAAATGTAAGTAAGTGAATTGGATGAATATATTCACATATAAACACGAAAAGCAACTGAAGTGGTGTTTCAGTTGCTTTTTTATATGTATTAGCGTACTCATTTTAATAGGCTAATATATATTCATACATGAAGTGATACATATACGTCGTGCCTAAATAAGACTACTATTTCTTGTTGTTTTTATCATTTAGGAAATAAAAATATTCTATAAATAGGAGAATAACTCCCACAAATAGCCCAACAAGAACTTGGATGAATATATCAACCATATAAACACCTCCCTTCCGGGCTAGTAGCCTACTTTTATTATAGCACTAGAAATCTTGTCAGAAAAGATATTCTTACAATATTTAGAATTAAAATTATATTTTTAAGACTATGTAAATGAGAGACAAAAGCTAATCAAAAATCTTTAGGTTTTAAAACCTTAGTATTCCTTCCTAAAAACATTTATATAATCTATACGTGTCTTTTTTTATGTATATGATATATGCTATAATAAAATTGATATAAACTGATTTCAAATTATTACTAACTTGAGGAGAAGGATATGTTTAAAAGATGTTGCGGCAATAGAAAAGAGCTAGATTATAAAATAGAACACAGCCCTAGACCGATTAAGCTTTCAGATGATATGGATAAGGTAATAAAAAATTTACTTTGGTATACTCCTAATATTGATTCATATCAATCTATTAAAAATGAATTAGTTTCTGATAAGATATATGATGAATTTTCATTTACCTATGTTATGGATCAAATGGGAATGAATGAAAGTCGTGATGTGAAGTGGATAGGTTCGAAGGATGTAATAAGTAATGATGATTGGAAATTTTTTGAGGGGAATATTTGTCCTAATTGTCAAAAAATAATAGTTGCGAAGTATACTACTTTTTCAAAAATTAATGCTTTACTAACAGCTATTAGAAACTCTATAGCACATGGACATTTTGCTATAGTAGAAGATTATATAATTGGATTTAATCTGAAACTCTCTTCAAAAGATCCTGAGGGGTTGAGGAAAGCTATTATTAAGATTAAACCAAAACCATTACTTGTAGCCTTAGAAAAATTAGCTTCGCCAATTGGGAAAGAGTTATTACTTGCATATGCATTTAGAAAAGTTGGTTATGATGTTCAAGAACTGAAAAATAGAAGTAGGGATTTTGATCTATGTCTTGAAAAAAATGGTAAGAAATATGTTATTGAGATAAAATCTTATAGAGGAAATTCATATCTTCATCCTGAACATGTTGAAATCTTCCTTAAGAGAGCAGAAAAAGCTTTACCTGGAGTTGAGAGAATTTTACTTGTTGATACATCTAGGGTGACTAAGTCAGTAAGGCAATTGGAATCAAAAATTAAAGGTTTTAGAATTGTTGACATTAATGATGTAAAACTGTTACTGGGTGAAGAACCTGTAGATATATTAGCAAAATAATTAATAATTAACAATAAGAGCGATTCGAAAAAAATAACTTTGAATCGCTCTTATTTTTTATTTCATTTGTTCACTTACAGTGCTAACTTTTTCTAGAATTTCATCTAGACTAAAGTAGCCGCTTTTTTGAATAGATAGTCTTCCTTCGATATATACTTCTACAGTAGGTGAAGAAAGGATACCGTGCTGAGCAGCAATTTCCATATTTTCTTCTAATGAAATGTAGTATGCTACGACGTCTTTGTGATCTTCTTGCCATGTAGTAATTCTGTTCTTTATTGAGTGACATGGCATACATGTAGCAGTGCCATATTGAATAATCGCTATGTCATTGTCATTGATAATTTTATTTAAGTCGTCATTTTTTGTGAATTCAATCATATTTTATAATCCTTTATTTTTATATTAAGAAGAGTATATTGTGCAATCTTCTTTTAATATGAGTATATTATAGTTGTTTTAAAGAGTAATTACAACCAATACTAATTGTGTATATGTAAACACCAAAACTAGAATATTATAAAAATTTTCTGAAAACTATTGACAATAGTTTTAAAACATGATATTATTTATACAACGTAAATAGATAAGTATTATAAAAAGAGGCCGCGATGACTAATTTAAAAGGTAGCATCGCCGAAGTGATTAATTTCACTGGGGTTATGTCGAATAGGCATAGCACTGTCATTAGAAAATGCCCATTTTCTTCATGGTGAGCTTTTTATAATAAGGGCAAGAGGAATAGGATAGAAATATAAGCTAGACTACAAGGACCTTTTGTTCTTGTAGTCTATTTTTTATAACATTTTATGAAGGAGAAAGTAATGAGATTATTTGATGGTATGACGGTAGAAAATGGTGAACTGAATATTTCGGGAGTTGGAGTTAGTGAGTTAAAGGCTCAATACGGGACACCACTTTATATCTATGATGAGAATATGCTAGTGAACCAATGTAGAACTTTTATTAATAACTTTAAAAGTTCGAAGTTCAATACAGAAGTTCTTTTTGCATCGAAAGCTTTTAGTTGTTTAGAGGTGTTGAGAATTGCTAGTAGAGAGGGCTTAGGTGTTGATGTAGTGTCACTCGGAGAGATTCATACAGCGTACAAAGCTGGATATAATATGAAGAAAGCTTATTTCCACGGAAATAATAAAACTCGCGAGGAACTACAATATGCTCTTGAAGTTGGTGTAGGAACTATCGTCATAGATAATGACTATGAATATGAAATGATTAATGAAATCGTAAGAGAGAGTGGAAATAGAGTAGACGTATTATTAAGAATTAATACAGGAATCGACGCTCATACTCATGAATACATCAAAACAGCAAAAGATGACTCGAAATTTGGTTACTCAGTATACGATGAAACAATTTATGAGTTAATCGCAGATATTAATAATCAAAGTAATCTTAATTTTGTAGGATTCCACTCACATATCGGATCACAAATTTTCGAGAAAACTTCATTTTTCGAAGCAGTAAAAGTAGTAATGGAATTCACGAAAAAAGTTCAAGAAAGATTAGGTTTAACTATAAGTGTTCTTAATCTAGGTGGAGGTTTCGGAGTTTATTATACTGAAGAAGATAGACCTTTTGAACTTGCTGAATTTTTAAGAGAGTATATAGAAGTAGTTGAACGTGAAAGTGATAATTTCGGTTTAGATTTAACTAAGGTAGTTATTGAACCTGGTAGAAGTTTAACATGTAATGCTGGTAGCACATTATACAGTGTTGGTGGAGTTAAGAATACTTTTGCAGGTCGTGAATATGTGTTCGTTGATGGTGGTATGGCAGATAATCCTCGTTATGCATTATATAAAGCAAAATACGAAGCGATGTTAGCCAACAAGATGAATGAAGAAGCTGATACAACTTATACAGTTGCTGGTAAGTGTTGTGAATCTGGAGATATGCTAGTAATGGATGCGAAATTACCTAAAGCTGAGCAAGGTGACTTACTATTAGTATCATCGACAGGAGCGTATAACTACAGTATGAGTAGCAATTACAATAGATTACCAAAATTACCGGTTGTGTTTGTAAAAGATGGAACTAGTCGCCTAGTAGTAAAAGGTGAGACTTTAGAAGATTTAATTAGACAAGATATTTAATTTTAATACAAAAACAATAAAAGATAGAAACAAGGAGAACAAGATTATGACAATTTATACAGGAAGCGGAGTAGCAATAGTAACACCATTTTTCGAGGATGGAAGTGTAGATTATGAGACTTTTGGAGAATTAATTGAATTCCAAATTAGTGAAGGTACAGATGCGATTATCGTAGCGGGAACTACTGGTGAGAGTTCAACTATGCCTGACGATGAGCAAGTAGCGGTAATTAAATTCGCTATTGATAGAGTAGCAGGACGTGTACCTGTTATCGCAGGTAGTGGGGTTAACGATACAGCTCACTCAATTAGATTAAGCAAAGAAATTGAAAAATTAGGACCAGATGCGTTATTAGTAGTAACACCTTATTATATTAAAACTAGCCAACAAGGTTTAATCGAACACTTTGAAGCAATCGCGAATAGTGTTGATTTACCAATCGTTCTTTACAATGTACCAGGAAGAACTGGACAAGTTATGGCGCCTGAAACTATTTTACACTTATCTCAACACAAAAATATCGTGGCGTACAAAGATGCTGTAGGGGATATCGCTCATACTTTAGCAGTTAGAAACTTAGTAGGGGATAAAATTGATATTTACTCAGGAAATGATGACATCAATGTACCTATTATTTTAGCTGGTGGTAAAGGGACAATCTCTGTTTTAGCTAATATTTATCCAAAAGCAACTCACTTAATGTGTAAATATGCTTTAGAGAGACAAGTGGACAAAGCGTTTGAATTACAACTTAAATATTTAGACTTCATCCACATGTTATTTGCTGAACCAAACCCAATGCCAGTTAAAAAATGTGTAGAATTAATTGGAAAATCAGCTTGTCACTATCGTCTACCAATGACACACGTTGCGCCAACATTAGCAACAAAATTAGAGCAAGAGATTGTAAAACTTAATTCATTACAAGGAGAGTAAAAATGAGAGTTTTATTAAGTGGTTATAATGGAACGATGGGACAAGTTCTAAAAAACTATATTCAAGATAGTACTGATTTAGAAATTGTTGCAGGTGTAGGCCGTGAATTATTAGAAGAGAAATTTCCTACTTATACTTCATATGAAGAATTAGAAAAGATTGCAGATGTGATTATTGATTTTTCACATCATGCTGGAACTGCTGAATTAGTTGAATATGCAAAACGTACAGCAACAAAAGTTGTAATTGCGACAACTGGACACACTCCAGAAGAATTGGAATTAATCGATGAACTAGCTACGCAAGTAGGTGTAGTTTATGCAGGGAATTACAGCTTAGGAGTAAATGTCTTAGTAGAATTAGTGAAAAAAGCTAGTGAATTACTACTAGGATATGATATCGAAGTTATTGAAAAACACCATAATAAAAAAGTGGATGCACCTAGTGGAACTGCAAAAATGTTAGTAGATGCGGTTAAAGACGTAGAAGATTATAATAGAATTTATGGTCGTCACGGGGATATGAAACGCCAAGAAAAAGAGATTGGAATTCACGCGGTTCGTGGTGGAACTATAGTAGGGGAACATGAAGTGATTTTTGCTGGAGAAGATGAGGTAATCGAGATTAAACATACAGCTCTAAGTAAAAAAATGTTCGCAAAAGGATCTGTTACAGCTGCACAGTGGCTTAATGGTGTAGAAGAACCTAGATTATATTCTATGAAAGATGTATTAGGTATTAAATAATAAAGTCAGAAGCGACTCAAATGAGTCATACAGGTATAATTGAGAGTTTATTACTAGATTAATGAAGAAAGTGGATGGGTATTCTACTTAAACAAAGAATATTATAATAAAGTTAGTTTGACATATGTAAAAATTAGATATAAAATAGAAAAAAAATCATATAGATAATAGGAGAAAGAAATGAAATCAACAGAAGAGATTATTAAATTTATAGCGACATCTAAAAAGAAAACACCGGTTAAAGTTTATGTTAATTTTAGCGCTGATGTAGAATTTCCAGAAACTTTAGAAGTTTATGGTGAAGGGAACTCAAGAGTTATTTTTGCGGATTTCACTGATTGGGTGGAATTTTACGAAGCTAATAAAGCTGCAGTACTAAATCACCGTGTAGAAAATGACCGCCGTAATAGTGGTGTGCCGATGATTGATTTAACTCAGTTTAACGCTCGTATCGAGCCAGGTTGCTCAATTCGCGAACACGTTAGTATCGGAGATAATGCGGTTATTATGATGGGTGCTGTTATTAATATCGGTGCTAAAATTGGTAAAAACACTATGATCGATATGAATGCTATTTTAGGTGGACGTGCGGAAGTTGGAGAAAACTCTCACGTTGGTGCTGGATCTGTGTTATCAGGAGTTATTGAACCAGCTAACGCTACACCAGTACGCGTAGGTAACAATGTTCTTATTGGAGCTAATGCTGTTATTTTAGAAGGTGTGCAAATCGGAGACAACGCTGTTGTTGCAGCTGGAAGTGTAGTAACAAAAGATGTAGCTAGTGGAGATGTAGTAGCGGGAGTTCCTGCGCGAGTAATCAAAACACGTAGTGAAGTTGCTGAAGAAAAAGTAGATATTATCGCAGAATTAAGAAACTTATAATAAAGTAGGAAGAGAAGATGAAAGTAATTACTGAAGAGAATTTAACATCATGGCGTAGACATCTGCACCAAAATCCAGAGTTATCTTTGGAAGAGCATAAAACTAAAGAATTTATCGCTAGTGTCTTAAATGAATATGGTATAGAATATCAAGAAACTCTTGAGACAGGGTTGGTGGTAATCTTTAAAGCAAGCGTAGAAACTAAAGATACGATTTTATTTAGAGCTGATATTGATGCATTACCTATTACAGAGGAAAATGATGTTGATTTTAAATCTAATAACGATGGTGTGATGCATGCTTGTGGACATGATGGACATACTACTATGCTTTTAGGAAGTGTTATAGAAGCGGCTGATTATTACAAAAATAATAGTACGAAGGTGAATAGTATTTTCGTATTTCAACCAGCTGAAGAGACTTTCGGTGGCGGTAATTTATTAATTAATGATTTTGATTTTTCACCGTATAATATTTTAGCAAGTTATGCCCTGCATATGAATCCTGATTATCCAGAAGGGCATATAGTTTCTAAACCAAAGGAAATCATGGCTAGTGCTAATGAATATAGAATTTATATTAAAGGACGTGCAGCTCATGTTGGTTTAAAAAATACTGGAATCGATGCTCTTAATGTGGCTACAATGTTTTTCCAAGAGATGTTAAAACTTAATGCATTACATACAAAAGCTCGTAATACTAATATTATTCATATTGGTAAAATGTACGGTGGAGATGCTATGAATGTTGTTGCGGAGAATGCATACCTAGAAGGAACTATTAGAACATACAGTATGGAAGATTTAGCTACAATCAAAGCTGCAATTGAAAATACGCGTGTAGGGCTTGAACATCTTACTGGTGCAAGTATTCGTGTTGACTTTGCTGAAGGATATCCAGCGGTAATTAATGATGAACTTCCTTATCAAGTAATTAAAAAAGTTATAGAAAAAGAAAACATTGATTATATTGAATTAGAAGAAGCTTATCTATACGGGGAAGATTTCTCATTCTTTAGTAGATTATCTCCTATAAACTATAGTTTTTTAGGTTTAAGAAATGAAGAGAAAAACTATGTTTCAGGATTACATACACCAACTTTCAACTTCGATGAAAAAATATTAAAAGTAGGGGTTAAATATTACCTAGGAATATTGAGATATTACAATAAATAACTTTGTTGATTTTAAGTAATATAAAAAGGGCTGATTTAAAGGTCCTAAATTTAAAAAGATTATATGAAAATTCATAAACGCAGTGGTTTATAGATATCTAAATTTACTTTATAAGAGTTTCTAGATATCTGATGAAATTTGCGGGGGTGGCTTTAAAAAATCGGTTTCTCTAAAATCACGATTTTTGAGTCACTCCCTTTTATCTAAGAAAGGATTTTTATGGCAACAATTGAGTTAAATTATAATAACATACGACAAAATGCAATAAATTTAAAAGAACGATCACAGGACATAATAGCTGTAGTTAAAAATAATGCGTATAATTTAAATTTAAGAGAATGTGTAAAATTATACTCAGAAGTAGGGATAAATTACTTTGCAACGACTAAAGAAGAAGAGTGTAAAGTAATAAGAGAAACATTAGGAGAAGATGCTAATATTTTTCTTTTAAATCCAACTTATAACTTTGATTTAGTTAGAGAATACAATGTTGAGATAAATATAGCGAGTCTTGAATATTTAAAAGAAAATCTTGAAAATGTTAGAGACTTAACGTTACAATTGGAATTTGCGGGTAGTATGAGACGTGCTGGAGCAAGAAATCTGGAAGAAGTACTAGAAATTATAAATTTCTGTAAAGAAAACACCCTAAAATTAAAAGGATTCTGGTCTCATTTTTCATTTGCTGATGAGTTTGATGGTTTCTATGAAAAAGAAAAAGAATTGGTATTGAAAGTTCTTGATGAAGCACAGAAACATCATGATTTTGAAGTAATTCACTTACAAAATAGTGCTTCGTTTTTACGAGATGGTGTTTTTGAGAAAACAACACATCAGAGATTAGGGATTATTCTTTATGGAGCTATGCCTTATAATGTGAAGGAAAATCCAGTGGCCTTAAAAGATTTGATTATAAAAAATCCAATTACTGTTTATGGTGAAATAATTAATATAGTAACCTTGAATAAAGGTGAATGTATTGGGTACTCTAATTCTTATATAGCGGATGCTAAGAAGAAGGTTGGGGTTGTTAATATTGGTTATGGTGATGGAATACTAAGAGATAGATTAAAAGGGCAAACTTGTATAATTAATGGTAAAGAGAGAAATATTTACTCAACGATGATGAGTCACCTAGTAGTAGAAATAGGTGAAGAAGAAAGTATCGGAGATAGAGTTTATATTTATGATGATAAGCAGCAACTTCATGATTATACTAAGTATTTTGGACCGAATTCTGTGCAACTTGCAGCTTTGAATTATAATAGTTTAAAAGTTAAGAAGATATATTAATAAAAAACGAACGGCGCATATAATGTATGCGTCGTTCATTATAAAAAGGAAAAATTTTAAATGAATTTAAATTAAAATATATTAATCTAAATCTAATTTAGAGATGCTTATTTTTCTTGTTCTTCTTGGAATTTTTTAGCGATAGTTGCTTCGAAATCCGCTGGGATAGAACGTTGTTTAATGATGATTACGTCAGATTTAGCATATCTAACGATACCTTCAGACACTGATCCCATAAGCATACGTTTGAATCCAGTTAAACCAGAAGATCCACAAACTACAAGATCGATACCTTTTTCGTCAACAATATCTTCACTAAGAACAATTTTAGGAATACCTTGTTCAACAATACCGAATACTTTAGTTAATCCGTCTTCTTTAGCAGATTCTACATAGCTATCAACTAATTCTTTAGTACGTTTGTAGAAAGAGTTGAAAATGTAGGGATCTGATAAACCAGAAGTTGCGATTGTCGCATCAATAACAGACGCGATGTATAACTCTGCATCCTCGTTTCTTTGAGCAATGGCAACGGCATTTTTAAAAGCCCATTCAGCTTGTTTTGAACCGTCTACTGCGACTAAAATTTTAGAATATTTATTTTCCATGATCATAACCTCCGACTTCTATTTCTTTACTTATATTATATCATATTTACAAAAAAAGTAAACGTTATTTTCAAAAAAACAGTATAAATATTTTTCATGAAAATAGAGAAAAAACCTAGAAGTAGCGGTATGTATAGCTTTTAACTTCTAGGTTTATATTTTGATAATTTCATGAATATTGATTATACGTTTTCATCAACAACAGTGATAAGTCTTTTTCTCTTATGTTCTTTATTATCGATATTAACACGATATACAAGTTCATAAGTTCCAGGTTTAGTATTATCAACTTCTCCTTCGATAATAAGATCATCAAGATAAGATTTTCCTGCTTTACGAGCGATCACGCCTTCTTTATCGACATCTACTTCTTCACCAACTTTAATCGTTATATTTTCAGGTATAATGAAGTAGAAAGTACGTTCTAGACGACGTTCAAGACGTTTTCTGTATTTTTCTTCGTCTTCGGCACTCATTCGATCTCTAAGTTTTTCATCAACTAAAGGCATCAGTTCGACTTCAGTATCTGCTATACAAATTCTACTATTAACAAGCGTGAATGTCTGAGTTCTTCCAGGTCCACAATAAGATTGACATCCTATGATAAATTCTGCATTAGGTGCTTTCTTTTTTAGTTTTGGAATCAAAGTTTTAAGATTTACACCAAGGCAATCATCACATAATCTAAATGTTACTTTATCTTCAGTAACAACATTTTTATCATTTTGAGCCATAATTTATCCTTTCGTAATTTATTTATTTGAAACTAAAATTAATTATATCACATAATTATAAGAAATTAAATTTTTAATATCATCTTTAAGATTAATTATTTTTTATTCTTTTTTTTACTATAGTATTTAATATAAACAATGAAATAAATAGTATAAAGATATGTAAGATTATTGTTGTAATAAGACTTATGAAGAATTCTTCAGGCACCATTTGAATTAAGTTCGATTCATCAGGACTAAGTAACCAAAGATCGTTTGAAAATAGCAACTGATGGAATTTTATCCAAAAAGATGTAAAATTATATGAAATAATACAAGATAGGATACCTATTACTATAATAAATGCAAGTAGTACTTTGTTAAATGTATTTGTTATATAGAAAACAGTTCTTTTCTTACAAAGTATTATCAGTAATATAGTAGAAATAGTAAAAACTACTATAAAAAATATCATTGTTTTGTAACTTAAACTATATAGTGTCCTAACGTCTTGCATATGAAGTATATCTTTATCTGTATACCAATCAAGATTTAACATTGCTTTATGATTAAGATAATCTAATAAATTAGTGGTATTTGTTATTAATTCTTCATATGTAGTTCCTATTTTAGGGGCTAAATTTTCTTTTTGATAGAAGTTTTTATAAAAATATAAATTAAAACAATTGTAAAATATTATGGCGAGTATCCCACTAATAAATAGTGAAAAATTTTCTAAAACAATAAGAAATTGTATAATATGTTTTCTCATTATTACACCTCCAATTATCATTATAACACATAAATATAGCTGAAGTAATTAGGTTTATACAATATTTGGTTTACATATTTACACAATTTAACAAAAATAGTAAGAATTATAAAAGTTTTTGAGTAAAAAACATTTAATATTTAGATGAATTATGGTAAAATATACACATATAGTTATTTATTTTGGGGGAAATCATGAATAAGTTTTTTAAGATTTATTTAGAGCTAAGAGAAAAAATAGAGAATAGGCAATACAGGTCTAACTCTCTCTTACCAAGTGAAAATGAACTCGCAAGAGAATATAATGTTTCTAGGGAAACTATAAGAAAAGCATTATTTCTATTATTAGAGAATGGTTATATCCACAAAATTCAAGGTAAGGGATCTATTGTACTAGATGTTCACAGATTTAGATTACCTGTTACGGGGATATTAAGTTTTAAAGAACGCCGTCAATATCAAGATGTTGAAGCTACGACTAAAGTGTTAGTGAATAAAGAAGTAGATGCTCCAGATTTTTTAGTAAGACTTGGTCTAGTTAAGCCAGATGAAAAACTAATCTATCTGGTGCGTCAAAGAATCGTTGATGGAGAAGCAGTAATATTAGACAAAGATTATATAAGAAAGAATACAATAGGAGACCTTCCTACTAATCGCGTTGAGGAATCGTTATATGAGTATTTAGAACAGGATTTAGGTATTAAGATTTCTTATGGAAATAAGGATTTTAAAATTGAACCTGCTAATGAGGAAGATTCAACATATATTGATTTGAATGGTCACAAACATATTGCAGTTTTACGAAGTGATGTATACACAGAAGGAACAGATTTCCTACATTATACAGAGAGTCGTCATAGAGTTGATAAATTCTATTTTTCTGAATTTGCGAGAAGAAAAAGCGATAGAATAAACTAAACATATTATAGAAGAAAACTTTAAACAGGGTAATTTTGTTTAAAGTTTTTTTATGTGAAATTGAGAAAAATAAAAGGAAAAAAAAATTTTTTCTTATAATGATTTTAATCTTTGTAGTGTGTAAAGTTACTAATAGTATTCCGAAATATTAAATAGATATACAAATTTCCAAAAAAGATTTGAAGCCTGTTCATGGGAAAAATAATGATTGAAAAATAATAAAATAAAGTGTATAATTAATATAAGTCTTAAATTTCCAGGAAATAATCTTGGAAATATTTTTGTGGGAGCGTGAGAGAGAATGAAGATAATTGTATTTTCATTAACTGGAAATTGCAAGAGATTTGTAGATATGTGTAAGATTCCCGAAGAGGATGTTATTGACCTATTTGATATCGATTATGAAGTTGATTTTGATTATATTTTAATAACGCCTACGATCGGTTTTGGACAAGTTCCTGATGGTGTAGAAGAGTTTTTAGAAACTAATCACAAGCACTTAAAAGGAGTAGTAGGTAGTGGAAATAAAAACTGGGGTAATAGATTTGCTAAAGCTTCAGAGACGATTAGCGAGAAGTATAATGTACCATTACTTATGAAAATAGAATTACACGGTAATACAAAAGACTTAATAAAATTTAAAAAAATATATTTGGAGAGTGTAAAGAATGGAGAAATTTAACCATATTGAACTAAATAATGAAGTGACAAAAAGAGGCGACAATGGATTTTTCAAATTAGAAAAGGATGTTGAAGCTATAGAAGAATTTCTTCGTGAAGTAGACTTTCGAACTGTAAAATTTAGTTCAGAAATGAAAAGACTTAGATATCTAGTAGAGGAGAATTTCTACTATAATATCTTTGATAAATATATTGAAGATGAAATCCTAGAATGTCTAGAATTAGCTGCAAACTTTAAATTCGAATTCAAAAGTTACATGGCAGCAAGTAAATTCTATAAAGATTATGCATTAAAAACAAATGATAAAAAACAATATTTAGAAAACTTTAATCAACACGTATTCATCGTTGCCATGTATTTAGCTGATGGAGATGTTGCTTTAGCTAAAGAGCTTATGATTTCAATGCTTGAGCAAAGATTACAACCAGCGACACCAACATTCTTAAACTCTGGAAGAAGTCGTCGTGGTGAGTTAGTATCATGTTTCTTATTAGAAGTAGGTGACTCACTTAACTCAATTAACTACATCGATTCTACAGCTAAACAACTTTCAAAAATTGGTGGAGGGGTTGCGATTAACTTGTCAAAACTTCGTGCGCGTGGTGAGAGTATTAAAGGTATTAAAGGGGTAGCTAAAGGTGTTATTCCTGTAGCTAAATCTTTAGAACAAGGTTTTGCATATGCTGATCAACTAGGACAACGTCCAGGAGCTGGAGCTGTTTACTTAAACATTTTCCACTATGACGTATTAGAATTCTTAGATACTAAGAAGGTTAATGCCGATGAAGAATTACGTCTTCCAACAATTTCTACAGGTATTATCGTACCATCATTATTCTTCGATTTAGCTCGTGAGAACAAAGATTTCTATATGTTTGGACCTCACTCAATTTATGAAGAGTATGGATTAGTCCTTGATGATATTGATATTGCTAAATATTATGACGAATTTGTAGCGAACGAAAACATCATGAAACGTAAATTCGATGCTCGTGATATGCTTAACTTAATCGCACAAACTCAATTACAATCAGGGTACCCATACTTAATGTTCAAAGATAACGCGAACAAAGATCACGCACTTCGTGAAATTGGACAGGTTAAAATGAGTAACTTATGTACTGAGATTTTCCAATTACAAGAAACTTCAATAATCAAAGACTACGGTGAAGATGATATTATTAAACGTGATATTTCTTGTAACTTGGCTTCATTAAACATTGTAAATGTAATGGAAAGTAAAAAAATCAAAGAATCTATCTACTCAGGTATGGATGCATTAACATTCGTAAGTAATTCTACTAAGATTAAAAATGCACCAGGTGTAGTAAAAGCTAATGATGAGTTCCACTCTGTTGGATTAGGAGCAATGAACTTAAATGGATATTTAGCTAAAAACCTAATCGCTTATGAGAGTGAAGAAGCAAAAGATTTCGCAAATGTATTCTTCATGATGATGAATTACTATACATTAGAACGTTCAATGCAAATTGCTAAAAAACGTAATGAAACATTTAAAGATTTTGAAAAATCAGATTACTACAATGGTAGATACTTCACTAAATATATTGAAAATGACTACTTACCAGTAACTGATAAAGTAAAAGAGTTATTTGAAGGAATTCATATTCCAACAAGAGAAGACTGGAGAAGTCTAAAAAATAGAGTAAAAGAAAATGGACTATATCACGCATATAGAATGGCGATTGCACCAACACAAAGTATTTCTTATGTTCAAAACTCAACATCAAGTGTATTACCGATCGTTGATAAAATTGAACGTAGAAGTTATGGGAATGCTGAAACATTCTACCCAATGCCTTACTTAAGTCCAAAAACTCAATGGTTCTATAAATCTGCATTTACTATTGATCAAATGAAACTTATTGATTTAATGGCAGTTATTCAAGAACACGTAGACCAAGGTATTTCTGTGATTTTATTCGTAAATTCTGATATCACAACAAGAGAACTTGCTAGATATTATATTTATGCTCATCACAAAGGATTGAAATCACTATATTACACAAGAAACAAACTACTTTCTGTTGAAGAATGTACTTCATGTGCTATATAGAAAAGAGAGGAAAAATTACTAATTATGAAAGCTGTAAACTGGAATAAACAAGATGATTTAACATTTATGTATTGGCGTCAAAATATTGCTCAATTTTGGGTTGATACTGAGTTTAAAGTGTCAAAAGATATTAAGAGCTGGAACGAAGATTTAAATGATAAAGAACGCGAAGCTTACAAAAAAGTATTAGCTGGTTTAACTGGTCTTGATACTCAACAAGGTGATAAAGGTATGCCACTTGTATCTCTACATACTGAAGATATGAGAAAACAAGCTGTGTACAGCTTTATGGGAATGATGGAGCAAATTCACGCGAAAAGTTACTCAACAATCTTTACATCATTAATCCCTTCACAAGAAACAGATTACTTATTAGACGAATGGGTTCCAAGTAATCCAGAGCTTCAATTCAAAGCGAAATTAATTGAAGATTATTATATGAAGTTATTTAAACCAGAAGTTCCAACTTATGACTTATATATGGCTCGTGTAGCTTCAGTATTCTTAGAAAGTTATATTTTCTATAGTGGTTTCTTCTATCCATTATATCTTGCTGGGCAAGGTAAAGTAACGACATCTGGAGAAATTATCCGTAAAATCTTATTAGATGAAACTATTCACGGAAGTTTTACTGGATTTGATGCACAAGAATTATTCAAAACTTTAACTCCAGAAGAGCAAGAGCGTGCTGAGAAAGAAATGTATAAATTATTATTAGATTTATATGAAAATGAATTAAAATATACTAAAGATATTTACGACGAGATTGGTCTATATGAAGATGTTAAAGACTACGTAGAGTATAATGCTAACCGTGCTTTAGCTAACTTAGGATACCCTGGATACTTCGAAGATAAAGAAATTAATCCAATCATTGAAAATGCAATGAATACTAACACTAAAAACCATGACTTCTTCAGTGTTAAAGGTGATGGATATGTTGTAAGTATGAATGTTGAATCAATTGAAGATGAAGATTTCATTTTTGAATAGGTAAAAATCATGAAAATATTATTAGTAAGACATGGTGAAACTGATTATAACAAAAATAAATTAATTCAAGGACATAGTGATATTGAATTAAATGAAACTGGTAGAGGTCAAGCGAGAAATGCAGGTCAAAAGTTAACTGAGTATGACATTGATTTTGCCTTTAGTAGCCCGTTAAAACGTGCTGTAAAGACAGCTAGACTTATGCTTGATAATTCTAACAATGAGATTAATATAGATAAAGAAATTACTGAAGATGCTCGTTTAATAGAGAAATTCTTCGGTGTTTTCGAAGAGAGTACTTTTGATGAATATTTTTCAGCATTAGAAGCTCAATCTGGTTTAGAGTCTATAGAAAAAGACGAAGATGTTTATGAAAGAGCAAGTTCATTTTTCAATGAAAAATATTTAAATCACAAAGATGAAACAATTTTAGTTGTTTGTCATGGTGCATTTATTCGTATATTTTTACGTACATTAGGATTATATCCTGAATCTAATATGTTGATTAACAACACAGCGTTAAACGTGCTGCACTATGACGGAAAAGACTATATATTAGAGAAATTTAATATTTAAAATTATTAAGGGAACGGCTAAGAAATCATAGTTTTATAAAAATTGATTTTATTTGGCCGCTCCCTATTTTTTAGTAAGGAGATGAGATCATGCGTATTATTTTAGCGAGACACGGAGAAACAGATTATAATAAAAATAAATTAGTTCAAGGACATACAGACATTCCATTGAATAAAGAAGGAATCCGTCAAGGGATTGCTGCAGGTAAGAAAATTGAAGGATATGATATTGATATAGCTTATAGTAGTGTTTTAGATAGAGCATATGATACAGCGAGATATATGCTAGACAATTCAAATAGTGAAGATAATAAGAAATTATCAGTAATCAAAGATAAAAGATTAATAGAAAAATCATATGGAGAATATGAAGGCGTATCTTTTGCTGAATATGGTGCTGGTCTTAAAGCGGGTGAAACAAGAGGTATGGAGTTAGATACAGATGCCGCAGACAGAGTAGAAGCATTCTTTAAAGAAAAATATGAGGAACACCCAGATAAAACTATGTTGGCAGTATGTCATGGTGGATTAATTCGCTCTTTCTTAACTCAAAAAGGTATTAAAGATGTAGGGCGTGGAGTAATAGTAAATACTTCTGTTAGTGTTCTTGACTATGATGGAGAAAAGTTTGAACTTATTGAATTTAATAAATAATTCATCGGTAATGGAGAATCATAGATTTCTTTGCTTTTAAGATTTTTAAGGCGCTTTCTATTGACAAATAGTGTTAAATTCTTTATAATGTTAAGTAAACTAATATGAAACACATTGAAGAGATAAGTAGGTTATAATTGATTCAAAGCAGAGAACTTTCGGTTGGTGGAAGAAAGTAAGAAAAGATATAATTGAAAATGGTCTCGGAGTAATAATTATCTAATAGGTAATTACGTAAGTGCGCGATACAGCACAACGATATGAACACGTATCGATAAAGGTGAATAAATATATTCACGAACATGGGTGGTAACACGATAGACTCGTCCCTATTACATAAGTTTGTAATAGTGGCGAGTTTTTTTATTTAAGAAAAAGAGTAGTTAAGGAGATAGACAATGCCAATATGTATACAAAATGAATTACCAGTGAAAAATAAATTATTGGAAGAAGGGGTAGTAGTAATAGAGGAAAATAGGGCGAAAAACCAAGATATTAGACCTTTAAAAATACTAATCTTGAATTTAATGCCGAAGAAAGAAGAAACAGAACGTCAGTTATTAAGGCTTTTAGGGAATTCTCCACTTCAAATCAAAGTAGAATTTTTACATACTACTAGTCACGTGGCAAAAAATACGCCACAATCGTACTTAGAAAAATTCTATAAAACATTTGATGAAGTGCAATACAGCTATTATGATGGGCTAATTATTACGGGAGCGCCAATTGAACATTTAGAATTCGAAGATGTAAACTATTGGGGAGAGTTAAATCAAATTTTTGATTGGAGTAAAACGCATGTATTTTCAACATTAAATATATGTTGGGCTGCACAAGCAAGTTTATATTACCATTTTGGTGTAAAAAAAGAGCAAGTTGATGATAAGATATTTGGGGTTTTTGAACACGATGTTCTTATAGAAAATCACACACTAACTAGAGGATTTACAGATACATTCTTAGCTCCTCATTCTAGACATACTAAGATAGAGGAAGAAAAACTTCCTACTATTTCTGAGCTTGATGTACTAGCTAGATCAGAAGAGGTTGGAACACTTCTTGCAGCAACTAAAGATTTAAGAAAAGTATTTGTGACAGGGCACATTGAATATGATGCTGATACACTTCACAATGAGTATGTTCGTGATAAAAATAGTAATCTACCAATAGAAGTTCCGGTGAATTATTACCCAGGAAATGATGATACAAAAACTCCTAAAAATAGATGGAGAGGTGTAGCTTACTTATTCTATCACAACTGGTTAAACCAAGTTTATCAACAAACACCATATGATTTAACTGAACTATCAAAATAAAGACAAAACAATAGACTTTACAGATATGCTTTTAAACATATTGTAAAGTCTATTTTTAGTTTTCTTTTTTTTCGTCTTGTTTTGTTGAGTTTTCTTCTTCAGTCAGTCCCGAAATTGATTTTTTAAATGATGTAAACATTTTTCCTATTGATTCTCCAAGTTCAGGTAGACGTTTAGGACCGAAGATGATTAGAGCAGCTATAATAAGAACTATAACTCCAGGAGCCCCGATATCACGTAAAAATCCCATTATTTTTCACCTCTTTTGTTGTAAATATACTTGCTAATAACGATACTAATTTCATAAATTAAAATTAATGGTATAGACATAACGATGTCGCTGATAAAGTCAGCGGGTGTAATAACAACAGCTATTACGATTAGTATAAAATATGCATATCTTCTATTACGTGTTAAAAATGATGGTGTTAGAATACCTAATGATGTTAAAAATGCTACAACAACAGGGAATTCAAAAAGTATTGCTATCGGAATCGTAGTATTAATAACAAACGATAGATAATTTTGAGCTGTTAATTGTGTATTGAACAAGTCATCACCAATAGAAAGAAGCACATTTAAAATAGCTGGGGTTACTAGAAAGAACCCGAAGATTAAACCTACTATGAAGCAAATGAATACAGCTGGTATATAAGCTAGTAATGCACGGGCTTCTTTTTCTTCTAGTGCAGGTTTTATAAATGCCAAAATTTGATAACAGATAAATGGTATCGAAAAAGTGAAGGCACAAATACCTGCGAGTGTTAGATATATCCATAGTATATCATTAGGTCCAAGAACAATCAATTTATTATTAAAATTACTAGTTAAAAATTTATAAATATCCGCAGACCATAATAAACTCACTATGAAAGAGACAATAAAAAACACAAGGCTTAGTATTAGTCTCTTTCTTAGTTCAGTTAGATGATCTACGGTAGATATTTTATCTCCATATTTCATCATTTGTTACCTATTTATTTTTAGATTTTTCATAGAATATACTAATAGCTACAACGACGATATAAATTAGTTGAGCTATTACTACTTCGTAACTAGGATAAATTCCTAAGATTTCGATAGTAGGTAAGTAGTCTATAATATGATTTGAAACAATATCAGTTATTTGTAGAGCATGTACACTTACTCCAAGCATCTTGAATCCTAGAATATAGATTAACCAAGATAGTACTAGGAATACTTTACTGATAGGAAGTTTTCCTGAAGCTTTTACCATGATTATACCGATAATAATCAATGCAACAACAGCAAGCACTATACCGATTAATAAGTTAGTTGTTGAAATAAGTGGCATGATACCAGCATAGAATAGAATAGTTTCGGCACCTTCTCTAAATACAGCTAGGAAGCTAAGTGTGAACATAGATATGAAACTTCCAGTTGAAAGTACTAGATTTAGTTTAGTGTCCATATATTTTTTCCATGCTTTAACAGAACTTTTACTATGTAGCCAAATTCCGATACCTATCATCATTACTACTGCGAAGATACCAACAACACCTTCGATAATTTCTCTGTTAGTACCAGATGACAGAGCTGGGAATGAATATTTTAAGATTACAGCTGCAAGAATACTAGAAAGAATACCTACTACAGCTCCTGCGTATATCCAAATTAAACCTTTTCTTTGTTTTGCTGCTTTTAAGGCGCTGGCTAATGAAAGAACGATAATAAGTGCTTCCACACCTTCACGAAGTAAAATTAGCATAGAACCTAATGCAGTATAGTTAGACTTCGTATCGATTTTAGAAAGCTCTGAAATCAAGTTTTTAAGTTGGTCTTGATATTTTTGCTCGTTACCTTTAACCATTATTATAGGAGTTTCACTCTCTACTTTAGTATATAACGAAGCGTTACGTGTACGGACTTCTCCTTCGATAACAGGCCAAACTTCAATGAATTTCTTCATTTTTTGAGAACCTTGAGCTTTGTTACCATCTTTGAATGCTGAGTAACTTTCTTCTAGAAGTTTTATACCTTGTTCAAGTGTTTTTACATCTGAAGATTGTTCTAGTTTTTTACCAGCTAGAAAATCGTCAAGGTAGTTTTTTAAATCTGTTAAATACATTTTTGTAGTTTGATAGTCGTAAGGTTCAACTTCCATTGAACTACGAAGAAATGACATTGTTGTTTCGACTTTTCCATAGTAAGCAGGTTCAAGTGTTCTTACGATACCTTCATTTCTAACCCAAGCAGCGTTGTATTTTACATACTCTGCTTTCATAGTTTCTACATTTTTAGTATCAATTGCTTTTTCTAATTTATCAAAAGCAGGAAAGAGTTTTGTTTTAAAAGCTTTCTTTTCTGCTTCAACATCAAGAGGATTTTGTTCATTTTCAAAAGCAAGTAGGGCAGTTGATAATTCTCTAAGTTGATCTTCGTTGATGTCGTTTGATTTTAATGTTTGTTTAACTTTTTTTCCAGCTTCAGAATCTGAATTTTTTGTAGACTCAAATTCTGTTTTAAATTCATCTATTAATTTTTTAGCTTTATCTTTATCATTGTTTGTTAATGCGGTGTTGGCATCTGTAATTTTTATGAAAGGATTACTATACGATTCTTTAGCTACAATAGTTTTTAAATACGGTGAGCTGAAACTAAGAATCACGATAAAGGCTAAAATAATTTTAGTCAAAAAGTTTTTGGCCAATATATTCACCCTCCTTAATTCCTCCAAAACATGCAAATAGGCCGCTACCTATATGAGTTATGTATTCATTCATTTTATCTTCAGTTCCTAAGCTGTTTTGAATTGTAATAAATTGTTTTGGATCTTTTTGAAAAGAAATAAATAGGAGACCTGAGTCAAATTGACCTGTAGTTTCATTTATGCCGTCTGAATAAGAATACGATCTTCTAAGTAATTCAACACCAGGTTTATGAGCTAAATGGACATGTGAAGTTACAGGTATTAAAGGTTTTCCATCCGGACCTTTTTTGTTAAGGTCTATAGGTGCGAATTCATCAGTCTCACCGAAAGGAGCACCACTTTCTTTATATCTTCCAAAGGTATTTTCTTGTTCATTTAAATTTGTTCTATCCCAAGTTTCAAGGTGCATCTGAATACGTCTAACAGCCATATAACTTCCATTTTTCATCCAGTTATCTTTATCACACCATACGATTTTATCAAATTGTTCTTCTTTAGTAGCGTTGGCAGTACCGTCCTTAAATCCAAAAAGATTACGAGGTGTTTCAACTCGATTTCCAATTGCAGCAAAACCTGATTGACTCCATTTCATAGTTACTGTAGAACGAGCTTTTCTAACTAGGTTACGAACAGCGTGAAAGGCTACTTGTTCATCATCTGCACATGCTTGAATACATATATCTCCACCAGTATATTTTTCTTTAAGTTGTTCCCTAGCAAAAGGTGGTAGGTCTTTAAACTCTTCAAGATTTTTATTTTCCAAGTTCATTTTTTTTAGAAAACTTGGACTAATTCCGAATGTAAGGGTTAAACGATAGTGGTTTAGTCCTACCGTTTCTCCAGTATCTTTTGGTGGTAAATAATGGTTTTTAAGCGCAGGTTCGACTAATTCGCCGTTCATTAATTTTTCACTGTATTTTGTCCATTCTTTGAACATCTCAATAACATCATCACGTTTAGTAGAGTGTAAATCTAATACTACGAAATAAACACATTTTTGCATAAGAGTAGTAATACCAGCTTGATGTTTACCGTAGAATGTAATCTTTTCGTCTCCATCAGCAATAACTCTGTTATTTTCAGCTTTGTTAGCGAAAAATCCTCCAAGAGCAGAGGCTCCGACAACGGCACCAGCTCCAGTCATTCCTGCTTTCTTTAGGAAATCACGTCTTGTTATTTTTTTGTCAATCCATTTTTTACCAGATTCTTCCATATTACTTAGCCTCTTCGTCTAAAATTACACCCATTTGTGAAAGTGGTTCACCTAATTTTGTTACTGCTTCAGAAAGTTCTTTTGTATTTTCTTTTGTTAAGTCAGTATATAGTTTATAATTTTTGTCATCAGTTTTGTATTTATCTAATAGACTGTTGATTGTAGCGAATTTTTCAACTAAATCTTTTGCTAATTTGCTGTCTTTTTTCTCGATTAAAGGTTTAAAGATTTTGAAGATTTCTTCAGCACCTTCGATATTAGCTTTGAAGTCGTAAAGGTCAGTGTGAGAGAAGATTTCTTCTTCACCTGTAATTTTTTGTGTTGCAACTTCGTTAAGTAGGTCAACAGCTCCAGTTACCATTAAGTCAGGTGTAACTTCAACAGTAGCAACTTTTGCTTTTAGTTCTTTAACGTCTTTTACTAATTGGTCTGCATATTCTTCAGTACCTTTAGTAGTATTTTTTTCCCACATAATCTTTTCTATTCTGTGGAATCCACGCCATCCGTCTTCAGTTTTATTTTCTTCTAAGTAGTCAGCAAGACGGAAGTCGATGTTAACATCTAATTCTCCAAAACTTTCTGCAATTGGTTCTGAACGTTCATATGCCATACGAATAAGTGGGTATTGTTTTTTAGCTTCTTCCAGATTTCCTGCTTTAATAGTTTCAGCAAATTTTTCTGTGTCTTTAAGTAGAGTATCCACTTGGTTTTCTACGAATTTTTTGTAAAGCTCAGTAGCTTGTTTAAGTTGTTCTTTTGTTCCTTTTGATGTATCAACTTGTGCTGATTTATTTTCTTCTTTTTTTTCTGATTTAGCAGAGCATCCGCTAATTACGATAGTTCCAGCCATTAGTGCTAAAAATAATTTATTTTTCTTCATTAATTTAAACTCACTTTCATGATTAATATTTGTTCTATTATAAATTATAATCATTATCAATTAGAAAGTAAAGTAATTAGAAAGAAATTTTTTAAAAAATAAAAGTTTTATGATAAAAATAAAAAAATTTCTAATGAAGTAAAAAAATAAATGATTTTTATGTATTAGATTAAAAACTTTAATAGAGGAAATGTAGTCAGTATCTATTAAGAAATTATTTATGTTATATAATAATTATGTGAAAGCGTGAAAATAATTTTATTGAAAGTTGAAAATGTTTGATGTATAATGAAAATAAGATTTTTAGTAAGCGGTATAAAAAAGTTACTAAGAACCTAAAAAATTAGGATTACATAATAAAAATGTAATAATTAAAAAAAGGAATAAAATACTTTATGAAACAAAAGTTAAAAATATTTGCAACATCAAAATGGTTTGATTTATTAGGAGTTATTTTAGTAATTAGCATAGCTATTGCATCAGGTTATTTAGCAACGAGATTGGATAAATTCGTTGATTGGGGACCGTGGACTGCACTTGTACCATTTGGACTTATTTCTGTTATTAATGTTGGTATTTCGATGTTATCGACAAGATTTACAGGAAAATTAAGTAAGCTTGGAAACTATTTAGGTATTATTAATGCAGTGTTATCGGGAGTGATTGATTATATTTTAGGAAATAAGGCGGCAATTATTACATATCCAGTGACATTTTTAATCTATCTAGGTGCAATCTATGTGTGGAATAAGTCTACAGACAAACCAAATACAATGTCTAAAGCGAAATTATATTCAGTATTAACAGCAATTGCAGTTCTTTCATTTGTATTTTCTTATGCGACAAACTACATTGGATATCATGGTAAAATGAGTACTCTTGCGTATATTACTACAATTGCGTTTGCATTTTCATTAATGGGTAATGGATTAAATACATTCAAGTTAACGACACAATGGCCATTCTGGTTACTATATAATTTTGTTCAACTTACAAAAGCAATTGTTCAAGGGAATTTTGCTAATGTTGGTAAATATATCTTCTACATTATCAACAGTGTTGGAGCACTATTTGTGTGGAAAGATTCAGAAGAATAGTCTGAAGAAAATGATTGAATAGAATAAAAAATACAAGAGTCCGACGATTAGGTCAGGCTCTTGTTGTGTTTTATATTTCAACAATGTCGATAGTTGCTCGTGTTTTATAAATAACATCTTTTCTTTCGATTAAAATAGTAGCTTTTTCAGCTAGCTCTTTGTTTTCTTTGATTTTACTAAGAAGTTCACGACTCGGATTCATTGCAACGGGATTGCCGACACGTCTTAGCATATTATAATCCCCATTAGTATCTCCGTAAGCGAATGATTCAGAAAGATCTATGTTATATTCTTCTACCAATTTATCAATCATATTGTTTTTACTATCTGCATCCCACATTGGAATTACTTCACCTGTAAATTTATCATCTTCTATAATATATTTACTACCAATCGCAAGAAATGCATGATGTTTTTTCCCCATAGCTTCAACAAGATAGTCAGGACTACCAGAAATGAAAATAATTAAATGACCATTCTTTTTATGTTTTTCAATAATATTTCTAGTAAATTTATAAACACGATCTGCTTTAAGTTTCATTACTTGTTCAGTAGCGAAATCAATATATTTTTTATGAAGACCTGTTATTGCTTGAACGTAAGCTTCAGATACACCGAATAGATAGTTGTCATAATCTTCAAAACGTTTATCCCAGTTGATGTATGTATCTTTTACACCGTTTATCCAATATCTTTCATCTACAACTTCATATTTTATTAATTTTTTAAAATGTTCTGTCATTAGAGAATCTCTATATAGAGTTCCATCAATATCAAAAAATGCAGCTATTTTCTTTTCTTTCATATTTTTCCTCCTAAATCAATGATTATTTATGTTTAAGGGAGTGACTCAAAAATCGTGATTTCGAAGAAATCGATTTTGTCGAGTCACCCCCGCACAGTTTATTAGATATTTAAAAAGCTTTTCTAAAGCGATTTTAGATATCAATAAACGACTGCGTCTATGAGTTCTCATATACACTTTGTTAAAATTTAGGTCTTTTGGGTTAGCCCCTTTAAGTATAAGGTTTAGAATTTTGTAGCATCTACAGAGTCAAGGTATTTTTTAAGCTCTGGCACAATATTAGAAATAGTTCCGTCTTTGAATGGATTTTCTAGATTTGCTTCTTTAACTAATTCTAAGAATGGTTTAGTTCCACCTTGTTTACATAGGTGTAGATATTCTTCCCATGCTTTTTCTCTATTTTCGTTAGCTTTTTTCCAGAATTGGAAGGCACAGACTTGAGCTAGAGTATAGTCAATGTAGTAGAATGGTACACTAAATAAGTGTCCTTGTCTATAGAAGAATAATCCTTCATCAAGTTCTGGAATTTCTTCGTAGTAACGTGATGGTAAGTATTTTCTTTCTACTTCTAACCATTTCATACGACGCTCTTGTGGTGTTAATTCTGGATTTTCGTATACTTCGTGTTGGAATTCATCTACAGTAACACCATAAGGTAAGAATTTAATTGCTGTAGTCATGTGGTAGTATTTGAATTTATCAGTATCTTCTTTGAAGAATAGGTTCATCCATGGCCATGTTAAAAATTCCATACTCATTGAGTGAATTTCACAAGCTTCGAATGTTGGCCAAACGTAATCTGGCATATGATTTCTACTTTGGAAAACTTGGAAAGCATGTCCAGCTTCATGAGTTAAGACCGTAACATCATGTGGAGTTTGGTTGAAGTTAGCGAAGATAAATGGTGCTTTGTAATCTGGAATAAATGTACAGTAACCACCACCAGCTTTTCCTGGTTTTGTATCTAAGTCTAATAAGTTGTTTTCAGTCATAAATGTAAAGAATTCATCAGTTTCTGGTGATAATTCTTTATACATTGTTTTAGCATAATCAACAAGTGTAGGACGGTCACCTTTTGGAGTAGGGTTACCAGATTTGAATGTTACACCTTCATCATGGAATGAAAGTTTTTCAAGTCCTAGACGATTAGCTTGTGCTTTTTTAAGTTCTTCAACTATAGGTACGATTTCTTCGAAAATTTGTTTTCTGTAGTTTGCTACGTCTTTTGCATTGTAGTCAGTTCTACGTAGACGAAGGTAAGCAACTTCTACGAAGTTATCAAAACCAAGTTTTTTCGCAATTCGAGTACGAACTTTAACCATACGGTCGTAAATGCTATCGTATTGTTCTAAGTTTTCTTTGAAGAATTTTGCAACAGCCTGACTTGCTAATAGACGAGTCTCACGGTTTGCATCTTGAGTATATTTAGCCATACCGCTTAAGTTGTGAATTCCACCATCAAATGGAATTTTAGCACTTGAAGTAAGCTTAGTATATTCAGAAGTAAGTTTATTTTCTTCTTTTAAGTCTTCGATGATTTCATCACTAAATACTTTAAGAGAAGATTCAATTAGGTTAAAGTAGTGTTCTCCAATTTCTTTTTTTAATTCTTCTTTGAATTTAGAATCGAATATTGCTTTGTCGAATTTGCTAAGAAGAGAAGTTAATTCAGGATTGAAGTCATCCCAAAAATCTCTTTCAGCTTCATAAAACTTATCAGTAGTGTCGATTGTTGCACGGATTTCTACTAACTGAGCTAATGTTTCAACGCTATTACGAAGTTTGTTGTATTCGTTAAAAATTTCTAAAGTTTCTTCGACAGTATTTGCCGAATTTAATTTTTCTATTAATGTTTCTAATTGTTTTTTTATTTGATCAGTATCTGGTCTAGTATATTGGTAATTTTCAAAAGTCATAATACAGCCTCCTAAAAAACTTATTTATAAATTATCAATATTACTATGATATCATGAAATATAGAAAAACACAAAAATAAAATTCAGAAAATTCTAAAACAAAGATTGAAAATTATACTAATATGTTTCGTAAAAAAGAATTTTAAAAAACTGTCGGGTAGGAAACTTTGACATTCTGAGCTATTTATGAAATAATAAAATAAGGATGAAAGATCGAGAGAAATAATTAGAAATAAAGGAGAAAAAAATTGATAACAACTAAAGATATAATTATTGATCCACATGCGACACTTAGAGCACGTGCTGAAGAAGTAAAAAGTCCGATTTCAGACGAAGATAAAGCTATTTTACGTGGATTATTAGAATATGTTATAGCTTCTCAAGATGATGAGAAAGCAGAAAAATTAGGATTAAAACCAGGGATAGGATTAGCGGCACCGCAAATTAACGTTTCAAAAAGAATGATCGCAGTGCACATTCCAGATGAGGAGTTCCCAGAAGATACAGTTTCTTATGCATTATATAATCCAAAAATCATCTCAAATTCAGCTGCAAAATGTTACTTAGCTGGTGGAGAAGGATGTTTATCAGTAGATAAAGAAATTAAAGGATATGTTCCTCGTTATTCAAAAATTAAAGTAGTTGGTTATAATGAAAATGATGAGAAAGTTACTTTAACTTTAACAGACTTACCAGCAATTTGTTTCCAACACGAAATTGATCATTTAAATGGAGTTATGTTCTACGATCATATTAATAAAGAAAATCCATTTGATGTACCAGCTGAATACGAAAAACTATAATTAGAAAAGGCGATACAATTTTGTATCGCTTTTTTAATAACATTTGCATTGTTTTTAAACTGTGGTATAATATTGTTATCTAAAGGATAGGAGAGTTTATAAAATGAAAAAGATATTACAAATTATATCAGTTTTTTTATTAGTATTTTTAGTCGGATGTTCTGAAAAAGAAGGTAGTAAGGTTTATGTTAAGAAACAACCTGGTGTACAAATGGAAATTACACTTTATTATAAAGGTGATGTTGTAACAAAACAAACAGCCAAAAATATTATTACTTATTCTGAATTAAAAACAACAAAAGAAGCCTTTAAACAACAAGCTGAGAAACTTGGTCAAAGATACAAAGATATAAAAGGTTTAGAAGACAAGGTTGATTATCAAGATAAAGTTGCTATAGAAACTGTAACGGTTGATTATTCTATTGCAAATGTCCATGAACTATCAGGGTTACCAGGTGTAGGTGTAGGAAATGAAAAAGTAAGTTTGAAAAAAACAGAAGAAAAACTTATAGAAGAAAGATTTGATGAGAAGAAATAAAAATTAATAGACCTATCGGTTCACACCGGTAGGTCCATTTTCTATAGTACTTCTTTTTCTTTCATATTGTAATGTAGATAAGCATCGATAAAATCAATTATTTCACCATCCATTACTTTGTCTACTGTAGATACTTCGTAGTTTGTTCTGTGATCTTTTACCATTGTATATGGAGTAAATACATAAGAACGAATTTGAGAACCCCAACCAATGTCCTTTTGTTCACCACGAATCGCGGCTAATTCTCTTTCTTTTTCTTCTATTTCAAGTTGATAAAGTTTTGATTTTAAGTTTTTCATAGCAGCATCTTTATTTTTAATTTGGCTTCGTTCAGCTTGTGATTGAACTACGATGCCAGTAGGAAGGTGGGTAATACGAACCGCTGAATCTGTAGTGTTAATATGTTGTCCACCAGCCCCTTGAGCTCTGTATGTGTCTATTTTTAAATCTTCATTATTGATTTCGATATTTATTTCATCATCGTTAAATTCTGGAATTACATCGATTGAAGCGAACGATGTATGTCTTTTTCCAGACGGATCAAAAGGTGAGATACGAACAACCCGGTGAACACCTTTTTCTCCTTTTAGTAATCCATATGCAAAGTCACCTTCAACTTTTATAGTTGCTGATTTAACACCAGTGATATCACCAGATTGATAGTTTAAATAGCTGTATTTTAACCCCTGCTTTGTGAAGAATCTTTCATACATACGTAACATTAATTCTGACCAGTCTGTAGCATCAGTACCGCCAGCCCCAGCATGTATTTCTAAAATAGCAGTATTATTGTCGTATTCTTCTGAGAATAATAATCTAAAGCTAAAATCTTCAACGCTTGATTTAAGGTTGACTACTGTTTCTAGTAAATCTTGATAAATTTCTTCGTCATCTTCATCTTTTAGAAATTCAACCATCTCTTCAGAGTGTTCTAGATAGTCTATCATTTCACTAAATTCATCAAGTTCTTTTTTTATACTTTTTGATTCTGTAACTAATAGACTGGCTGTTTCACTATCATTCCAAAAATCAGCCTCTAGCATCATATTTTCAATTTCAGCTACTCTTTGCTCTTTTTCTTCTATCTTTAATGAAGTTTTGAACTCTGATATTTGTTTATTTACTTCTTCCAATTCTTTTTTAAGTTCTATAAGTTCCAAATTTATTTACCTCACTGTATTTCGTTTAATATTATACAAGAATTTCTCTGAATATACAAGAAAGCTGAGAATAAAAACCATTTTTACTTATATAATAAAAAGCGTTCAAAAAATTAGACTATTAATTCTAACTTTTCAAACGCTAATAAATTGTTATTTTTTCTCTACGCCACCAGCTTTTTTGATATTTTCCTCAACGTAGCTTAATTTTCTTTCTTCACCTAAAGAAGAACCTTTAAGATGTAGACGATCTTTATCTTTATCAAAATCTATTTTAGAAAAATCTAAATCCCATGTAATAACTACTTTGTCGTCTTTTTTCTCTACATTATACGTAAGACCTTTGATATCTTTATTTTGTTCATCAATTGATTTTTTGATAGATTCAAAAGCAAAATTACTATCCGCTCCAAGTTCTTTAATATTAGATATAGTTATTATCTTGTTTACAACATCTCCTTTATAAATAATAGTTGTTTCATTTTCTTGACCATTTCCAAAAGTTGTAGTATATACTTTTGTTTTTTCACTAGAACATGCTGTAAGTAAGAATAATGTTGCAAGTAATGGTGTAATTAATTTTAATATTTTTTTCATTTTTTCACCTCAATATAATTTGTATTATTTTTTCTCAGTAGCGCCTTCTTTTTTGATATTTTCCTCAACATAACTTAATTTTCTTGCTTCATCTAAAGAAGAAGTTTTAAATTCTAGACGATCTTTATCTTTATCGAAGTCTATTTTGTCAAAGTCTAAATTCAAAGTGATTATGACCTTGTCACCTTTTCTTTCTACATTGTATGTAACACCTTTGATATCTTTGTTTTTTTCATTAACTGTTTTTTTGATATATTCAAAAGCAGACTCTGTATCTGTACCAAGATCTTTAATATTAGCTACAGTTTTTATTTTATTTACAACGTCACCTTTATAAGTAATAGTTGTTTCATTTTCTTGATTATTATTAAAAGTTGAAGTATATACTTTTGTTTTTTCGCTAGAACACGCTGTAAGCAAGAATAGTGTTGCAAGTAATGGTGTAATTAATTTTAATATTTTTTTCATTTTTTCACCTTAATATAATTTGTATTATTTTTTCTCAGTAGCTCCTTCTTTTTTAAGATTATTTTCTACGTTACTTAACTTTCTTTCATTTTCAAGTGTGGCAGAACCTGATAGATGGATTCTTCCTCTATATGTTTCAAAATCTAGTTTATTGTAGTCAGTTTCAGTAGTAAGAACAATTTTTCCATCTTTAATTTCAGCAGAGCGCGTATATCCATCGAAATTTGGTTTCTTTAAAAAAGATTTTTTGACTGTTTCTAGAGCGCTATCTAGGTTTGAAACATTATCATTTAGAGTTGAAACAGTAATGACTTTATTCACTGTATCGCCCTTATAATAAATAGTAGATACATGTTCTTGATTATTACTTGTTTCTGTATAAACTTTTGTCTTTTCCTCGCTACCACAAGCTGTTAATAATAGTGCAAAAGATAAAAGTAAGGCACAGAATTTTAATATTTTTTTCATTATAACACCTCTTATTCTATTGTATTAGTATCTATTATATCACACTAAAATAATAAGTGAAAATAATAAGTTAAAACGTTGATTTACTTTTTAACTTTAATTTAATAATATAAATTAAAATTACAAGAACAGTTATTTCAAGTTTTTGTTGCATAAAAAACAAAAGTCAAAAAAAGTCAAAAAACTTTTCGAAAACCTATTGACTTATTTTGACCTTAATGATATTATTATATATGTGATTAGCAGTCAGATACTTAGAGTGCTAAAACACAAAATTGGAGAATAGGTGATGACGATGTTAATAGATAGACAAGTACTCATTCTTCAATCTATAGTCGAAAATTTTATTACGACTAATCAACCTGTAGGTTCTAAGCAAATTGCTCAAAATATTGATTTCAGTTCGGCAACGATAAGAAATGATATGAGTAAGTTAGAAAAAGAAGGATTGATTAAAAAGACTCATATTTCATCAGGTCGAGTACCTTCGGAAAAAGGTTATCGCTATTATGTAGATTATATAAAAAAAGATTATGAACTATCGAATAGTGAGAATGAAAAACTTAAACAACTTTCTGGTGATGATATAGTCTCAGAAAATAACTATCTAGAAAAAAATGCAATAGTACTATCGGACTTAACTGATTGTACGGCGGTGATACTAGCCCCGACAAAAACGGATAGGCGCATTAATAAGATAGAGGTTATTCTTCTGAGTAGTCGTAGTATTCTCGTTATTTTAGTAACAAATATAGGAGAGGTATTCCAACAAAACTATAAACTTGATGCAGATTTCACCGCAGAAGATATAGGGGAGATTAATAAACTTCTTCAAAGTTACTTCTATGATGTGGATATGGCAACAGCTCACGTAATGATTCACGGTGAGTTAGAAAAATATCTAAAGAATAAAGTTAACAACTACGATATGATAGTGGTAGCTTTAAACAGATTGTTGCAAAATAAAATTAAAAAGACTGTAGCATTAGGGGGTAAGTACAATTTACTTAAACAACCCGATATAGACAATGTAGAAAAATTAAAAGAAGTAGTATCGCTCTTAGAAGATGATAAGATAGTCGAGCTTCTAGATAATAATGAAGTAACAGACAAACCATCTATTAAAATAGGAACTGAGCTTAAGCTTGGGAATATAGATGATCTTTCATTAGTGTCTAGTAGTTATAACACATCTAAAGGTCAAGGTGTAATAGCCGTATTTGGACCAAAGAGAATGGACTATTCGAAAATCATGACACTTATAGCTTGTGTTCGTGATAATTTAAATAATAATTTAAAATAATTAGGAGGTAGAGATGGCTACTGAAGAACAAAAAGAAACTCTACAAGAAGAAGTAACAGCAGAAGAAACTGTTGAGACTGAAGAAACGACAGACTCTGAAGAAGTAGTTGAAAAAACTGCAGAAGAGTTATTGCAAGAACAAATTGAAAAACTGCAAGAAGAAGTAAAAGCGTCAGAAGACAAATACTTACGACTTTACGCAGAATTTGAAAACTTTAAACGACGTAAGAATCAAGAAATTGAAACTATAAATGCTTATAAGAGTCAAAAAGTAATTACAGAAATCTTACCAAGTTTGGACAATTTAGAACGTGCTTTACAAGTTGAGTCAACTAATGAAGAAGTACAAACAGTTTTAAAAGGTGTACAAATGGTATACGAAGGATTACAAGCAGTACTTAAATCAGAAGGTGTTGAACTAGTAGAAACTGAAAATGCTCAGTTCGATCCAAACTTCCACCACGCAGTAATGCAAGGAGAAGAAAGTGACAAAGAAAGCGGAGTAATCTTAGATACATTCCAAAAAGGTTACAAACTAAAAGATAGAGTAATCAGACCAGCAATGGTTAAGGTTAACTCGTAATTATTAATCCTTAGTTTTTTGGAACCTAGAAGGTGAAGAAAAAAGTTAGGAGTAAGAATCGCACAGCTACACCAAGAATGAGGAGCGTAGCAACGAAATGATTGGTATGTAGCCACTGCGTAGAATATTTTCAGTGTAAAGCTGAAAAGCATTTAAAAAAGTAATATAAGACTTTGTTAGAGTGAAATAATCATTTTAACAAATAAATTTGAAAATATAGTTATTATAAATTTAAGGAGGACAAGAATATGTCAAAAATTATAGGTATCGACTTAGGAACAACTAACTCATGTGTATCAGTATTAGAAGGTGGGGAAGCTAAAGTAATCCCTAACCCAGAAGGTAACAGAACTACACCTTCTGTAGTAGCATTCAAAGGTGATGAAATTCAAGTAGGGGAAGTAGCAAAACGTCAAGCAATTACTAACCCTAACACAGTAATTTCTATCAAACGTCACATGGGTACAGATTACAAAGAAGATGTAAATGGTAAAAAATACTCACCACAAGAAATCTCAGCAATGATTTTACAAAACTTAAAAGCAACTGCTGAAGCCTACTTAGGTGAAAAAGTAACTAAAGCTGTTATCACAGTACCAGCTTACTTCAACGACGCTCAACGTCAAGCAACTAAAGACGCTGGTAAAATCGCTGGATTAGAAGTAGAACGTATTATCAACGAACCTACTGCAGCAGCATTAGCATACGGATTAGAAAAAACAGATGTAGATCAAAAAGTATTAGTATTCGACTTAGGTGGTGGTACTTTCGACGTATCTATCTTAGAATTAGGAGATGGAGTATTCGAAGTATTAGCTACATCAGGAGATAACTTACTAGGTGGAGATGACTTCGACCAAGCTATTATCGACTACCTTGTAGATGAATTCAAAAAAGAACAAGCTATTGACTTATCACAAGATAAAATGGCAATGCAACGTCTTAAAGATGCAGCAGAAAAAGCTAAAAAAGACTTATCTGGTGTAACTTCAACTCAAATTTCACTACCATTCATCTCAGCTGGAGCTAACGGACCAGTTCACTTAGAAAACACATTAACTCGTGCTAAATTTGATGAACTTACTCACAGCTTAGTAGAAAGAACATTAATTCCAACTCGTCAAGCTCTTAAAGATGCTGGATTAAATCCAAGTGAGATCGATCAAGTAATCTTAGTTGGTGGATCTACTCGTATCCCAGCAGTACAAGAAGCTGTTAAAAAAGAAATGGGTAAAGAGCCTCATAAAGGAGTAAACCCTGACGAAGTAGTAGCTATGGGTGCTGCTATCCAAGGTGGAGTAATTACAGGGGACGTTAAAGACGTAGTATTATTAGACGTAACTCCATTATCATTAGGTATTGAAACAATGGGATCAGTTATGACAGTATTAATTCCAAGAAATACTACAATCCCAACTTCTAAATCACAAATATTCTCTACAGCTGCAGATAACCAACCAGCAGTAGATATCCACGTATTACAAGGTGAACGTCCAATGGCATCTGACAACAAAACTCTTGGAAGATTCCAACTTTCAGATATACCACCAGCACCACGTGGAGTACCTCAAATCGAAGTTACATTCGATATCGACAAAAATGGTATTGTAAATGTTACAGCTAAAGATCTTGGAACTCAAAAACAACAAAAAATTACTATTGAATCAAGTAGTTCATTAACAGATGAAGATATCGATAGAATGGTTAAAGAAGCAGAAGCTAATGCTGACGCTGATGCTAAACGTAAAGAAGAAGCTGATGTACGTAATGAAGCTGATCAACTTTCATTCCAAGCAGATAAAGCATTAGAAGAAGCTAAAGATAAAGTAGACCAAAGCTTATTAGATAACATTAAAGCTAAAAACGATACATTAAAAGAAGCTATTAAAAACAATAACTTAGAAGAAATTAAAGCTGCTAAAGATGAATTAAACAAAGCTGTTCAAGAAATGACTATGAAACTTTACGAGCAAGCTAATGCTGCAGCTGGAGCTCAAGGAGCAGATGCAGGAGCAACTTCATCTAACAACGATGATGATACAATCGATGCAGACTTCACTGAGAAAAAATAATTAAATAAATAGTCTAAGGGAGTTACCCACAGGTTATAAATTTTGAAAAAGTTTATATGGGAACTCATAGACGCAGTGGTTTATTGATATCTAAATTTGCTTTATAAAAGCTTTTAGATATCTAATAAACTTTGCGGGGGTGACTCGACAAAATCGATTTCTCCGAAATCACGATTTTTGAGTCACTCCCTTTGTTAAATAATTATAGGAGAGATTAAGATGGCTAAAAGAGATTATTATGAGGTACTTGGCGTAAGTAAAAGCGCAAGTGCAGCTGAAATTAAAAAAGCATATCGTAAATTATCAAAACAATATCACCCAGATATCAACAAAGAGCCAGGCGCTGAAGATAAGTTCAAAGAAATTTCAGAAGCGTACGAAGTACTGAGTGACGATACTAAAAAAGCTCAATATGATCAATTTGGTCACGCAGCATTTGAAGGTGGAGCCGGTCAAGGTGGATTTGGTGGCTTCGGTGGAGGTTTCTCTGGATTCTCAGGTGGTTTTGATGACCTTGGAGATATTTTCTCAAGTTTCTTCGGTGGTGGAGGATCACGTCGTAATCCGAATGCCCCACGTCAAGGAGAAGACTTATTACACCGAATTCGTATAAGTTTTGAGGATGCCGTATTCGGTACGAAAAAAACTATTAAAATTCGTAAAGATGTAGAATGTGACCACTGTCACGGAAGTGGAGCGAAAGATTCTTCATCTGTAAACACTTGTCACAGATGTAATGGTAGTGGACAAGAAGCGGTAATTCAAGATACTCCATTCGGACGTATGCAAAGTCAACGTACATGTTCTGAATGTCAAGGACGAGGTAAAATCATTAAAGATAAATGTGCTCATTGTTTCGGTAAAGGATATAATAACCGTGAAGTAGAATACGAAGTAGAAATTCCAGAAGGAATTAGTTCAGGACAACGTGTTCGCCTTCGTGGTAAAGGTGGAGCAGGAGAAAATGGAGGTCCAGCAGGTGATTTATTCATAGAGGTAATCGTTGCTGAGGATTCATACTTCCACAGAGAAGATGATGACATCTACACTGAATTAAAACTTTCTCCAGCACAGGCTGCTTTAGGAACAAAAGTTGATGTTCGTACATTAACAGGTGAAATTGAACTAAATGTTCCAGCAGGAACACAACACGGACGTAAATTCCGTCTAGCAGGTAAAGGTGTTAAAAGCGTTATGGGATATGGTCAAGGGGATCACTATATCGTTGTATCTATTGAAATTCCTAAAAACCTATCAACAAAAGAACGTGAGTTATACTTAGAACTTGCTAAATTAAATAATGAAAAAGTTGAAGAAGAGGAAAGCTTCCTGGATAAGGTAAGTAGAAAAGCAAAAGATCTATTTGACTAATAAGATGAAAAGCTCAGAAATTTCTGGGCTTTTTTTCTATTTTATAGAGTATTATACTATATTTATTTGAATTTTTTTGTAATACAAAGTAAAATATAATATGGATATATAATATACAAAAGAAGGAGTGAGGAAATGTTCATAAGCGATTTTAAGACTGATCAAGAGATTAGTATGTTTTTATTATTGGATAATGTAATTCGTGGAATTGCGACAAGTGGGAAACCGTATTTAACATTATATCTGAAAGATAAAACTGGTAGCATTGATGGGAAAATTTGGGAAGTTAAAGAAGAAGATAGTGAAAACTTAAAAGCTGGTAAGATGGTTTATGTAGAAGGGACGGTTTTAGATTATCGTGGAAAACTACAGTTGAAAATTAAAAATTATCGAATGGCTACAGAAAATGACAACATTGATATACAAGATTATATTCAAACAGCACCAGTACCAAAAGATGTAATGATAAATGAATTAAATTATTTCTTAAAAGAAATAAGTAATGAGAACTTAAGAACAGTAACAATTGAATTGTTAAATAAATATAAAAAACAATTCATAAGTTACCCTGCGGCTAAATCAATGCATCATGATTTTTATTCAGGACTGATTTACCATACAACAACAATGCTGAAAATAGCAAAAGCATTGGTGGGAATTTATCCATCGTTAAATAAGGATTTATTATATAGTGGTATTATTTTACATGATTTAGGGAAAACTATAGAACTTAGTGGACCTGTAGGAACTTCTTATACATTAGAAGGTGAGCTATTAGGGCATATAGTTATTATGAGTGATGAAGTAGCTCGAATGGCTGATAAATTAGGTATTGAAGCTGAAGAAATTACATTACTTAGACATATGATTCTTGCGCATCATGGTAAGTATGAATTTGGTTCACCAAAACTACCTATGATTAAAGAAGCGGAGATTATTCATTTTATTGATAATA